>ONQE01000123.1 GCA_900319925.1 uncultured Bacteroidales bacterium | reverse complement strand
AGTCCGAATTGCTCACTTTCCTGTTACGATCCTATGGTTAGTAGTTTTCCGCGTTGATCTCGAACCAGCCCTGGGCATAGAAGCAGACGGGGCAGACCTTGGGGGCTTCGGTGCCTATGACGATGTGACCGCAGTTGCGGCACTCCCAGATGCTGACACCGCTCTTGCGGAAGACCTCGGCGGTCTCCACGTTGTACAACAGGGCACGGTAGCGCTCCTCGTGGTGCTTCTCGATGGCCGCGACGGCCCGGAACTGCTCGGCCAGCTCGTGGAATCCCTCCTCGTCGGCCTCGCGAGCGAACTTGTCGTACATGTCCGTCCACTCGTAGTTCTCGCCTTCGGCGGCGTGCAGCAGATTCTCGGCGGTCGTGCCTACGCCGCCCAAATGGTTGAACCAGAGCTTGGCGTGCTCGCGCTCGTTGTCGGCGGTCTTCAGGAAGAGGGCGGCAATCTGCTCGTAGCCGTTCCGCTGGGCCACGGAGGCGTAGTAGGTGTATTTGTTGCGGGCCATGCTCTCGCCGGCGAAAGCGGCCTCCAAGTTTTTCTCCGTGCGCGTGCCAGCGTACTTGCTTGCACTCGCGGGCGCATTGGCTTCCACGACAACCTTCTCGAAATCCGAGGCGGGATGCTTGCAGATGGGACAAATGAAGTCCTCCGGGAGCTCCTCTCCCACGTACTCGTAGCCGCAGATGGTGCAGCGCCAAA
Organism: uncultured Bacteroidales bacterium; assembly: GCA_900319925.1. Taxonomy (GTDB): domain Bacteria; phylum Bacteroidota; class Bacteroidia; order Bacteroidales; family WCHB1-69; genus F23-D06. Next base: position 5,957 of record ONQE01000123.1, on the reverse strand, counting down.
TAGTCTTGCCCTCGGCGGTCTGCCCCACAGGCTGCGGCTTCGGCTTGATGTGCTCCATGTAGTAGTTATACGTGGCGGAAGGCACCTCGTTGAGCACTTCCGACTCGGAGACGGGCCCGATGAAGAGGACATGCGAGCCGAGATCGACGATCTGCTCCACCTCGACGGAGATGTAGGCGTTGGTGCCGCGGGTGACAGCCATCGTGCCGTTCGCGACACGGCGGCAGTCCTTGAAGTCGGCGAACTTATCGACTTCGCGACCGCTCTGGAAGCCGAAGTGCTTGAACAGCTCGAAATCGGCGGCCTCGCTGATGATGGAGGCGGTGAACCGGCGCGAACGCTGGATAAGTTCGGTGGTCAGGTTGCCCTTGTTGAGGGCCACGGAGATGCGGTCGGGCTGCATGGCCACCTGCGCGATGGTGTTGCTGATGCAGCCATTGTCGCGGCCGCCGTCACACGTGGTGATGACGAACAGGCCGTATTGGATGTTGAAAAGGGGGTTGCTCATAATGACTTTGGTTTTAAGGGTGCAAATGTACATAAATATCGAATACATGCAGACAAATAAAATTGCCTCTTTCCGGATGACTCTCGGAGTCAAGTTTCTGGATGTATTGCGAAGCGTTCAAATTTATTGGGATTGGTGTTTATCTTTTGATCACGCGCTGTGTCGCCACGCCGTCGGCAGAGATGATACGGAGAAGGTACACACCGGCGGGGCAAGCCGACAGGTTGATGCTCTGGCTCGTGGAGACCTTGACAAGACGGCCGGTGGCATCGTAGAGCTCGGCACGGCCGCCCTCGGGCATTCCTCTGATGGTGATGTGGTCATTCGTGGGATTGGGGTAAACGTTGAGGGTTTGCGCCGTTGCAAAGTCATGGATGCCTGTGCCGGAAAGCCTCTCTATGACAATATTGTCAATGAAAAGACCAACGGTGTTGGTGTTGGTTGTGTGGAAGAAGTCGAGACGTACGGTATCGCCCTCAGCTACAGAGAAAAGCAACTCGCGCGACTGCCATGTGGTCAATGCAATCGTATCATTGAACATCTCGGCGCCCACCGTAAGAGTATATGAGTCGCTCCCCGAAGCGTCCTTGGCGCACACCTGCCAGTTCACTTTATAGTCCCCTGGGGCGACGATGGCAGGTGAGTACATGTGGTCTTCAGAGGTGTCGATGATGGCACGGAACGCTCCGGCGGAATAGTTGCCGTCCGCCCCTGTGGAGTCGGTAACCATCCAGGAATAACTGTGGCGGATATGGGAGGAGGTTGCTTCCCAACCGGTGGGAGCCATCTCAAAGTCCTCAGTATAGGGGAATTGGCGAATGATGCAGAGTGTGTCTTCACCTGTGGGGGGCTGTATGCCCACCAGTATCTCCTGACCGACAGTGAAGTCATAGGTATATGAGCCAATGATAGGTGTCAGGCTGTTGAGGGTGAAGAAGCCGTCGCCATCGCCACTCCAGCCCCAATTGAAGTGGTATCGGTTCTCATCGTCGTAACCATCGCAGACAAAGCAGTGGCCTGCTGTTTGTTCGAAACCAGCGTAAATAATGGGACGGGAGGCGTCAAGTTCACCGCGCACCAGCGCTGTCCAAGCGTTGTCGTCATACTTGATGCGTTCCATACCTGTGGCTGACGAGGAATAGCCGAGATACTTGATTATGCCATTAAGAGCGTTTCCTTCTCTCATGTAAGGAGCATTTCGGATTTTGGTGCCACTGCCACCATAAGCGGCCGAACCATAATACATGTCGCACGCCACGCCACAGTGGTACATCAGTGTGGCCACGGCTGCCTTCTGCACATTAGGGGAAGCCGACGTGAGACTATTAGGCATGTTGTCCCAATCATAGGTCGTAGCGCCGAAGTTGGCCGTTTGTTCGCCAAAAGTATAACCTAAGCCAAAAAACGAGACCGAGTTGTAGGTATGGGTGCCGGTGCCGCGCTCGGGGTAGTTCCAATATTTCATCACCTGGGCCATCGCCGTAGCCACGCAACCCGTGAGGGCACGCACGCTTGACCCAAACTCAATGCGGGAAGGACAGCTATCGTTGTATGGAGCATCCTGATCCCACTGGGTGGTCAGCATGGGATCCACCACCGTCAGCGAACGAGGAGTACCACCGCCATCCAGCAGTTGTTGCCATTCTTCGTTTCTCTCCCCATCTTTCTCCTTCCTCAACTCTTCGATTTGCTGTTGCCAGCCGTCGAGCCACCAGCTCATACCGGATCCCATCTTGTCGCGCATAGCATTGTTGTGGAACGAATAGGCCAGCACGGGACGCACGCGGTCATCAGCTGCTACAATCACGAAACCTTTGTCTTCGGCCGGAGCGAAAATGTAAAATGCGTCCCAACAGATGTCGAGTTGGTGCATGGGGCTGTTCAGTTCTGCCACATCTTTGTCGTGGTGAAGATTCCAGAAAGTGCGGGCCACCTGTTCGGCGGTCTGCGGAGTCACCTCTGCGGCCTGTATCGCCAGCGGGAACGCTGCGAGAAAAACAGCGGCGACCATACTTATTTGAAACATCATTCTTTTCATATTTGAATGTTTTAAGGTTTTTGAAAGCGGATAATATGGTCTATTATTATTCGTAGTGCGAAATTTTTTGCAAAAATAGAATAAAAACGACAAAATAGTACTCTTTATTGCGTTGCATCGGTGCTTGTCACGCTCCGTCAAGGGCAAGTGTTTGGTGGAATGGCGCAACAGCGTACGGTTATAATGTCCCTTCAGAGGCAAAACAATCAATCTCCTCCAATGCCCCCGTTTCCGAATCAATAATAAACCCTCGCACCACGATGTCCTTCGGCACAAGCGGGTGGGTGCGGATGGTCTCCACGGTCTTGCGGACAGAGGTCGGGGTGTCTTTGAAGCCCTCTAGCCAGTGGTCAAGGTTGATGCCGCATTTGCGGATGGTGTCGAGGGTCTCGTCCGTCACACCGCGGGCAATCATCTCGTGGTGGAAATGGTCGTAGCTCATATGGCAGGCACCGCAATGCGAGTGCGCCACCACCATAATCTCTTGCACGCCCAGTTCGTAAATGGCCACAATCAGGCTGCGCATAGCTGAATCGAAGGCGGAGATTACCAGACCACCTGCATTTTTGATGATCTTCGCATCGCCATTCTTCAGTCCGAGGGCGGCCGGCAGCAGTTCCGTCAACCGCGTGTCCATGCACGACAGCACCGCCAGTTTCTTGTCGGGGTACTTGTCGGTGATATACTTCTCGTAGCCCTTTTGCGCCACGAACGTCTTGTTGTATTCGATAATTTGGTCGATCATAATGCTTTAGAACAGAAAACGAAATGAATAGATACTCTTATTCCAACGAAATTGTACAGGCTGATTTCAAACACCTTTTTCTGACTTCACTGCACTCTTCGGCCATACTTTCTTTGCCCTTTTTTTAGACTTAAAATATCGACACCTTTATTTTCTCCACAATCTGGTCGAAGTATGGCTGCTTGATACGGCTGATTTTACGCACTACATCGCGTTCTATGTCTCCCATTATCAGCTGGCATTTCACATAGCTTTGTTTGCTTAATGGCTTTGTCAGCATCTCGTTGGAAAGGGTGAAACTGTATTGCGGATTATAATCTTTCGACGAAATCATGCACAAATAGATATAGCCCTCGTTCTCCTGCAGTTCATTATTTGAAATAATCAACGCTGGATGGGGCTTGAATGAACCATCTGGAAACATAAAATTGACCTCAACGACGTCACGCTGTTCGTATTTCATAGGATGTTAGATTTTGTTTTCGTTCAACCAGCGGGCCATATTATTTCTTGATGTGCATAGGAAAGCTTGTCGTTCCTCTTCCGCTGTCCACTCGCGCTCTTTCGCCTCTTCTTGAGACTGCGAAATGTGAAACACGTCCCCTAACGAGCGTATCAACGCCACAACACTCTGCGCCACCTTACTGCGCCCATCGTAAGTTATTGTTAATGTTGCCATATTTTATCTATTTTTATTCGGCAAAAATACTAAAATATTTTGAACAGCAAAATAGTGTTTTTATCGTTTATTCAATCGTCTGACTGCTTATCAAGGATTACAATACAACCCGTGACTTCGGGCAATATTACTGATGGTCTCTTCCGACAAGCGGTGCTGTTCATTCGCTTGAAAACCTTTTCGCTTAACATGCTACTTTGATCTTGATGATTCTTGTCCTTCGTAAGTTTGTTTTTTCATATTGGTGGGGTTTCCCCTTGGATTACTTTATTCCACACGGCGATATTTAAATCTCCATCCAACATGTGTCGGTCCGTTATCTCCAAATTGACGGTACATTGTTTCGGGAAGACCTTGATCGTTATATTCATATTCCCATATTTCGGGACCTTCACTAAAGCGTGTCATATTGTTTTTCGAGAGGTTGCGAATATGTGCTGGATATGTAGTACCCATTTGAAAAATCGGTTCGTAGATAAAAGCATTGTCCATGTTAAAGTTTGGACGTGGTTTATTATCATATTCGAAATCCAAAGTACCGAAGTAAAACACCCCTGTTGGTTCGCCGACCAAATCTAATTCCGACGTGCGGTAACGTTCACGCACTACATTTCCGGCATCATCATATTCGAGGATGGCATATAATTCGTCACTGTAGGGTGAATAAATACTGTCAAGACGTCCATTATGGTAACCGTAGCAGGTAATATTGTCGCCATATTCCGTCCTTACTAGACGATTTTTATTGTCATAATAGAACAATATATCGGGATGCCATAAGTGGTCGTCGGGGGTAACTGTTTGTATTATTCTGCTTACGTGACCGTTCTGATACACAATGGAATCCACATACGTCGAATGTTTTACGCCAGGCCACTCCTCATACGTACAGTGGAGAGTCCTTTTAACAAGACGGTTGTTTTCGTCATATTCATACGTGGCCTCATAATGGTTGTTTTCATCGCTGTACCGGGTGATTTCCTCAACAATATATCCAGTGCGATTTGCGGGCAAGGGCCACTCCTGTTCTGGCACGTCAGGAGTTGGGTCTGGTGTCGGATTGTCGGGGGTACAAGCCGCAAAGGCGAGCATTGCCAAGCACATCATCAGCATCTTTTTCATAGCATTAATTATTGGTTTATAACTATATTAACGAAACATACTGTCATTTCTGTTTCTTTTTTAAGATTTCGACTGCAAAGATACACTTTTTCCAACGAGCAATCATCATTTCACTGCATTATTCCAACATTTATCCGATAATACTTCTTCCTGATCACCACCAATCGCACCAGCCAGATGACAAAGAAAGCATCGGACAGGATTTTGTAGAGCGGGGGCAGGGTGACGAACCACGAGACTACCCAGAGAACGAGGTCGATGTCGAAGAGGATGTTCCACAGCCGTTCGCGGTCGTGGAACTCGCAGAGAACGTCTCCTTCTTGCGGCACCTCCACCTGTGCGGTGGAAGAGACCGACAAATCGAGGCTTTTGCCGCTTTTGCCCAGCGGAATAAGCCCGCCAAACTGCACCTTTAGACTGTAGCTACCCGCCGGGATTTCAATGCGCAAGTCGTGGTCTTTCATCATTCCGACGTATAGTCCGTTGATGAAGACTGCATGCGGCAGTTTCGGCTCGTACCAGTGGCGGTTGTGGCGGACGGTCAGCATGATATCCGAAATCTTCGGACTGCAGTAACAGCGGACACCCTTCTCAAAACAGTATTTAACAAGAAGATTCCTCTCGTGAGAAGGAATATCTCCTACGATACAGGCCTCATGATTCAGAATACGGTCTTCAATATAATCAATGCCACGGCTCACCGGAACCGCTTCCTCAATATCGTATTTGTCCCTCCGGGAAGCGATGTTTTTCAGGAGCTTTTCCGGATTATGCACGTCATAGACCAGGATCACTGACTTGGGCGGGTAGATCGTATTATAGACCCACCGCATGAAAATAACCCACAGGATCACCAGCACCAGAT
>ONQE01000162.1 GCA_900319925.1 uncultured Bacteroidales bacterium | reverse complement strand
GAAGTGGTCGGGTCCTACAACCTCCAGGGCATTCGTACTGCCGGCTACCCGGTGGAGAAGACACGCTTCACCTTCGGGGCGAAGGCGGGTCTCGGTCTCTGTATTCCCTACCGTTACCGCACGGAGTTCCAGGAACGCAACCGCAGCAGTCGCTATTCCGAGCCCGTTCCGGCTGTCAGCGATGTGCCTGCTCCGGCACCCGCGGCGCCTCAACCCGCAGCACCCGCTCCGGTTTCGCAGCCTGAGCCAACTGTCGCGGCCCCGCAACCGGCCTATCCGGTCAAAGCCCCGCAGCCTGCTTATCCCGTCACAGCCCCGCAGCCTGCCTATCCTGTCGCGGCTCCGCAACCGGTCGCTCCGGTTCCGCAGCCTGTCGCCGCGATGCCGCAACCCGCGCAAGCTCCTGCCAGCGGGTTCGAGTCCCTCCGGGTCCACACGATGCCGATCAGCCAGCTGATGCCCGGAAGCGTCACCGTTTGTGGGCAAGCCGAAGGCGATGAGACCGAACCGGTCATCGACCGCGGTATATGCTGGGGCACCGACCCCTATCCGTCCGTCATGGGACCGCACTCCTCCGACGGCACCGGCCTCGGCTATTTCACCACGGTCGTCAGTGGCCTCCAGCCGGGCACCGTCTATTACCTGCGCGCCTACGCGGGCACCCGCTCGGGCATCCGCTACGGGAACACGGTCTCGGTGACCATCCCGAAGCAATCCGCATCGGAGTCGCATGCCGGCAAGCATCACCATGCGGAACCGGAAGAGCAACACGTCGCCCCGCAGCCCTCTCAGGAACCGCAGCCGGCAGAGGAGAATCCCGAGCCAAGGAACGGCGAGTAGTGACTTGTGACTTGTGACTTGTGACTTGTGATTTGTGAATTGTGAGTTGTGAACGGGAAAATAGCTGCTTGCGTGTATTTGTAATTTGTGTAGTTTTGCCCGTTTGTGATGGTTTGGTTTTGAATTTTATAACATTAAGTAAATCAGATAAATAAAAGCATTATGACGAAACCCAAGATTGTTATCGGTAACTGGAAAATGAACAAGGACTTCGAAGAAGCGGAAGACCTTATCACCCAAATAGAAGAGCAATTGGCTGATTTTCAGCTCCAAACGGAGGTTGTGCTCTGTCCGCCGGCCGTGTATGCCGAGCTGGTCACCGACCATGCCGACATCGACGAGAACCATTTCTACGCTGGTCTGCAGAATGTGAGCGAGTTCGAGAACGGTGCCTACACCGGCGAGATCTCCGCGGAGATGATGGCCTCCATGAACGTCGATTTCTGCATCGTGGGCCACTCCGAGCGTCGCAAATACTTCGGCGAGACCGACGAGGTGGTGCTTAAGAAGATGCACCGTCTGCTGACCAACGACATCGTGCCGGTGATGTGCTGCGGTGAGACGTTGGAGGAGCGCAAGGCAGGCAAGCACTTCGAGGTGGTGCAGAAGCAGATTGAGTCCACGGTTTGCACGCTCACGGCCGACGAGCTCGAGCGCGTGATGATTGCCTACGAACCCATTTGGGCCATCGGCACCGGTGAGACCGCCACGCCCGCGCAGGCGCAGGAGATGCTCGCCTTCATCCGCTCCCTCATCGAGAAGAAGTTCGGCACCGAGCTCGCCGTCTTCACCTACATCCTTTACGGTGGCAGCTGCAACGCCAAGAACGCCCTCGAGCTCTTCTCCCAACCCGACGTGGACGGCGGCCTCATCGGCGGCGCCTCCCTCAAACCCGACGAGTTCGTCAAGATCATCGAAGCGGCCGAAACCGTGATCAAGGACAATTAGGGTTGGTTTATGGTTTAAGGTTTAAGGGTTATGGTTTAGGGTTTATGGTTTAAGGTTTAGGGTTTAAGGTTTATGGTTTAGGGTTTAAGGTTTATGGTTTATGGTTTATGGTTTCCCTTAACCTATAACCCTTAAACATTAACCCTTAAACATTAACCCATAACCCTTAACCCTTAACCCGACCGTGTAACCCTTTGCCCCTTTCGCCGTATAACCGATAGATTATGAATCGTATCTCGCTTATATTGTTCGTGTTGTTCATGGGGTTCGCCGGCGTGGGGTTCGCGCAGGACGACGATCCGTGTGTGCAGACGATGGACAAGGCCAGCGAGAAGGTCTTCAAGAAGGCCCGCGAGTACCATAAGTCCGGCAAGAAGGAGGAGGCCTACGAGCTCTATGAGGAGATTCTGGCCGACCACCCCGAGTATCTCGAGGTGAACTACTACTACGCGTTGGGCTACTACCTGCCGCTCAAGGACAACCAGTACTATTCCAAGAAAAAAGACAAGTCGGACGTGACCAAGGCATTGGCCGCGTTCAACCGTATGTTCGATGTCTGTCCGTACTACAAGCCCTACTGCAACCTCTATGCGGCGCAGATCGCCTATTTCAACGAGCTTTATCCTGAGGCGGTGAAGTTCGCGGGGGTCATTGTCGACAACCCGGACCTCTTCCCCGACGACAAGGACGCCGACAAGATCAAGGAGGCGAAGATCATCCTCCGCAAGGCCCGTTTCTACGACAACATCCTCAACCACCCGGTGCCCTTCGACCCGCATCCGGTGCCGAATATCTCCACCAGCGCGGATGAGTATCTGGGCACGCTCTCTCCCGACGGCCACTTCTTCTACTTTACCCGCCGCAAGTACGTGGCCGACAATTCCCCGTTTGGTCAGGGTGGAAAGGTGCAGAAGGAGTTCTTCAGCTGTAGCGAGAAGAAACACGGGCAGTTCGGGGAGGGTGCTGCACTGCCTGCGCCGTTCAACAACGCGGAAGGGGAGGGGAGTCCCACCATCACCATCACCAATGACCTGCTGATTTTCACGCAGCGCCACACGGTGAAGCTGCAGGGGGGCAACTATCCCAACTTCGACCTTTACTATTCTGAATACGACGGCTTTGAGTGGTCCGCGCCCAAACCGTTGCCGGGCAAGATCAACCGCAACGATTCGTGGGAGTCGCAGCCCTCGCTCAGCTCCGACGGCCGGGTGCTCTTCTTCGCCAGCGACCGTCCCGGCGGTTTCGGCGGCTCAGACATCTGGTACGCCACCCGCAAGAGCGACGGCACGTGGAGCGACCCCATCAATATGGGATCCTCTATCAATACTGATAAGAACGAGCGGTCGCCGTTCCTCCACACCGACAGCAAAACCCTCTACTTCTCCTCCAACGGTCATGAAGGCCTTGGGGGACAGGATATCTTCTACTCCAAAATGGACGAGAAACGCCGTTGGACGGCTCCGGTCAACATCGGCTACCCCATCAACACGGAGAACGACGAAGTCGATTTTTTCGTCAGTTTAGACGGCAAAACGGGCTATTTCTCCTCCAACAACTATGGCGACCAGGACTGGAACATCTACCAGTTCGAGCTGTACGAGGAGGCGCGTCCGCACACGATGGTCATCGTCAAGGGCAAGGTGACCGTGGATGAGGGCAATTTGGAGAATGCCGTGGTCGAGATCCGCGACACGAACGCGAATGTCGTCTCCACGGGCATTGTGAGCGCGAGCACGGGCAGCTACGCTGTGGCCGCCGAGGTGCATCACGACGATCCGCAGCCCCTCATCGTGAATGTCAAGAAGGAGGGCTATTCCTTCGACACGCAAATCATCAAGCCGGAAGAGATTACCGAGGAAATTGTGGAGAAGGATGCCGAGGTGAAGGCGGTGGAGACCGGCAAAGTCTGCGATTTGCGCGACATCTACTACGAGACCAACGACTTCAGCCTCACTCAGGAGTCGAAGATGTTGCTCGCCCTGTTTATCGAGTTTCTGAATGAGAATCCCACGGTGAAGGTGGAAATCCAGGGCCACACCGACAATATCGGTCGTGACGACGACAACCTGCTTCTGTCGGAGAACCGCGCCAAGTCGGTGTACGAGTATGTGATAGGGCAGGGGATTAGCGCCAACCGTTTGAGATACAAAGGTTACGGCGAGTCGAATCCCATTGCCGACAACAATACGGCTGAGGGGCGCGCCAAGAACCGCAGAACAGTTTTCCTGATTTATGAGAAGTAAGCAGATCTATTTTTTGGGGATCGGGGGCATCGGGATGAGCGCGTTGGCGCAGTATTTCCTGCAGCGCGGCGACCGCGTCTCCGGCTACGACCTCACCCCGTCCGCCGTGACGGAGATGTTGCAGCGCAAGGGGGCGGACATCCATTTCGAAGGCGATATCGCGAAGATTCCCGCCGAGGTGGACTTTGTGGTCTATACGCCCGCCGTCCCGAAAGATTTTGTCGAATACCAGTACCTCGTCGGTACGGGAGTGCCGATGTACAAGCGTTCGCAGGTGTTGGGGCACATCACCGACGAGCTGAAGACGTTGGCGGTGGCCGGCACGCACGGCAAGACCACCACGACCTC
>ONQE01000077.1 GCA_900319925.1 uncultured Bacteroidales bacterium | reverse complement strand
ATGAATCTCTACTTCACCCGCGACCAAAGTATCACTACTCCGCGCGGCCATGTGATATGCAACATGAACTCCTTGCAACGGGAACCTGAGGCCGACATTATCAGTCTTTGCTACGCGCACCTCGGTCTGAAGCCGATTCTTCGTATCCAAGACGAGGGACGCTTGGAGGGTGGCGACTACTTGCCCGCCGGCACCCTGTCGCTCATCGGATGCGGCATGCGCACGAACGACGAGGGCATCCGGCAGTTGATGGAGGCGGACGCTTTCGGCCACGACACTGTGGTGGTGGTCCGCGACCACAAGTTCTGGCAGATGCAGATGCACCTTGACACCTATTTCAATATTATCGACAATGACCTTTGCACGCTGACTTCCAGTCGGTTGAATGCACAGAAAGACGACCCGGAGTATGTTACCTGCGACCTGTGGGTGCGTGCGCCCGGCACGAAAAAGTACACTCTTTTGCAGAAGGAACGCTCATTTGTGGAGTTTCTGCAGGATCGTTTTGAGATTATCCCCATTGACAGCGAAGATGAGATGCACTATGCCAACAATTTCCTGACCATCGCGCCGCGTCACATCATGGCTGTGGGCGGTCAGTCGAAGGCCTTGCAGCAGCGCTTTGCCGAAGCCGGCGTGAAGGTGGAATGGATTCCGTTGGAGAGCCTCATCGACGGCTACGGCGCCGCTCACTGCATGACGCAGGTCCTGAAGCGGCAGGCACGCTGGTAGTCGCGGTTAGAAAGGTAAGGGTACGGTTAACTGCTAACTGCTAACTACTAACTGCTAACTACTAACTACTAATTGCTAACTTCCACCAGCAGCCCTTTCAGGTATTCCCCTTCCGGGTGGTAGATGCTCACCGGGTGGCAGGGGGCGTGCTGCAGGCGGCTGACCACACGGACGTTCTTGCCGGCGAGGGCGGCGGCGGAGAAGACGAGCGTCTGGAAGTCGTCGCGACTGATGGCCTGCGAGCACGAGAAGGTGAAGAGCAGCCCGCCGGGACGGATCTTCTCCATCGTCTTGCGGTTGATGTTGCGGTAGCCCTTGATGCCCTGTTCCTTCACGCGGTGGTGTTTGGCGAAGGCGGGCGGGTCGAGGACGATGAGGTCGTAATGGTGGTCAGGCATCCGATCGAGGTAGGCGAACACGTCCTCGCAGACGGCGTTGTGCCGCTGCGCGAAGTCGCCGCCCATCAGGCGCACGTTCTCTTCCACGAGGTCGATGGCCTTCTGCGAAATATCGACGGAATCTACATGTTGCGCCCCACCGCGCAGGGCGTAGAGCGAGAAGCCGCCGGAGTAGGAAAACATGTTGAGGACAGTGTGCCCCTTTGCCAACTCGCCCACCATGGCGCGGCTCTCGCGCTGGTCGAGGAAGAAGCCGGTCTTCTGTCCGTTGAGGATGTCGATTTTGAAGAGGATGCCGTGCTCGGAGGCGATGACCTCCCCGTCAGGCTGTCCGTAAATCCAGCCGTTCCCCGTTGCAACCTCCTCGTCCTCAGCGGTCTCGATGGCGGTTTTGAGGCAGATGGCCTTCGTGTCGGGCAGCAGTTCGGCGAGCAGTTCCGCGAGGGTCTCGTGCAGACGGTACATGCCCATGGAGTGCACCTGCATGACGAGGTGGCGGTTGTAGGCATCGATGATGAGACCGGGCATGCCGTCGCCCTCGCCGTTGACGAGGCGGTACATGTTGGTCTGCGGGTTCGGCAGCAGGATGCTCTTGCGGAAGGCGATGGCGTTCACCAGTTTCTCGCGCCAGAAGTCGCGGTCGATGTCGCGCTGTTCGAAGCTGAAAATGCGCACGGCGATGGTGGTGGGCTGGAAGTGTCCGGTGGCGAGGTACTGGCGTTGTGCGTCATAGACCCCCACGATGTCGCCGTCGCGCAAGTCTTTGTCTTTGCGGGCGATGGCGCCGGAGAAGACCCACGGGTGCCGCCGTTGCAGGGATTTCTCCTTGCCGGGGCGCAGGATGATGCGGGGAAGGGTATGGTCATTCATGCCGCAAAAATACGATTTTTTCGGGTGAAGTCTGAAAGGCGTGATAAATTTTGTAATTTTGCAAACTGATTTTGGAAATGATTTTGCGTCGTTCCTGTCAGTCCTTAATTCTGAAATACTCAAGCAATGCTTTGTAATAAAATTTCCTCTGCCGTCGTTGTGTAATTAAAAAAGAGAAACAATATGAAAAACACATACGTTAGTATCATTCTGGTGGCACTCCTGTTTGTCTCTTGCGGGCGCGCGGCCAAGAAAACGACCGTGAAGGAACCGGTCTCGGAAGAGGCTTTGTTGGAGCAAGTGGCTGAAGAAGAGAATCTTTCGGAGTTTGAACGGACGCAATTCGTTCCGACGTTGGAGTCTCCCATTTGTTCGGACACCAACGCGGTCTATTGCGCCACGTTTCTGTTCGCGTGGGATGAAGTTCGCAAAATCGTCGGCACGCCATTGTCCATTTCCGATAGATACCGCGACCTGAATCTGCTCAACGCCTCCACGTCGTTCCGTGGTGTGCTGAAACCTGGTGAATATGAGGCCAGCGGCGAAGTGAAAGGGGATTTTATCTTCACTCGCGCCTCTTTTGAGAAAAAACTGCCATTCGACTTCAGTCTTCGGAAATATGAGCACAAGCTGAAGTTTGACGGACAGAAGGTGGCTGCTTTCGGGGTGGATGGCGACGACCATGAGGATATGAAACGAATCGTGGAAATTCTATACTATAAAAACGATAAGAACTTCATTATTAAGTTGAAACCTACCGATGAAGAGCACGAAATCGTCCTTTTCAAAACGGAAAAGAAGTATAGGACGATGGCGGAGATGGCTACCGCGACGGATAGTCTGATCCAACTCGGGAAGAAAGAGCGGGCTGCGGCTAACAAAAAGTGGAAGTATCAGTTTCTGGGTGACGATGTGGTGATGGCTCCTGATATTGACTTCGACATCAGTACCTCATACAACAAGTTGGTGGGCAATATTTTTGAGGCGAATACTGAGACGTATAAGATTTTGAAGGCGTGGCAGCGGACGGCTTTCAAGTTGGACGAGGCAGGTGCGGAGGTGAAGAGTGAAGCGGAGTTTGAAATCGTACTGGCATGTGTAGAGCAAGAAGAGGAAGCGAAGCCTACACCCAAGAAGATGATATTTGACAAGCCATTTTTCGTGATGCTCCGCCGCACCGATGCAACAAATCCCTATTTTTGCCTCTATGTGGCGAACCCGGAGCTGTTAGTAGGGGAATAGTGTGAGGTAGCGTGTCTCCGACACACCGCTGGCACGCGCGCGCACCGAACCCCACACTGCGCTCCACTTCGTTGCGCTTGTATGGGGTTATTGAGATTTCGTGCCTCCGGCACGCGAGGGGTGAACAAGTCTGCTGATGCCGTGTTTTTCGGCAAACTGGGTAACAGAGATGTATTCCATACTATCGGCAAGAATCTAATAAAAACCGCGGCAAATATACGGTTTTTTTGCCGATGACGGCAAAATGTTTTTGTGCTTGGTTTTGCAACTAAACAAACTATTCTTTCTTTTCCAGAAAGATGATAGACCCATTCCTCTCTTCCTTTGTGAGCTGAAACATAAAATCTACGGGGGAAACGTCCTATGTTTCTTCGAACTTGCTCGTTCAGGCGTTTTGTTTCTACTCCATACAGCATCGCCAAATCCCGGTCCAGCATCACCTGCCGCCCCCGAATTTCAAATATCAGGTTTTCAATGGATTGAGTTATCTGAACGATGCCGACATTTTCGGCTGCTATCGTAATTTGTTCTGTCATAGTTTTTTTGTTTTTAATAAGATTGAGATGGTTAATGAGATTGCATAGTTTATTGTGTTTAGAAAAATGGTATTTTCGCGAATCGAAAATGTTGTCATGAATAACCTTTCTTCGATATGTCGCGCCTTTCTGCTGATGGCCTTTATTATGGCCGTCCCGTTTTCTTCTTGTTGGGCGCAGCGCGAAGGGCAGAAGGAACTTTTGGATCGGGCATATTGGGAAAAGTCTGTGGAGACCTTACAGCAGTTTTTTGAAAACTGGGCCGATGAGATACCCCAGAACGAGGCGGAGGTGACCAACGACACGGTTGCGGAAGCCTATCGCGTGTTCAAGGCCTTCTACCAGCCGATGCAGCTGGAGTTGCTTACGGATTCTGTTTACGGTGAGGATACGACTCTCTTTATGAACAAGCCGTTTTATATTGTGCAAGGAACCCTTTGGGAGGTTCGGGTGGCGGATGGGATTCCTTACACCAGAGCAGAACGAGACTCTTTTCTTGTGACTCGTGCGCGGGAATATAAGCTTGAGCACCCGTGGATTGATTTGGAGGAGGTGATTCGTGACACTTTTGAGTATAGACCCCGATATGAATATCCAAGTTTTCCTCGTTTTGAGTATGTGCCGTCGCGACGGATCGATTCTGCCATCCGGTTTTGCCCGAATGTGCATTTTGAGGGAAAGAAAGTGGTCTATTTAACTCCGGAATATCGTGTGTTGTTGGATAAGTTCATGGAAAAGCCCGGTAATAGTCGAGATCCTAACAAATTACGAGAGTTAATGCCGGGGTACGAAAGTGGGATACGTTCGGATTTTCTCAGCTGGATGGCTTTGGTTCGTCGGGGAATTATTCTTGACTCCCAACTTCAGCGCGCGGTGGTTCTGTACTATTATCGGTTTGTCGGTTACCAGGCCACATTGCTGAAAGAGCAGGGTGAATGGCGGGTCGCGAAGGTTGTCTCGACGTGGATAGAGTAGCAGCAAGGAAGTTCTTTCAGGGTGAGTTTGTTTTATGACCGGAAAAAAAGTATTTTCGCAAATTGAATGGTTTGTAATATGAAAACATGCAATGTTAAAGTTAAGAAACTGCTGAAAAAGATATTGATTCCATCGCAGACTTCCTAGTGGATTAGTGAGTAGGTTTACCGTTTCAATAGTTTGACAATCCATGCCAACAAACCCGAAATAACTATATTGCTTATAATGAGTGCAATAGTAAAATTGTTGATGTGAGTAGTGTAAGTCGCTTCAGTTAAAGCGTATTTGCCGTCAACCATAGCGGATAAGTACATCATAACTTCTGCTATGACAGCGATGAGCAAGGCTAAGAATGCTGATATAATAAGAATTTTACGTCGTTTCATAATATAGAATTAGAGCGAGCAAAAATACACTTTTAGCACTTTATTTTGAAATACTCCAGCAATGCCTTGTATTGGTCTTGCGCTGTCAGGCAGGTGTCTCGCAGGTAGTCGTTGAGGTGCCCCCAATGTTGTAAGCCTCGGTAATAGAACAGGCGCAGCTCCTCGGTGATGATGAACGGAACGTGCTTGCTTTGCAGGCATTGCCAGAACATCAGCAGCCGCCCGACACGACCGTTGCCGTCTTGAAAAGGATGGATGCGCTCAAACTGCACATGGAAATTCAGGATGTCGTCGAATTGCACCTCGTTGAGGGAGTTGTATTCCGACAGCAAAGTTTTGATATGCTTATGGACATCTTCGGGCTGTGTCGTTTCCTCGCCGCCCACCTCGTTGGGCAACCGTTTGTACTCGCCCACTGCAAACCACGACTTTCTACTGTCGGAAGTGTTGGTTTTCAATATCCGGTGCAGCTGCTTCAGGTGGCTTTCCATGATTTTGTCGGTAGCATGGTCGATGATGTAGTCAATGCAGCGGAAGTGGTTGACGGTTTCCATGATGTCGTCGATGCGGGTGCTCTCGGTGGTAATGCCAAGAGTGTTGGTTTCAAAAATATAGCGGGTTTGCTCCTTGGTCAGCTTGGAGCCTTCGATATGGTTGGAGTTGTAGGTCAGATCGATTTGCGTGCGATGGTAAATTCCGCCTTTCAGTTTCGTTTCCTTCTCGTCGCGTAAGCGTTGCAGCAATGGCGAGATACGCTGTTTGCCTTTGCGTGGCAAGTCGGCATCGGCGGGAATATTCCAGGTTTTACCCGTCAGGAACGCGCCGTCGATTTTCCCCGTGGCGCAATAATGACGGGCGGTCCGCTCGCTGATGCCGTATTTCTCGGCAAACCGGGTGACTGAGATGTATTCCATACTATCGGCAAGAATCTAATGAAAACCGCGGCAAAGATACGACTTTTTTGCCGATGACGGCAAATGCGAAATGAATTTCGATTCCTCATGCCGCCTCAACCATCGGCATAAACGCCAACCCTCTAACCGAGTAACGCCATAACCCTTACAACGTTTTCACCGGGAACGTGAAATACGTGTTGGGGTATGGCTCGTTTCTCAGGGTGAAGTGCCACCATTCGGTGCCGATGGGTTTGAAACCGTGGTGCATCATCGCGTTGCGCAGGATCATGCGGTTGTGGAACTGCTCCTCGGTGATTTTCTCGTTGGGCCTGTATTTCCCGGTCGCGGGGTCGCCGCCGAAGTTGGGATGGCTCTCCTCGCCGAACCAGTCGAAGGTGCCGCCCATATCGACCTCCTTCTCCGTGCGCATGTCGAAAAGGGTCAGATCGACCGTGGAACCGCGCGTGTGTCCGCTCCGTTTGGAGATGTAGCCGAGTTCAAAGAGTCTGTTGCGGGGCACTTTGGGGTAGAAGTAGGGCTTCATGAGCGTGTCGGAAACGTCGGCGGCCCAGCGCACGAAATGATCGACGGCCATCTGCGGACGGTAGGCGTCGTAGATCTTGAGGCGGTAGCCCATCTTCAGCAGTTCGTCGCTCACGGCGCGGAGACTGTCGGCGGCGCGGCGGGTCATCAGCGCGACCGGCTCCAAGTAGCCGTCCACGCGAGCCCCCACGAAGTTGTAGGTGCTGTAGTAGCGGATCTCCAGGATAGCGTCGGGAATGGCCTCCGACAGCATGACGAAATCCGCCCCGACACCGGCATTCTCAACCACGGCGTTGAGGTCGTCGGTGGTTGTTACGACGGTGACGGTATCGTACACCACGTTAGGACTCTGTCCCTTTTTTTTCTGGCATGCGGCGAAAAGCATGGCAACAGCGAGCGTTACTGTAAGAATCTGTTTCATATCGAGGTGAAATTATCTGGAGGCGAGTTTTAATGAAAATTCGCGGCAAAGATACTATTTTTGCCGGTAGCGGCGAGAAAAATGTGTTATTTCCGCTTCTTCGCATACTTCCCCTTCACTATCTCGAACGATCCTGCGACCAGCTCTTTGAGCAGTTCGTCGTGGATGGTCGGCAGGTGGATGCCGATCCAGTACTTGACGCTGAAGTGGCTGTCGGGGGGTGTCACGCCCCCGGCGGTGTCGAGCAGTTCGGGGATGCGCTCGGGCGGGCATTTCACCACCACTCTGAGGTCGTTGAGGTCGCAGTAGCAGAAGGTGTGCCCGCTGACGTAGAACACCAGCACGGACTCGCCGCCGGGCATCTTCGCGAAGGGCAGCTTTTCCTCCACCTCGCCCAACGAGAGGCAATATTCACGGAATTCTTCGAGGTTCATGATGATTTGGTTTTATGCGCAAAAGTAGAAATTTTTCATTTCCGTTGACGGAGTGTTCAAAAAAATCCTATTTTTGCATCCCGTATTTTAAACCAGTAATGATATGAAAATCGGTTTTGATAACGGGAAGTATCTGAAAATCCAATCGGAACACATCAAGGAGCGCATCGCTCAATTCGGTCACAAACTATACCTGGAATTCGGCGGGAAGCTGTATGACGACTTCCACGCCAGCCGTGTGTTGCCTGGGTTCCAGCCGGACAGCAAGCTTCGTATGCTCACCCAACTGCAGGACGATGCGGAGATCATCATCGTTATCAGCGCCGTGGATATCGAAAAGAACAAGGTGCGCGGCGACTTGGGCATCACCTACGACGAGGATGTGCTGCGTCTGCGCGACATCTTCATCGCCCGCGGCTTTCTGGTCAGCGGCGTGGTGATCACACACTACAACGGCCAGGCCAGCGCGATGGCCTATCGCCAGCGTTTGGAGCGCATGGGCATCAAGGTCTATTACCATTATCTCATAGAGGGTTATCCTACCAATGTCGATCTCATTGACTCGCCCGACGGCTTCGGCCGCAACGAATACGTGGAGACCACCCGTCCGTTGGTGGTCGTGACGGCGCCCGGTCCAGGCAGCGGCAAGATGGCCGTCTGTCTGAGCCAGCTCTATCAGGAGAACGAGCGCGGCGTGAAGGCCGGGTACGCCAAGTTCGAGACCTTCCCCATCTGGAACCTCTCGCTGAAGCACCCCGTCAACATCGCCTACGAGGCCGCCACCGCCGACCTCGACGACGTCAACATGATCGACCCGTTCCATTTGGAGGCGTACGGCAAGATGGCGGTCAACTACAACCGTGACGTGGAGATTTTCCCGGTACTCAATGCCATTTTCGAGGGCATCTACGGCGAGAATCCCTACAAGTCGCCCACCGACATGGGCGTGAACATGGCCGGCTACTGCATCTCCGACGACGCGGCCTGCTGCGAGGCCTCCAAAGACGAGATTATCCGCCGATACTTCACTGCGCTGTGCAATGTGGTGGACGGAAAGGCTACTGAACAGGAAGTCAACAAGATATCGTTGCTCATCAAGCGGGCACAGATCACCGTGGAGGATCGCAAGACCATCACGGCGGCGCGCAAGCGGAAGGAGGAGAGCGGGGTGGCCTCGTCTGCCATCGAGCTCGCCGACGGCACCATCATCACCGCCCAGACCAGCACGCTGTTGGGACCGAGTGCCGCGCTGTTGCTCAACGCCACGAAGCATCTGGCGGGCATCGACCACGAGGTCAAGCTGATCCCGCAGGCCATGATCGAGCCCATCCAGCGCACCAAGGTCAACCTGCTGCACGGTCACAACCCGCGCCTGCACACCGACGAGGTTTTGGTGGCGCTCTCCATGCTCAGCCTCAACGACGAGAACTGTCGCAAGGCATTGGCCTGCCTGCCGCAATTGGATGGCTGCCAGGTGCATACCACCGTCATGCTCAGCGAGGTGGACCACAAGATTTTCAAGAAACTGGGGGTTGGGCTCACCTGCGAACCCATCCGAAAGGGAAAGTGACTCGCCGACCCAGGAGTATATTCTCATCGGTCTATGAGAATATATGCGTTGGCCCATGAGAATATATGCGTTGGCTTATGAGAATATATGCGTTGGCTTATGAGAATATATGCGTTGGCTTATGAGAATATATGCGTTGGCCCATGAACGTATGTTCGTAAGCGAGGGGGTCCCAACTAGCCATTGTACATGCTAGGCGGCGGAACCCCTAACTACTAACTGCTAACTACTAACTACATTAAAACGCTCCCAGCATCCACGCGATCAGCACCCCCAGATAGTTGCCCGCGGCGTAACCGGCCAGACCGATGACGATGCCGCTGAGGAGCACTTTGCGGTTGCCCAAGGCCTCCACGATGGGTGGCACGAACGGCGGCGAGCAAAGCAGACTGATGTGGCCCACGGTGAAAAGGTCGCCCTCCACCTTGAAAATCTTGCAGATGATGAGGTGCAGCACGATGGAAGTGAGCATCACATAGACGATAAACCAAAGGATTTGCAGGGAACCTTTGATGTGGTGGATGTCGAACTTGGAGGCCACCACGATGCTGAATATCAAGATGAAGAACATGCCCAGCTCGAAGGTCTTGGGCAGGGCGCGCACCTTCGGGCTGAAGGAGGCGGCGATGGCGAGGGTGGTGATCGTCAGGATGACGATGAGCTCGTTGAGCTTGTGGGTGATGAGCAGCGAGAGTCCCGCGCCGACGGCCAGCATCCCGAGGGAGAGCAGAAACCCGAGCATCATGCGCCCGAAGGTCTTGGGCTGCAGCATCCCCTTGTAGTTTTCGAAACTTTCAGTCTTAAAGGCCTCTTCCGTTTCGGCGGCGGCGCCATCCGCCTGGGCGGGCAGCAGCTTGCGGAACACCTTGTAGCCGCCGGCCACGATGAAGACGATGAACGGAAGTGTGGCGATCTCCTCGAAGGTCAGCGTCATGGTGATGAGCGAGGGGTCGACCTCCAACATGTTGCCGAGGGCGGAGAAGTTCATGGTGCCGCCGGTGTAGATGCCGGTCATCATGGCCGCCACACGGTCGAACTGCGGGATGCCGGCGTTGCGGAAGAGGAAATAGCCCGACACCACGGCAATCAGGATGGAGACCAGACCGCCGATGAGCACCGCCATGGTCTTCGGAAGCGACTTCGTCCACAGTTTGAAATCCGAGTTGAAGAGCATCAGCGGAATGGCCAAAGGCACCGCGACGTTCATCAGTGTCTTCTGCATCGACTCGAGGGCTTCCGTGCCGGGTTCCGTACCCGTGGGCAGGAATCCGATCAACGCCGCGATGATGCCCACGGCATACGCCATAATGACGGTGCCGATGCTTCTTGCCCATCTGTACTTGTTGAACAACAAGATGATAAGGACTGGGATGATGAAATATCCGATGAGGGTAAAAACTGTAACCATAGGGTTTTGCTGTTTAAAATTTGAAACGGCAAAAGTACATTTTTTTGTGAATGGTGATTTGTGAATAGTGAACGGTGAATAGTGAACAGTGGTTTGTGAATAGTGAATAGTGAATGGTGAATGGTGGACTGAGGTGCCCGAAGAAAAAAATCAGTGCGCAAGCGAATATTTTTTGTACTTTTGCAGCCTCATTAATATCAAAAGAAAAAAGTTAATATGCGTCCTGATTTCAGCAATATCGACTTCAAGAAGCTCCCGCAAAACCCGACGGATTTCCGTCAGTGGGAGAAAGATAACAACATCATTTCCAACTGGATGACCTCCGAGCAGATCCCTGTCAAGCAGGTGTACGGCGCGGACGACCTCCTCGGTATGGAGCACCTGAACTACGCCTCGGGTATCCCGCCGTATCTGCGCGGACCCTACTCGATGATGTACGTGTTCCGCCCGTGGACCATCCGTCAGTATGCCGGTTTCTCCACCGCCGAAGAGTCCAACGCCTTCTACCGCCGCAACCTCGCCGCCGGTCAGAAGGGGCTGTCCGTGGCCTTCGACCTCGCCACGCACCGCGGCTACGACTCCGATCACCCGCGCGTGGTCGGTGATGTCGGTAAAGCCGGTGTCGCCATCGACTCCATCCTCGACATGAAGATCCTCTTCGACCAGATTCCGTTGGACAAGATGTCCGTCTCCATGACGATGAACGGTGCCGTGCTGCCGATCCTGGCGTTCTACATCATCGCTGCCGAGGAGCAGGGAGCCACGCTCGACCAGCTGTCGGGCACCATCCAGAACGATATCCTCAAGGAGTTCATGGTGCGTAACACCTACATTTACCCGCCGGCACACTCCATGAAAATCATCGCCGACATCTTCGAGTTCACGGCCAAGAACATGCCGAAGTTCAACTCCATCTCCATCTCCGGCTACCACATGCAGGAGGCCGGTGCCACCGACGACATTGAGCTGGCTTACACGCTGGCCGACGGTTTGGAGTACCTCCGCGCCGGTGTGAACGCGGGCATGAGCGTCGATGAGTTCGCGCCGCGTCTGTCATTCTTCTGGGCCGTGGGTATGAACCACTTCATGGAGATCGCGAAGATGCGCGCCGCCCGTATGCTGTGGGCCAAGATCGTGAAGCAGTTCAACCCGCAGAACCCGAAGTCCATGGCGTTGCGCACGCACTGCCAGACTTCCGGTTGGTCGCTCACCGAGCAGGATCCGTTCAACAATGTCTGCCGTACCTGCGTCGAGGCTATGGGCGCCGCATTGGGACACACCCAGTCGCTGCACACCAACGCATTGGACGAGGCCATCGCGCTGCCGACCGACTTCTCGGCCCGTATCGCCCGTAACACGCAGATTTACATTCAGGAAGAGACGCAAGTGTGCCGTTCCATCGACCCGTGGGCCGGTTCCTACTATATCGAAAGCCTCACGCACCAGATCGCGCACCGCGCCTGGGAGCACATTCAGGAGGTGGAATCGCTCGGCGGCATGGCCAAGGCCATCGAGACCGGCATCCCGAAGATGCGTATCGAGGAGGCTTCCGCCCGCAAGCAGGCCCGTATCGACTCCGGCAAGGAGTCCATCATCGGCGTCAGCAAGTACAAACTCGACAAGGAGTCCCCGATCGAGACCTTGGAGGTCGATAACACGACGGTCCGCGAGGCGCAGATCAAGCGTCTGGCCGAGCTTCGCGCAAATCGTAACGAGGAGGATGTGCAGGCCGCTTTGGAAGCCCTCACCGAGTGCGCCAAGACCGGCAACGGCAACCTGCTCGACCTCTCCATCAAGGCCGCGAGAGTGCGTGCTTCCTTGGGTGAGATTTCCATGGCGTTGGAGAAAGTCTATGGACGTTACAAAGCAAAAATCAACTTAATTTCAGGCGTGTACAGTAAAGAACAACAAGACAACGCCGCCTTCAAACGGGCTTGCGAGCGTTGCAACGAATTTGCCAAGAAAGAGGGCCGTCGCCCGCGTATCATGATTGCCAAGATGGGTCAGGACGGTCACGACCGCGGCGCCAAGGTGGTCGCCACCGGCTATGCCGACATCGGTTTCGACGTCGATATGGGTCCCTTGTTCCAGACTCCCGAAGAGGCCGCCAAGCAGGCTGTGGAGAACGACGTGCACTTCTTGGGTGTCTCCTCACTGGCCGCTGGTCACAAGACGTTGGTCCCGCAGGTCATCGAAGAGCTCAAGAAGCTCGGCCGCGAGGACATCATCATCACCGTGGGCGGTGTGATTCCCCCGCAGGACTACCAGTTCCTGTACGACTGCGGTGTCGCCGCTATCTTCGGTCCCGGCACACGTATTGCCGACTCTGCGAACGCGATGCTGGACATCATCATGAGTGAGTAGTTAGAAGTTAGTAGTTAGTAGTTGGGAGCGGGATTGGACCTGCTCCCTTTTTTTGTTTATCTCCGCGGATCACGAAAAAAGTGCGTGCCTGCTAAAACCGCAAAATCTCTACCGGATACTTGTCTTTGAACTGCCAGACGACCTGGCCGCGGTGGTTGATGTAGCCGGACCTTCTGTCTTTCGGGTCGTCGCTCAGAATCACGTATGCGAGTCCTCCGTAGAAATGGTCCGCGTCAGAGAAGTGCGGCGGAATGACCCACTCACCCTTTTTGTTGATATAACCCCATCTGTCTGTACTGTCAACGGTTTGGACAACTAGTGCCAGCCCGTCGGAGAAATGCAATGGATAGTATTCCGGATCCAGCGTAAACACCACAGTTCCCGTTGTATCGATGAAGGCGTAACGGTCGCCGATCTTCACAGCGGCAAGTCCTTCGTAGAAGGCATCCGTTTCGTCGAATTTCTGCTCTGTGATGACTTTTCCGTCGCTGCCGATCAGGCTCCATTTGTCGTCATTCTCTGTCAAAACCCATGCGAGGTCGCCCGCCCATGCACGGTAGCCAACATTATATTTCGGTGGCACAATCCAATGTCCGTCAACGCTGATGATTCCCCAAAGACTGTCCGTTTCTACCAAAGCCGCGTTTTTGTTGAGGAATTGCGGTGGAGACTTGAATTGTGGTGTGAAAAGGTATTCGCCATTCGCATCAATGGCACCCCATAATTTTTCTTCCCCTTCGTTAAATTTACATGTGCTCCCTTCCGCAATACCGTCCTGAAATGGCCAGGCAAAGCAGAATTTCTCTTCCCAAAGGATTTTTCCACAAGTGTTTATGTATAGATTTTGAAATTTGTTTTGGAAATATCCCCTTACTACGGTAATGGTATCAAGGAAATCATCCCCCTCTTCAAACTGGGGCTCAATGGCCATGGTGCCGTCCTGCCGGATGTAGCCGGTTTTGCCCTTGACAATGACCTTGGCGAGTCCATTGTGGAAATAACCGGCGTATTCAAACTGTGGGAGGACGACCCATTCGCCTTTCGTGTTGATGAAACCCCACTTCCGTCCCTTGGCTGCGGGAACCGGTTCGGACTTGAGATCAAAGTATGGAACTCCGATTTGGCTAAAGCTCGGCCGGCAGATGACGTTTCCGGTGGTGTCCATCAGTCCGTAACGCACGTGATTGCCGTCTCCCGTCCAGAAATAGTGCACGGTCCCATCGTACACTGAATCCGTCTGCGCGTTCAGGTGTATGCATAAACTGCAGATTGCCAATAGTATGAGTAGTCGCAATGTTCGAAGGTTCATCATAATGATTCCATATTTCGGTTGCAAAAGTAGTCATTATTTCTATATATGATGCAGATGATTCAACATGTTACAGTTTTTTAGTATTTTTGCGTTCATATTTTTTATCGAATTGTCATGCTGTCTCGCCGCGTTGTCATACATCATAATACTTGCAAGAAGATTGCCACTTTCTTGCTTCTTTTGTCGTTGTGTCTGGTGGGACGGATTTCAGCCCAAATCAACATATATGGTGTTGAACACTTTCCAAAGTCCTTGTCGGAGAGAGGATTGCACGGACCAGTGAAATCCATTGCCTATTCGAATCTTGTTATTACGAAGGATAGGGCTGTGCACTATTCCACTCAAACTTTCCTCACTTTTAACAGAAAGGGACAGTTGATGGAGTCTATGACTGTAGGAGAAAGTTTTGATTGGGATGGGGACACGCTCATCGAGCGTTACTCATACGATTCGTCGGGTCGCTTCACTTCCAGATACACCACCGATGGCAAATTTCGCCAAGAGGCTGTTTACGACAGTCTTGGACAGTTCCTTTATAGTGTTTA
>ONQE01000252.1 GCA_900319925.1 uncultured Bacteroidales bacterium | reverse complement strand
ACAAAAATTAAATTCTCAATCGTTTCAAAAGACCTTTTTACTTAACAATAAACTTTTGCGCAAACCTAGCCAAGTACCAGCTAAAAGCCAATTTAACTGTTCAACAGTAGAATATATGGATAACTGGATGCCCTACGCCCTCGTCCTGGTGGCAATCGTTGTGGCTTTTTACATTGTGAGAAAGGTTACCAGCTGCATAGTGAAGGCCATTGTGCTCATCATTATAGTGGCAGCATTGGCCTGCCTGCCATTAATCATGCGCGGCCAGCAGGTGGTGTCGCTGGCAGGGCCGTGGGAGTTCTCCACCACCGACGTGCAGCCGACTCATGACGGCAACCAGCCGCCTACCACCGCATCAACAGAATATGTGATGCTGCCCGGCTCGATGCTGACCAACGACAAGGGAGACCAACTGAGCACCCGCACCCAATGGACGGGGTCGCTCTACGACTCCAGCTTCTACTTCAACCCCTATATGGAGAAATACCGCGTTGAGGGTCAGATGAAGTTCCCCTTCTTCCTCACCCCCAATCGCCATTACGTCGGTGCTGCCTGGTACAGCCGCAGCGTCTACGTGCCAAAGGACTGGAACAGCCAGCGCATCGTGCTCTTCCTGGAAAGGCCCCACATTGAGACCACCGTCTACAAGATGCCCGAAAAAGATTTCCAAATCTGCCAGAAGGCGGCTTACATCAAGGAGTTTGACGTATACATTGGCGCGTGCTGCCCCGTGGACGAGATGGGGCTGACAACGATGCGCAAGGTCGTGATTGTCTTGATTTTTGTGTTGTTTTGGGCGTTGGCAACGTCCATTGTGCTGCTCTCCAACTGGTTTTCGGCAAAATTGTTCAACAAGGTGCGCTACTTCATCTATCAGGTGGCGGAGGGCAAAGTGCCCAAGAAACATTCGTCGAGGTTGGTGTCCAAATTTGAGCCGCAGGAGCTTGTGGATATGGAGCATGTGATTAATGAAATCATCGACAATCAGCACAATCGCATCGACTGCCTCGAAAAACTCATCAGCGGTGGTTTTGACGCCAATGTGGGCATAGAGCGCGGCAAGGATTTCGAGGGCGACCTCCTGTTGCAACTCCAAGAAAAACTCGCCGACAAGGAGACCAGCGACAAGAGCCGCAAGGTGGAGATTGAGCACAGCGACTGGATCAACAAGGGCATCTCTTTTTCTTCATCTTTAAGCCCTGTAAATCCTCCGTGGAAACTGCGCCCTTAATGGCAGCGCAGGTTCCCACATTCATAAACACCGGGGTCTGGATATCCCCGTGGACGACGGTCTGCTTGGCCGCGCCTACCACGAAAACCGCGTCATCAACCTCACCGACCTGCCGCCGGGATACATCAAGATTGTTAGCGGACTTGGCGACGCTCAGCCTAACAACCTCATCATCGTGCCGCTCATCTTCAACCAAAAAAACAGCGGTATGCTGGAGCTTGCATCATTCAAGATGTTTGAGGAATATCAGGTGACATTCCTCTCCCGCATTGCGGAAAGTATCGCCTCGGCAATTTCTGGCTTGAAAATTAGTGAAAGAACCGAAACCCTTTTGCAGAGAAGCCAGGAGCAATCTAAACTTATGAAAATCCAGGAAGTGGAGATGCGCCGCAACCTTCAAGAGATGCGCCGCCTGAAAGAAGAGGCTGAGAGCAAGGACTCCGAGATGCGCGGTCTGTTCCGTGCTGTGGATTCTACCTCGCTCGTTACGCAATACGACAAGGACGGCACGATACTCCATGTCAATTCGCGAATGTTGGACCTCTTGCAGGTATCCGAAGACGACCTCGTGGGACGCAACCACGCCGACATTTCGTCTTTCAAGCCCAACGACAAGAATTACCGCAAGTTTTGGGAAGACCTGCGCCACGGACAGTCGCGAAGCCTCGTGGAATCCATCAACACCAAGCAAAAGACGATATGGATGTCGGAGACCTTCTCGCCAATCACCGACGACAAGGGCAACGTGCTCAAAATCATCAACATCGGCATGGATATTTCCGATACCAAGGTGATGGAGCGTCAGCTTCGCCTCCAAGAGCGCGAAATCAACCGCCAGATGGACAAACAGAACGAAAAGGAGCGTGAACTCGCTGAAAAACAGAAATATATCGAAGAACGTGAGATGGAGATGAAGACTCTTACAAAGGCAATGGATTCGTTTGTGCTCAAGCTCGAACTCAGCCGCAGGGGCATCATCCTCTCGTCCAACATGTTCTTCTACACGTTGATGAACCTTCAGGATTCCGACGTCATCAACAAGGACTTCACGGAGTTTCTCGCGCCGGAATACGTCACGCCGTTTTCCACCTCGCTTACGATACTCTGTACCGGCAAGGAGCAGCATGAGGACTTCAAGCTGCGCACATCGGCGTCGCAGTCCATTACCATCACCGCCAACTTGTTCCCAATGCAGAACACGAAGG
>ONQE01000159.1 GCA_900319925.1 uncultured Bacteroidales bacterium | reverse complement strand
CCAGACCATGACGATCTGTCCCGGCGAGGAGGCGCACCTCAGCTTCACCCCGACGAGTCCGACAGACGAACCGCTCACGTTCACCGTTGCCTTCGAAAATGGTAACGGCATTGAGACCCGCACCTACAGCACAGCCTCCGGCGTGGCGCAAGATGACGATTACATCACCTACACGAACGCCAAAATCTATCCGCTGAGCGTGGACGACGGCAACTGCGACTACACCATCGCGGACGAGCACGACACCATATATATTTATATGAAGACCAACATCGTGGATATCTGCACACTGCTCGGTTCGCGCGACACAGTCTGTTACGGCAGCGATGCCCAGTTCCTGGCGAAATCCACCATGGAGCCGCCATACACCCTCCGTTGGTACACCGACTACGAGCTGACGAACCTGATCAAGACTGACGTGGTGACAGATGCGAACACGTGGTCCTATTACGACACCCTTGCGCTCACGCACCACGCCGAAGTGTTCGTGGCCATCGAAAAGGAAGGTTTCTGTCCCACGGTTTACGGTCTTCCCACCAATTCGGTGAATTTCGCGAACGGCACTACTGAGATAGCTTGCGGCCAGGTGTTCCGGGTGTATGACGACGGCGGCGCCACCGGCAATTATTCGACGGGCACCAACGTGCGCCACACCTACACCACCACCGACGGCAAGCCCGTGACCATCCACTTCGAGGAGCTGAACCTCTCGGAAACGGCGCACCTGTTCGTGATCAACGGCACGGCCTTGAATGTGGACTCGGTGCTTTATGACCTCACCGCCGGCAGTCCGAATCCCGGCGTCATCTCTTCCAACGGCAACGCGCTCACCCTTTTCTTCATGCCCGGCATGAAACCGGATGCAGGCTGGAATGCCATCGTGGAGCACTCGCCTGGCATGTCCATCGCCGATGTGTATAAGAAAAACGAAGTGGTGCTCCGCGACGAGGTATGCCAAAGCCAGACCAACATCTATGACGACCCATATCACGTGGTGCCAAACGTTGTGGCTGATCTTTCCATATTGAACAAGAACCTGCGCAAAGCCGGCACATACACCTACACAAACACTATTCCCGGTGCGGACATGCACGGCTGCGACTCCACTGTGACGTTCATCCTCACCGTGAACCCGCCGGTACACCACGATACCACCGTGGTCACCACGAACCTCATCATTGGGCAAACCGGCGGATATGTTTGGCCGACCGACGGCCGTGTTTATACGACAACGGGACGCTACTCCAAGCGCACAGGCCTGCCCGACGGCTGCGACAGCTTGGACATCCTCGACTTTATCGTGCTGCAGGTGGATACTTACAACAACGAAATCTGCCGTGGTGACACCGCCCGAATTGGTGTGAGCGTGACTACCCCAGATATCAGTTTCCATGACGATTTGATTCCCCCTGCTATCGCTATCGGCGATGTGTGGTGCGATGACGGCAGCTTTATGAAGGTGGATTCGTTCCTTGCCAGTGACAAGGTGGCCAAGGGGGTTGTGTTTTATGTGGATTCTACAGGTTTCCATGGATTGGCCGTCTCCTTGTGGAATGCCGGAACCGGAATGAAATGGGCTACTTCTTATGGCCAATGGACTCCTAAATTATATAACTCTAATGTGGATGCGATGGATACAAACAACGTCACAAATTTTTATTCCTTCGCGATGAACGGGATGGAAAACACCCTTTCCATTAAAGAACATGCCGAGGCTTTGCCCGGCGGATTCCAGGAAAATGCACCGGCAGCCTATGTTTGTTATTACTATGATCACCTTACCGGCTCTACTGGAACTGAACACAAAGGTTGGTACTTGCCTGCTCTCGGAGAATATTATATGTTTACCATTTTTAGAGATGAGCTTAATGTCACTTTTGGAAAACTCCGGACAAAAATCAATTGTGAGAGTTTGTCGTATCCGTGGGATTTTGCTACATCCACTGAATGCTCAACTGATAAAACGTACTATCGCATTGTGCTTGTCGGCGAATTAATTGCAATCCCAAGTTTCCGCGTTTCTTGTTTCGATAAGAGTGAAAGCTCCTACACAGTACGACCTATTATAGCCTTTTAATTCATATATAGCAATTTGATAATATAGGAAAGATATAAAGATATGAAACGGAATAAAATATTTTCAGCCTGTTGTGTTGTATTGACCGTGCTAACCATACTTACCCAAACGGGTGGGGTGTTTGCACAAACTTATCATGTGGGAGATCTATATGAGTTCCCTGACGGAACAAAGGGTGTTGTATGCTATGTCAACCCGGAAAACGGGAAAAAAGGCTGGGTTGTGGCTTTAAACGATTTGGACCAAAAATACGCCCTGTGTATTTCAGGGCCTTCTCCGAGTGGATATACTGATCGTGATGGGTTTGGGAAAGAAAGCACCCGACTTTTGTTGGAATCAGGAAAATCACCTGCCGCAGAGGCTGTTGACAGGGAGTATGGGGTTTATAACGGATGGTATATTCCCGACATTGCTAAGCTTCAAAAGATTTATGTTCTAATGCCTTTGCTGAAAAGCAGGATTGAACATTACGGAGGTAGTATTACTAAATTTGGCAACGGCGGTTATACTTCTGCTTATTGGTCCTCCACGTACTTGTCTTGGGGAAATAGTTACAGAAGCCTAAGCACAACTGGCATTGAATACTATTTTAATGATAATGGCATCCCCAGATGTGATGGAACAGTGGAACGTTACATTCGTCCTGTCCGTGACTTCGGTGATGAGGCTGAGGCTTACTGGGTGGAGCCCTACTTGGCCGACGGCTCCAAGTCCGCCAGCATGGAGGTGAGTCCCGAGGTGACCACCACCTACGACGCCGTGGTGGTGTTCGGCAAGGACACCATCCCGCTCACCGGCACCGTGCTGGTGCATGAAAGCTACAAGACCGACACCCTCTACGAGGTGGTCTGCAAGGACACGTTGCCCTACAACTCCAAGAAAAGCGACCTCTTCACCAACCTCGACATCTCGCAGGTGACCAACGGCTACGACACCTTCAGCCTGAACCCGCACACCATCCACGGCTGCGACAGCATCGTGACGCTCTTGCTCAAGGTGGTGGGCGACTGCGAGAACATCTTCCACGACTCCATCTGTCCCATCGTGACCTCATTCACCCCCGACCCCACCAAATACGACACCACTTTCTATCCGGGAACGACATCCGGCGTGTTCGAACGCCACTTCACCAAAATCGTGGAGGGATCGGAGATGGATTCCGTGGTGTTCTACGAGCTCACGGTGATGCCGGAGTACAACACCGACGACGAGCTCCACCTCTGCTTGGAAGAGGAAACCACGGTGATTCCATACGAGAAGAACGAACATGTCACCATCACGGTCACAAGCGGGCATATCAGGGTGAATGCGGAAGACGGCTACGGCATCGCCATCGACTCCACCGACAAGGCCAACGGCAACTTTGTGATTGTGATGCAGACCGATTTCGGCTGTGACAGCCTGATCAGCCTGCACATCGACACCTCGTCGACGCGGTTCGACACGGTGCGCAGGGCCGACATCTTCCATCAGAACATGGCGGAATGCACAGACCGCATCATCAGCAATCCTAACGGCACCACCTCTTACCTCCCGTTGAGCCACTACTACAACTACTCCTGTTCCCAGCAGATCTTCACGCCTGCGGAGGTCGGGGCGGCAGGACCCATCAGCACCATCTCCTTCAACTATGCCTCCACCGCAGCCATGACCGCGAAAACAGATGTGAAAATCTACTTGGCCCACACCAACAAGAACTACTTCACAGGAAATTACGACTGGGTAAACCCGTCGTCCATGACCTTAGTCTATGACGGCGAGCTGAACTGCACTACCCAAGGATGGAACGAGTTCTTCCTGAACCAGACATTCGACTACAACGGCACGGACAACCTGATGGTGATGGTGCTCGACGAGTCAGACAACGGCGGCAGCTCTTCCTCTTTCCGCTACACGAACACTCCCGGTGGCAGCTACAAGTCCCTTTACTACTACAGCAACGGTTCCTATTGGGTGACGTCCAGCCATGGATATCGAAACACCTACCGAAGCGACATCCGTTTCTACGGCTGCACCGACGACAACCAATACTATACCACAGTGTTGGCGGGGAAGACCTTCACGGTGAGCGAACCCGGAACCTACACGATTACCGACACGGTGACGGGCAGCAACGGCTGCGACAGCATCACCACCCGCATCCTCATTGTCTATCCGCCCCACGAGGACGAGATCTGCGACAGCACCTTCACGGAAAGCCAGACTTGGGAGGACAACGTGGCCGGCTATTGCTGGTATTACAACGGTGAGAACAACTGCATTGCCGGCAAGGAGTTGGACAGCTACGGCTACTACGAGTTCCCTGGCAAAAAGACCGTTGACGGTGTGGAAATCGACACCATCTCCTACCTTAAGCTCACCATCAATCCGACCTACCGCGACACCAACACGGTGACGACGTGCCTCTACGAGGAACCCACCGAAATCACCTACTCCGTGAACGGCGGCACCCTCTCGCTCTCCCTCACGGAAGCCAAGGTCACGG
>ONQE01000217.1 GCA_900319925.1 uncultured Bacteroidales bacterium | reverse complement strand
AATAAAGGAACCTTAAATCTCCAACAAATCAGACACAAAATCAACTATTATAGATTTCCTGTAAGATTGTTGGAGATTTAAGGTTCCATTTTGCTATATTAAAGACAACTTAAACAACTTAGACAACTTTTTGCTACGTCTTAAATCGCTCACAGACTCCGTAGACAGCAGTTGCTGTCGTAGGCGAAATATATGTTGTTTGAGTTGTTTCTGTTGTCTTTAATAAACTTACTTACACCCCGCCCCCAGCCCCGCCCCTTTAAAGGGGTGGGGAGAGTCCGAGCGTGGGTCGTCAAGCTGTAATTTCTGTGATTTCCGTGATTTGACTTTCCCCTTCGGGCCGTCGAGCTAAACCTTCCGTGTGACCACGTGTGACCAAATCACTTCCCCACGAAACTCCCGAAGTACTTCAAGCAGACGTCGCGCCATTCGCGGGCGTTCTCTAACTGATGCTGCATCCGCTCGTCGACCTCGCGCCAGCGCTGTTCGTCGATATAGGGCTTGCACAACTGCCACGTGCGGCAGAAGTCCTCCACATCCTCCACACCGCTGTTGTAGCGACGCTGCATCTCCTCCCACAACGTACGACCGTCCTTCATGCGGTAGTTCCAGGGAAGATGGTGGAACCACAGCAGCAGGTTCTCAGGACACGTAGCTGGGTCGTCGTACATCGAGCAGTATGGCTCGCGATACTGGCTGGTAGCGTTGCTGCCGGCGTGGGTACGGTCGAAGCCGATGCCATTCTTGTCGGCCTGGTGGTAGTACACGGGGCACCACTCCAAGGGGTATGACTTGATGAATCCGTCAGGCTGTGGGCCGTAGTGGTGGTCGAACTTGAAAATATGGTGCAGACCCAACGGCATCATGTAGTTCACGCAAGCCTCGCGACTGCGCATCATGATGTAGAGGAGTGCCTCATCCATCTGGGTTTTACCAAACGTCTCTTTGATCCACTCACTTGCAATTTCTTCCGATTTCATCGAAGGATTCCAGGCCAAACGGCCGAAGGCATACCAGTTGGCCTGCGAGAAATGATGACCACACCAGTTGGTGTCGTCGCCTATGTTGGCCACACCCGCAATACCTACTAACCGGCTTGGCTCCACGAAGCGGAAGAACTCGCGCCACATGGGGGCTAAGTAGACCAGATGGCGTGACTGTCCGAGGTATTCCTGGGTGATCTGCAACTCTGCCATCTGCGGCGTCTTCTGGATATTGTCGAAGATGGGGGCGTATGGTTCGCGTGGCTGGAAGTCCAACGGACCGTTCTTCGACTGCAGGATCACATTCTCGCGGAACTTGCCGTCGTCCTCCTTGAACTCCGACACGGCCTGTTTCACGCGGTCCTCGCCCTTATGCTTGGCACCATACACGAACGAGCGCCACATGATGATACCTCCGTGGGGGGCAATGGCGTCGGCCAGCATGTTGGCACCCTCGCTGTGCGAGCGTTCATAGTCGCCGGGGCCGGGCTGTCCCTCTGAGTTAGCCTTCACCAAGAAACCACCGAAGTCGGGCACAATTTTGTAGATTTCATCGCACTTTTTCTTCCACCACTTCTGTACGCCCTTGTCCAAGGGATCGGCTGTTTTCAGTCCGCCCAAGCCCATCGGCGAGGCGAAGTTGACCGACAGATACACGCGGATGCCGTACGGGCGCAGAATGTCGGCAATCTGCTTCACCTTCAGCAGGTTCTCCTTCGCTAACATCTTCGGCGAGGCGTTCACGTTGTTGAGCACCGTACCGTTGATGCCTATCGAGGCATTGGCGCGTGCGTATTCCTTGATATGATTGGGGTCGAACGAGGGCCAGAAGATGCTCTTACCGGCATAGCCGCGCTCAATCGAGCTGTCGAGGTTGTCCCAATGGTTCAGGATGCGCAGCTTGAAAAACGGCTTCGACTCGCCACTCTCGCCCCTCAGCAGGGCATAGGCACCATACATCAGGCCCTTTTCCGTCTTGGCCTTGATGGTGCTCCCGCTGATGATATACCCCTCGTCGTCCGTCATGTTGGGGTCGAGCACCAACTGGGCCTCGGCCCCGTCATAATAGCGGCGCAGCTCGTCGGCAGCCACACATTCGGGTCCCGTCACCTTCGCCTTGTTCACCTCGGCATAGCGCAGCCACAGCCGGCTGCCGTCCTCTGCGTGCCCCACCATAGCGGCAGCAAGCAGCAGTACTGTCAGAATCTGTCGTTTCATATCACTTGTTTTTAGTTATTTCCATAATTCCGCGACAAAGTTACACATTTCTTCTGACATCACCAAGCTTTTGTCACACGGAAATCACGGAAATCACAGAAAGCACCCCCTCCGCCACTCCTTCCCACCGCACTCCCCCGGACCTCTCCTCTCCGCTCTCCCCGCCCCTCAAGGGGAGGGGATGGGGGCGGGGTCTGTAACTACTTATTACGGCTCCCTTATACCCCGCCCCGCCCTTCGGGCACCCCGCCCCTTAAGGGGTGGGG
>ONQE01000135.1 GCA_900319925.1 uncultured Bacteroidales bacterium | reverse complement strand
AAATCCGAATAATTATCAAACATCATCAACAAATATGGCGAAAAGGAAGCTGCCTCGCGCATCATTGCCATCACCGACAAGGCCCGCGGCGCCCTGAAGACCCTCGCCGACAAGGAGGGTTATCCCACCTTCGTCATTCCCGATGATGTGGGCGGTCGCTATTCCGTGCTCACCCCCGTGGGTCTGCTGCCCATCGCATTGGCCGGTTTCGACATCCTCCAGCTGC
This sequence comes from uncultured Bacteroidales bacterium, assembly GCA_900319925.1. Taxonomy (GTDB): domain Bacteria; phylum Bacteroidota; class Bacteroidia; order Bacteroidales; family WCHB1-69; genus F23-D06. The sequence continues at coordinate 5,656 of ONQE01000135.1, read as the reverse complement.
TGCAAGGCGCCCGCGACATGCAGAAGTTCGTGGCCGAGAACCCGAAATACGAGCAGAACCCGATTTTGCAATACGCCCTCGTCCGTAACTTGCTCTACGAAAGCGGATTGAAAGTGGAGCTGCTCGCCTCTTTCGAGCCGCAGCTGTTCTACTTCATCGAATGGTTCAAGCAGCTCTTCGGCGAGAGCGAAGGCAAGGAGCACAAGGGCATCTTCCCCGCCGGCGCCATCTTCTCCACCGATCTGCACTCCCTCGGACAGTACATCCAGGAGGGCACGCGCCAGATGTTCGAGACCGTCCTCGCCATCGATGCGGTCCACCACCGCGTCAACATCCCCGAGGATGCCGAGAACCTCGACAACCTGAACTATCTGCAGCACCGCACCATCCACGAAATCAACCAGATCGCCCGCAAGGGCACGTGCCTCGCACACGTGGACGGTCAGGTGCCGAACCTCTGCATCACCGTGCCGGAAATCAACGAGTACCACCTCGGCGAACTCATCTACTTCTTCGAAATGAGCTGTGCGGTAAGCGGTTACATGCTCGGCGTGAACCCGTTCGACCAACCCGGCGTGGAAGCGTACAAGAAGAATATGTTCCGTCTGCTCGGAAAACCCGGCGTGAAATAGTTAGCAGTTAGTAGTTAGCAGTTAGTAGTTAGTAGTTAGTAGTTAGCTCTGAGCCATAGTCAAAGTTCAAAGTCTCAAGTCTCAAGTCTTACGTCTCAGTTAAGTGATGGGTAAGAATAATGCAGACTGATTGATTCTAAGAAATAAAAGTACAAACAAGTGCAGACCTTCATCTTCACATTCTTCGCCCTTTATGTGGTGATGCTGTTCGTGATTACGGGGTTGACTTCCCGCAAGACGGACAAAATGAGTTACTTCACAGGAAACCGTAAGTCACCCTGGTTTGTGGTGGCTTACGGCATGATTGGCAGTTCGTTGTCGGGTGTCACGTTCATGTCGGTGCCCGGCGACGTTTATACTACCCAGTTCACCTACTTGGGAGTGGTCTTCGGCTACATCCTCGGCTACATCGTCATCGGGTTGCTGCTGTTGCCGCTCTATTACCGGCTCAACGTGACCTCCATCTACGAGTACCTCGGCAAGCGCATCGGCAACGAGGCGCACAAGACGGGCGCACTGTTCTTCTTCCTGTCGCGATTGCTGGGTTCGGCGTTGCGTATGTATCTGGTAATCTTTGTGCTGCAGATCTTTGTCTTCGATGGCTGGAACATCCCGATTTGGGCCACGGCCATCGTGATGATTGCCATCATCCTGCTCTACACGTTCCGCGGCGGCATCAAGACCGTGGTGTGGACGGATATGCTGCAAACTACGTTTCTCATTGGCGCACTGATTATTACGATCGTGGTGATCATGCGCAACATGGGCGGCTCCTTCAGCGATATATGGGCGCAGATGGCCACCGTGGGCAAGGACGGCACCGACTGCCGCACCGTCTTCAACACCGACTGGCGCAACAACAGCTACTTCCTGAAGCAGGTCATTGGCGGCATGTTCATCACCATCTCCATGACGGGCTTGGATCAGGATATGATGCAGAAGAACCTCTCTTGCAAGTCGTTGCGGGAGTCGCAGCGCAACATGTTCTCGTTCACCTGCATCTTGGTGGTGGTCAACATCCTCTTCCTGCTGCTAGGCGGCATGTTGCTGGTCTTCGCGCAGCACAACGGTGTGGATGTCAGCCAGTTCCCCACTGACCGCATCTATCCGGAGATCGCGTTCAACTACCTGGGCAAGGTCGGGGCGTTGGTCTTCGTCTTCGGACTCATCTCCGCCGGATTCTCCAGCGCGGACGGCACCTTCACGGCCCTCACGACCACGGTTTGCTACGACCTGCTCGACATCGAGAAGCGCTTCCCCACGGAGAAGCAGCAGATCAACGTCCGCAGAATCGTCCACCTTGTCATCTCCATGCTCTTCCTGACGGTGATTCTCATCGTCTCGCAGCACCACAACGACGCGCTCATCCGCATCATCTTCATGGTGGCTTCCTACACCTACGGTCCGATTTTGGGCTTGTTCACGTTCGGCATGTTCACCAAGCGGGAGATTCCGCTGTCGCGCCGCTGGCTCGTGCCGGTCATCGCCATCGGCATCCCGGTCTTCTGTTACATCCTCGCCACGCACTCCCAGCAGTGGCTCTTCGGCTACAAATTCGGCTACGAACTGTTGATTGTCAACGGGTTGTTAGTGTTCGGGGCGTTGGTTGCGGCGAGCCGGAAAGCAGTTAGCAGTTAGTAGTTAGCAGTTAGTAGTTAGCAGTTGAGGGGGAACATGCGATGACACGATGAAAACCGATGAAAGGGCGATGAAATGATGTCCCGGTAGGGACAAAAGCTCGGTAGGGAAGCGTCGCCACCTCCGCGCCGGCTCGCCCAAAAATAAAGTAAATTCATCGGCAATCATATTGATTTGTGCTGGTCATCATTGTGCTGATGTGTCACATCGGTTCTGTTCATAATTCTGTTGATAATTTTTCTTGAGCCATATATAATATCGTAGTGTTTTTACTATCTTTGCGGTGCTATGGAAGAAGTAGTCATTTCAACATCAAGAACGGAGAAAGGATACAGCGGCAGTTGCGAACTGTTGCCGGGCTGGGTCGTTGCCTTTTCGGGTGATTTTTCGGGCTTTATTGATTATGTGCGCGAAAGCATCGACTTTTTCGTGGATTGCGCGAAAGAGGATAAGGAGGAATATCCTGCCGTGTTCGACCAATCGTATAGTCTGGTCTTCAAGATGGATATCCAGAGCATACTGTACTGCTATGATAAGATATTGACTCGGGCGGCATTGTCGCGTCTGACAGGCATCAACGAGCGGCAACTGGGTCACTATATCTGCGGCAGGAGCAAGCCGCGTCCGGCGCAGAGCGGCAAGATTGTCAATGCGTTGCATGCTCTGGGGCGGGAGTTGCAGGCGGTCTGCGTGTAGAATCCTGTAATGGTGTGATCTTATTGTATTTGTGGAAAAATGGAACGGTTGAAACAGCTTTTTTTGTCATTGATGCTGATTTCCGTTGGGGTAATGGCCTTGCTCGCCCAGGACACCACTTTGCTGATGGTGGAGGACTGGGAAAGCGGCGACTTCTCCACGCTGCAGTGGGAGCGCGTGGGAACCCGTTCGCTGTGGGAGGTGACCAGCGAGGGCGCCCATAACGGTCGGTATTGCATCAGGAGCGGGAACTATTATCAGGACAATATAGCCTCTATACTACAACTGTCTGTCTATCTGACAGAAGGAGGAATGATTTCCTACTTCCGCAAAATATTCTCCGCACCCGGCGGAGGGGTCTTCTATTTCTACCTCGACGGCCAACCGATGGACACGCTGACGGGCTATGCGGATTGGGCTGAATATCAGTGTGATGTTTCCGCCGGTTACCATGTGCTGAAGTTCTGCTACAACAAGAACACGAATGAGAAAAAGGGCTCCGATTGCGTGTGGATGGATGATTTGACTATGCCCGCCGGCATCCTGCTGAATCCGCCGAGCTCGCCTTGTGATGCTCCGCAAGGACTGACTGCGCAAGTGGCAGGGGAAGATGTAACGCTCTCTTGGAGTGGGTCTTACAGTTCACAGGAGGTCACAATTTCCGATGATGTGGAGTCTTACGAGTATGGCGCAATCAATACGCCCGGGACAGTAGGGTGGGGCTACATCGACGGGGATGGCGAGCCGACTTCCAGTTTCTCCTCACTGAACTTTCTGAACGAAGGGGCGGCGATGGCTTACATCGTGCTGGATGACGAACTGATATACGGCACGGGCAACAACAATTCGCAGGCCCATTCCGGTCACAAGTTCTTCGGTTGCCCATTCCATTACACCATTCATAATGATGATTGGATGGTGAGCCCCGAACTGCAATTCACGGAAGCCTTCACCTTCTCCTTCTATGCCCGTAGCTTTTCTTCGCAATTTACTGACGAACAGTTTGTTGTGGCTTATTCGCTGACCGATAGCAATGCCGACAGCTTCATCCCGCTCCATTGCGAGCCGATTACCACCACGACCACCTGGACGGAATATTCCTTCTTGGTCCCACCACAAGCGAAGTATGTCGCCATCCATTGCATCTCCTTCAACCAGTACATCTTCTGCGTGGATGACCTTTCGATTCATGGCAATGTGACTACAGGTCATACGGTCAACGTCTATCGCGACGGGCTGCTGATAGCCTCCGATATTGCCGATTCCACTTACACCGATACCGCCGCCCCCTTGGGAAACCACTGCTACACCATTACATACAATTGCGGTGTTAACGAAGAAGAATCCGATCCCTCGGATACGGTCTGCGTCGCGATTGGACCAATAACGGAGTTTTCCGGCACGATGACCGAGATTACGACTGTGATGGACAGTATTTCAGGAATGATAGGAGACAGACTGTCGGTGCGGGAATACGTTCCGGAGGAAATTCTTCATCCGACTCGCGGGGTGACGGTTGACAGCAGCCATATCGCCACCACGCTGACGGCGATGTTCGACTGGAACAAATACCCCAGCTATGAGGTTTATACGCAGTTGCTGCAGTATTTCCAGGATTCGTTCCCCAATTTGTGCCGGATTGACACTGTTCTGGACACCACGCCGCACCCGACGCTTCCCCATTCCATCTTTGCCATCCACATCAGCAACACGTTGGGGCAGGCGACCACCAAGCCGGCCTTCCTCTACTCTTCGACGATGCATGGCACGGAGGTGGTGGGCTATTATTTGATGCTGCATCTGGCCGACTATATCCTGAACAATGCTGCCACGGATTCCGCCGTGATGCGGATTCTGGACAATGTGGACTTGTACATTTGTCCGTTGGAGAACCCCGACGGTACGTACCATCTCTCCAACAGTATGATTTGGCAGGGCGGCGGTTATTCGACCTATCACAATTACAACGATGTGCAGTTGAACCGCAATTATCCTCACTTGCCCGGCTTGGGTACGACGGCCAATATACAGCCTGAGACCCAGGCGATTATCGACTATGTGACGCCAAAACACTTTGTCATGTCGGTCAATTACCACTGCGGAGCCGAACTGCTCAACTTCAATCTCCAGCAACCCGACCTTCTCCATCTCGGACAAATGGTAGGAACGAGTGTAGCCGTAAAAGAGAGAATCGTAGAGGAAGACCCATTGGAGAAAGGCATTCGCAAGGCACTTAATCTCGGACACACCGTCGGTCATGCCTTCGAGAGTTTCGCCCTCACCCGCCATCCCGTCCTGCATGGCTACGCCGTGGCATGGGGCTTGATTCCCGAACTCTATCTCAGTTGCATCAAGACCGGTTTTCCAACCACTACCATGCGTCAATGCGTGAGTTTCATCAAGGAAAACTACGGCACGTTCTCCATCACCTGCAACGACTACCCAACTCTTTTCGAACTGATGACGCACGACAAGAAGAACACTGCCGGCATCATCAACTTCACCCTCCTCGGCAATGTGGGCGACATCCGCATCAACCAAACAGCCACCCAATCAGAAATCTACGAAGCCCTCGACTTCTTCCGCGAAGGCTAACCCCTCATCACCCCTATTTCCCCCATAAACCCCATTCAACCCATTAACCCCATTCAACCCATTAATACCCCCCCCATTCACTATGAAAAGAATCA
>ONQE01000226.1 GCA_900319925.1 uncultured Bacteroidales bacterium | reverse complement strand
TTATAAACATACTTCCTTAAACAGCCTCGAAGAGGCAAAACGCACGAAGTGCAAGTAACCCCACACAAGCGAAGCGCAGTGTGGGGACCACAAGAAGGAAAAACGACCAAATATGAAAAAGATAACGATAATAGCAATCCTGATCGCAGCCATCCTCGCCGGCTGCAACCTGGAGCCCGACGTGGCCCCGATGCCCACCTTCATCGGCGAGGCCAACACCACCATCGCCGAGCTGCTCGCCATGCACACCATCGGCTCGGAGGACTCCTACGACTCCATCCCCATAGGGTCCAACATCATCATCTGCGGCTATGTCACCACCTCCGATGAATGGGGCAACAACTACAAGTACCTCAATATCGAGGACAGCACGGGCGGCATCCAGATCAAAATCGACAACAAAGCCCTGTACCACAAGTACTCAGTCGGGCAGAAACTCTATGTGAAGTGCGACGGTTTGGTGCTCGGCGACTACCGCAAGCTGCCGCAGCTCGGCTTCTGGGCCAACGGCTCCATGCAGGCTATCCCGTCGTTCAAGACCTACCTCTATCTCTTCCCCGACGGTGCGCCGATGGGTGGTTTCAACCCCATTGAGATGACCACCATCCCGAACGCCAACGACATCCCGGCCACCAACTACAACCGGAGAGTCCGTCTGATTGGCGCCACCTTCGTGGAGGGCGGCTTGGCCACCTTCTCGGATCCGGGCGCGGCCACCAGCCACGACATCAAAATGGCTGACGGCACCACCATCACGATGCGCACCAGCAACTACGCCACCTTCGCCAATGAGACGCTGCCTCTGGGCACCGGCGATATCACCGGCATCCTCACCCGCTACAACAACTACGTGCAGATTGTCATCAACAGTCCCGCCGACCTGGTGGGCTTCACCGCCCCCGTGGAACGGCAAACCGTCTTCAGCGTCAACTACAGCAACGCCTTCAACGAGGGTTGGCTCCAGACCGGCACCGGCAACCCGTGGCAAACGATGGTCAACAACAACTTCAGCGGTTTCTTCGTCAACCCGTCGGCGGACGAGGACTACTACCTGATTTCCCCGGCCATCTACTTGGACAATACCACCGAACCCGAGCTGAGCTTCACGCACCGCGCCCCGCAAGGCTTCGACCCCAACACCATGATGTGCTTTTACACCCCCAACTACACCGGCGACGTGAACACCACCCTGTGGATTCCGTTCGACCTCTCCGCCGCGGCCGGACAAACCACCTCCAACAATTTCAGCATCGCACTCCCCGAAGGCGCCCAAACCTCCAACTTCCGCCTGATGTTCCACATCACCACCGCCCCGTCAGCTTGGTACCTATCTGACATCAAGATCACGGGAGTGGTACGGTGAGCAGTTAGCAGTTAGTAGTTAGTAGTTAGTAGTTAGCAGTTAGTCATGTACGAAAATGCTCAATATACAATAAAAACACTTCCTTAAGCAGCCCCGGAGGGGCAAGACGCGCGAAGCGCTAATAACCCCACATAAGCGAAGCGCAATGTGGGGCAACGAGCCGCCCCGGAGGGGCAAAACGCGAGAAGCGCTAATAACCCCACACAAGCCGAAGGCGCAGTGTGGGGCACACAAAGAATAAAAGAAAAAAGGAACAAATATGAAAAATAGAACACTCTTTGCAATCACAATCTGTATGGTGCTGGTGGGCTGCAACCGCTGGGAAGCGCCCGAGTTGACCGCCCCAGTGTATGACGGGCCGGCCGCCAACAAGACCATCGCCGACATCAAGGCGAAGCATCCGACCCTGGGCAACGGCACCCAGGACTCCATTTGCCGCTACGACGAGCAGTTTATCGTCAAGGCCGTGGTGGTGAGCTCCGATGAGGGCGGCAACTGCTACAAGTACCTCACCGTCCAGGACGAGACCGGCGGCATCGAGATCGCCATCGACCGCTCCAGCCTCTACAACGACTACCCCGTGGGGCAAACGGTCTATCTCAACTGCGCCGGGCTCATTGTCGGCGACTACCACAACAAGTACCAGGTCGGTTGGGTCTATCAAGGTTCCGTGGGCCGCATCGCCCCCGCCGACCTTGACCGCTACCTGAGCAAGGACGGTCTTCCTGACCTGAACAACCCGTTGGTGGCCAATCCCATAGAGATTACCGGCACCGGCGACCTCACGGCCGAGAACGTGAACTGCCTCGTGAAGATCGACGGCTGCAAGATACTGCCTCTACGGCATCCTGAGCATCTACAATTCCGACTACCAGCTCACCCTGCGCACCAAGGACGACATCCAGTTCTCGTCCGCATCGCAGGTGGAGACGCTGGCCAACCTCACGTTCGACGCCAACAGCCTTGTCTCGGGCGGCTGGTCGCAGTATCCCGACAACCAATCGTGGAAATTCCAGGCCTACGGCGGCAACAACTTCATCTATCACAATACGACCAACGAGAACTGCGACGACTGGCTGATTTCGCCCGAGCTGACCCTCGGGGACCTGAACGGCGCCCAGCTCTTCCTCGACCACCAAAACAACGTCGGCGGCAGTCCGGCGACCTACTACCAAGTCTATTACAGCACCACCTACAACGGCGGCGCGTTCAACGAGAGCGACTGGACGGCCTTCAACCCGAACCTGAACGTCTATCCCAGCGACTTCGGCATGAGCAACGGCCTCAACTTGAGCGCCATCGGGAGCCAGAAGTTCCGCATCGCATTACGCTACCACCGCAGCGGCACCGCCAACGGCAGCCGCTGGGCCGTGAGAGGCGTGAAGATTGTGAAATAAGGGAAAAGCACTGCAAACAAAAAGGAGTCGCGACCGTTCCGCCGGCAGCGACTCCTTTTATTTTGGGAAGCACCCAAGTGATTATACATTCTCCGATTTCGAGAGAAGCCACGACAACAGGTCGGTGACTCGGCTGGAGAAGTCGCCGCTCATCGGAACCAGATCATCCGAGAGCACCGGGCTGGCATCTAGGTCTATCACATACGCGGTGCCCGTGAATGTGCCCGTCACCTTCTTGTCGGTGACTTCGGAAAGCGTGACCTTACCCTCGTGCATCACATAGAACAGCGTCGGGCTGACAGCAATGCCGACCAACTGGTTCTCGGCAAGCTCCCCGGAAATCAAACTCTCGTAGTCGAAATCTTTCAAATCCTCGTTGGTCAACGTGTTGTTAACCATGAAGGTAACACCCTCTTTGATACTGTCACCCACTAAACGGTAGAGCAGAAACGGAAACCTGAGTTCATCCTCAGAGGAGATTTTCAGCAGTTCCTCAATTCCCATCACCATGGAGAGGCTAACGGCATACTTCGGGGGATTCGCCGTGTCGAACACGATGACACTTGAAGTATATTCATGCTCCAAGGGGGTGTTCCCGTTTTCAGTGGAACCAATAATCGACTTGGCTTTGCCGGTAAAGCCACTGACGAGATCCTGAATAAGGTTATCGCATGACGTGAACAACACCGCTCCGGCCAGAATAGCGGCAAAGACAAACATTTTTTTCATCTTTTCTCTATTTTATGGGTAAATAATTTCAAATCAGAACTCAACCATCGCCAATCCCAGTAGCTAAGACCGAGAACAGGTCTGCAAAGATAGGAAATTTTCATATACAAGACGGAAGTATCTGATTTTTTTGTATTTTTGCCGCCGATTTAAAACCTTAAATAAAAATTGTAACAGTATGAAATCAGTGTCTATTAGCGGTTCTCTGAGAGAGAACGTAGGGAAAAAAGATGCGAAAGCCCAACGTAATCAGGGCATGATTCCGTGCGTGATTTACGGCGGAAAGGATCAGAAAATGTTCGTGGTGGACGAGCGTCAGTTCAAAGACCTGCTCTACACCCCCGAGGTGCGCTACGCAGAGGTCAACATCAACGGTGACGTTCGCAGAGCCATCGTCCAAGAGACCCAGTTCCACCCCATCACCGACAGACTGCTGCACGTTGACTTCCTCGAAGTGGTCGATGGCAAGCCCATCACCATCGAGCTCCCGTTCAAGGTGACCGGCACCTCTCCCGGCGTCCTGAAGGGCGG
>ONQE01000122.1 GCA_900319925.1 uncultured Bacteroidales bacterium | reverse complement strand
GTTTGCATTATTATAACGGAGAACTATCCGGAGAAACGATTTATGAGTATGATGAGAAGGACAGATTGGCTCGCAATAGGCGTTACGACAAAGACGGCAAGCTGGAGTATGGATGGGATTATCTCTACGACAGTTTTGATAATACGATAGAATGTGTTATGTACAGCTGGAATCCGGATCAGACACTAAGCACTACGATGAAGACCATTGCAGAATTTGAGTATTACGAATCTGACAATTGATCTGTTTCTGGATGAGTATTCTTTCTCCACGTATCGCGCGTATCTGCGCGTAAAATGGAGATCAGAGTGGTTCTTGCCTCGTGCATACTCCACGTTAAGGAATGAAATAGGGGATGTTTTTTCGTGAAGATACGAGAAATACGCGGAGATTAAAGTCGGAACGATACCGGCACCTGGTAATAGCATTGCACCGGTTTCCCCATGTTTTTTCCTGGCTTCCATTTCGGCATGGACATGACGGCACGACATGCCTCCTTATCGCATTCGGGGAAGAGAGGGACTTTTACCTTGGCGTTGGTCACACTCCCGTCTTTCTCCACCACGAACTCAACCAAGACTGTGCCCGTGATGCCATTATCCTTCGCCACCTGAGGATATTGAATCTCCCTTGCCAAAAAGGATTGCAAGGAATCTATTCCTCCAGGGAATTCTGGCATCTCCTCTACGAACATCATCGGAGAATTCTCGAAATATACATCGTCTTCGACGTCACCTACCACTATCCCCTCGGTAGTCTCCCAATCATCTGGATCAGCCAGCTGTGAAGGTATTTGTGTGCAGCGGTTCGGGGAGGACTCGGACGAATTTTCCGGGATGTCTGGTATTTCGCCCACTTCTTCTATGATACCGTCCGCCACGTACGGATCGGATTGTCCGGGAGGCGGTGGAACTTCTTGTCCATCTGTTGCTTCCGGAACTTGTTGGGTGCTGGCCTCCACGGCGGGTTCGGGTTCGTTGTTAGCGGCCGGCGTGGGCGCCTTCGGATTGTGGCACGCACCCATCATCATGGAGGAAACGGCAATGCCCGCCACTGCGACGGCCTTGCCTAAAGCACGGCGTTTGGATAGCTCCCGCTCCAAGTAGCGCACTTCGGCCTCGCAGTAGGGACACGTACCGCGACAGTCTCCCTCGTGCGTGCATTCACGCTCCACCAACGGGATGTCATTCTCTTGCGCGACCTTCCGCCGCACGTCCTTCAGGATTTCGCAGGTTCGTTTGCCCTTTTTCATAATGTAGAATGTAGAATGATGAATATCGGGTACAAAGATACTTTTTTTTAGAAACGAAAGAGTTGATTGTTTAGTATACTTTCTAAGGTGTAATTTTTCACCTAAAAATATCTGCGGTGATCAGCGAGTTCTGCGGGAATAATTTTATATCTTTGCGACCTGAATAAACGTAAAAATGAACATCAAGATTACAGCCATACGGAAGGCGGACTACCGCGATTTGCAGGCGCGGTTCGAGAACCCCATCGAGCACGCGTGCGACGTGCAAGAGGGACAGACGTGGATATCGGTCGACGGCGCGCAGCCCGAGGGAATGTGCGGCAGCGCCTGGGAGTCGATGCGGTGGTTCGTGCAGGAATTGGCCGCCGGCCGCGGCAATTTCTACGACGGCTGGATGAAGAACCCGCACTCCGCCATGATCAGCTGCAACGACGGGTTCCGGCCGGTGAGCTTCTATCTGGAAGTGATTAGTGAATTGTGATTGGTGAATAGTATTCCTTGAGCCGCCCCGGAGGGGCAAGAGCTCGGTAGCCCAAGGTAAGGCCGCAACCCTGGGATTAATGGACAAATTAATAAACAAACATTAGACAATGGACAGAATTCTGTTCCCGAAAAAGATAGCGATGACGGTGCTCCTGTCGTGCGCCTTGCTCCTGACCTCCTGCTACAGCGGCAGCAAGTTAGTGGGCGGCAGTGTCAAGGCCGTTTCGGACAGCATTTGGGCGTACAGCCTCCGACATCCTGATGGCTTCACGATGGACGTCGCCACGATGACGTCGCCCACGGAGGGCGTTGTCGTGGCATACGCCGCCACGCAGGGCTGTCACTCCCGCAAACAGCTCGGCAGGGTGGTACGCCACGCAATCCGCCACGACGGTTACGTGGGCGGCTGGCTCGACACCACCGACAGTCTCTACTATTTCGACAGTTCCCGCCTCTTCCCCGAGGACTCCCTCGCCGCCGCCATCCGCTTCGGCATCGAGAACGGACAGATCGCGGTGTTTGTATTGTCGGAGGGGCGCGAAGTGCGGCTGAATGCTCAAAGAGACCTTCCCCCACGGCTGCTCGTGTGGCAGGACACTCTTTTCGGACTCATCGACGGCTCGGGGAAAACCGTGCTGCCCTGCGAGTACGAGGAACTTCTCACTTACAACGACATGGCCTATCCGGAAGGTTACATCATAGCGAAACGAAATGGACTTTTTGGCGTATTGGACTGGAACGGTCGGCCGATACTCCCTTACCGCTATGACGCGAGACCGAAACCGATTGCCAACAGCGGGGGACTTTTCGTGGTCTGCGGAGATGACAGGTCCGGCGGGGTCGTCAACAGCAAAGGCGACACGGTGGTGCCCTTCCGCTATCTTAACCTTTCGGAGTTTGGAAACTTCGACTTCGGCAAAACCGGCTCATCGCCGCTGCTCATTTACTCCGTAGAGAAAACTACCAATAATGGCGAAACCTCATCCAATCGCACGAAACGGAAGCAGATTCTGAGCGGTTTGTTGGACCTGAACGGTCGCGAGGTGCTGGCCCCGGTCTATAAGAACCTGTTTTGTGGTGACAATGCAATCATTGTTACAGACACGAATGATTACGAAGGGGTGATGGATTTCAAGGGGGAGTGGATCCGCCCAATCAGTCCATTGTACACATACGACAACTATTATGATGATTTTTATGTGTCAATCAAAGAGAGAAGAACCCGTCTTGAAGGCCTGATATCGGATGACGGCAATATAGTTTTGCCTATTGAGTATCAGGAGGTAAGGCCGTTGTATTCTACAAAAGGATTGATTGAAGCGAAGGACCGCTCTGGGCTTTGGGGATTGATGGACACGCATTTCCGGGTGCTCATCCCTCATCGCTATACCGAGCTGAACGCGCTTGGCGAGTTGGGCGATTCCTATTATTTTTATGGTGTTATGCGGGATGGCCGAGTGGAAATCATCGATACGGCGGGACGTGTTGTTGCTATGGACACGACCATACATTTTGACAACGACAATCTCCCTTACTTATACCCTTTGGTTTATGTCGATAATGCATGGCGGTTGGTGGATCCTATGGGAAAGTTACTTCCGCAGCGTTACAGCGAGGCATCTAATTATTGGTCTTCCACGCTGATGAGTGTGGCCACGGATTCGCTGCACCACGGCGTTGTCGATCTGTGGGGAAATGTGGTGGTGCCGTTGCGCTACGTGGAGGCCGATGCCGACGGTGACGATGTCATCCTTGCCCGCTGTCCGTCAGGGAAGGTGGAGGTGTTTAACGGCAAGGGCCGGAAGCTGCTCTCCTGCTGGGGTGCCCATCGAGAGGGAAATGTGCTGTATGTCGCCAACAAAAAGGGGATGTGGGCCATCGCGGACAGTCGGACGGGCAAGCGCCTGAGCCGCTACTACTACAGTTGGTTGGGCGTCAACTCCTCGTCAGCGGAAACGTGTTGGGCCGTTTACGACACGAACAACCGGCTGGGCTATGTCAATGCGCGCGGCCGCGAGATCATCCCGTGCAGTCTTGACGAAGGACGTGCTCGTACTGTGTGGGAGGAGCAGATCTACATCTTCCACGATTGCACCTGCGGGGAACTCATCTACCCTTTTAAATTGCCGAACGGAAGATATAACCAGCCGAAGGGCGGCTGCTGAAATGACAAACAACACAATAAACACCCAGCTCTCGCGTTTCTAAAAAAAGGTATTTTCGCACATTTGTATTACTTGGACTATATCTTAGACTATAACCATTTACCCACTTCAATAACCAATAACCAATAACCCATAACCATTATGAAAAAGGGCAAACGGACTTGCGAAATCCTGAAAGATGTGCGGCGGAAGATCGCACAAGAGAATGACATCCCGTTGGCGGAGCGCGAATGCATGCACGAGGGCGACTGCCGGGGTACGTGTCCCTATTGCGAATCGGAGGTGCGCTACTTGGAGCGGGAGCTCTCCAAACGCCGGACGCTCGGCAAGGCCGTCACCGTGGCGGGCATCGCCGTCTCCACTATGATGATGGGCGCGTGCCACAGTCCGAAAACGCCCGCGACGCCTGCCGGCAGCGAATCGGTACCTGCATCCGTCAACACGCTGTCGCAGCCCGCAGAATCATCCACTGGACCGGCCGACGGACCGGCAAACGAGCCAACCAACGGCAACAGACCCGCCTCCGCTCCGAAAGAAGAAATTCTTCGAATCGTGGAAAATGGTCTTTGTGTTTCAACAGATGAAATCAATTCTGGGGAGACTGACGTTACTGACGACTATGTAGGGGATGTGGAAGTCGATGATTATTACGATGAGCCACCGTTGATGGGTTTGACTGAGGAGATGCCTGAATTCCCCGGAGGAATGGATTCCTTGCAAGCCTTTTTGGTAAGGGAGATCCAATATCCTCAGGTGGCGAAGGATAATGGCATTACAGGCACGGTCTTGGTCGAGTTCGTGGTGGAAAAGGACGGACAGGTGACCAACGCCAAGGTGAAAGTCCCGCTCTTCCCCGAATGCGATAAGGAGGCGGTGCGCGGGGTTATGTCCATGCCGAAGTGGAAACCCGGAAAAAACATGGGGAAGCCCGTGCGGTGCTTCTACCAGGTGCCGGTGACGTTCAAGTTGTGATTTGAACAGATTCGCGCGCGATATGGCTTTTTTTTTCCGAAATTTGCCTGTGGATTGCGGTGGATTTTGGATAAAAAACGAAGGATAAGACAAAATATTAGTATTTAATTTCCTGATATTCAGCATGTAAAAAATTTTGCGTAAAAAATACGCAAATGGATGTTCCGTATTATAAAAATTGTATTTTTGCGTAGTTTTTACGCAATTAAAAAAGACGATGAGTTACACATACGAATATCCTCATCCTGCCGTGGCCACCGACTGTGTGGTCTTCGGGTTCAGCGGGCGGTCGTTGGAGATCCTGCTGGTGGAGCGCGGCATCGAGCCGTTCAAGGGCGCGTGGGCGTTCCCGGGTGGCTTTCTGCAGATGGACGAGACGGCCGAGGCCTGCGCACGGCGCGAGCTGGCGGAGGAGACGGGTCTGCAAATCCAGTCGCTCAAGCAGTTAGGCGCGTTCACAGGAGTGCACCGCGACCCGCGTGAGCGCGTGATCTCCATCGCCTTCTACGCGCTGGTGCGGCCTTCGGAGGTGCGCGGCGGCGACGATGCGAGCAACGCCCGCTGGTTCCCCATAGAGGATGCCCCGCCGCTCGCTTTCGACCACGACTATATCCTCCGAAAAGCGCAACAGCAGCTCCGCAAGGACATCCATTTCGAGCCTGTCGGGTTCGACCTGCTCGACCCTGCCTTCACGATGTCGGAACTGCAACGCCTCTACGAGTCCATCCTGGGTGTCCGCTTCGACCGGCGCAACTTTGAGAAAAAGATGCTGCAAACGGGCATCCTGGAACAGGCGACGGAGGAGTACGAGCTGCCGGAAGAGACGTTCGACGCCTGTATGCAGGTCTGCGAGCCGGCACCGACATACGGAAGCCGTCAGGAGATGCGGAAGATGGACATTGACGCGCTGTTCGCTTCCCCGGCTCCGGAACCAAACCAAGCGGATGCCAGCGCTCCGCGAAAGAAACCAGGACGCAAGGGCCGCAAATATGCCTTCCTGGAGGACCATTACAACCGCTTCAAGGAGGGGAACAATTTCAGATTGGAATTTTGACATCATCAATTCAATACGTTATCATCAATTCATTTTATCATCAATTCAAAACATTAAAGCTATGCGTTTCAAAAACTTCAAAAAACAAAACCGCATGACGGAGCCGACGGGTTCCACTCCCGCCCCTCAGGGCTCGAAACTGAAAGTTTATAATCTGGTCATTCTGGACAAGAGCGGCTCTATGAGCAGCATCGCCGGGGCCGCCATCTCCGGCTTCAACGAAACCGTGGGCGGCATCCGTTCCGCACAGGAACGCTTCCGCGAAACACAGGAACATTACGTCTCTTTGTACGTCTTCTGCAGCTGCGACAAACACTACATCTACGAAAATGTGCCCGTGAACGAAGTGAAGGAGCTGACCTCCAGGGAGTATCGTCCTTGTTGCTGCACCCCGCTGTTCGATGCCATGGGCATATCCCTGAACAAGCTGCTGGGGCAGATCCAGTCGGACGGGAACGCCACGGCTGCCGTCACCGTCATCACCGACGGGTTGGAAAACGCCTCTCACGAGTATTCGGGGGCGGACATCAAGGCGCTGGTCGATAGGCTGAAGGACCAGGAGGGATGGAACTTTGCCTACATCGGCACAAACCAGGATGTGGATGCGGTGGCGCTCAACATTTCCATCACCAACACGATGTATTTTGAGGACGATTCAGCGGGCATGGCCAAGGCATGGGCCAACGAGCGGAAGGCGAAGCAGAGCATGTACAGCCGGATGGACGAGGATGACATGACCGAACTCCGTGGTCTCCTTTCCGATGCCGTGGACGAGGCCGTCAACAACT
>ONQE01000147.1 GCA_900319925.1 uncultured Bacteroidales bacterium | reverse complement strand
TCCGATTACGGCAAGGAGCACCATTTCCGGGAAATCCTTTCCGCCCCCAACAGTCACGAGCTCTTCTCCCTGTTTCAGCACTTGGTGCCCGCCAACGACTTCGAAGCGTTGCGTCCATACGTCGAGCGGCACAAGAACGGCGAACGCAACGTGCTATTCCCTGGCCGGCCGGTGATGTATGCCACAACTTCCGGCACCACCGCCAAGCCCAAATGGGTGCCCATGACCCACAAGTATCTGAAGGACGTTTACGGCACCATGTCGCACGTGTGGGTTTGGAACTTCGTCAAGCACCGCAAACTGGCGCTCGCGGGGCACATTTTCGCCATCGTGGGCAAGGAATGCGAAGGTCACGCCCCTGACGGCACCCTCTACGGGTCGGTGAGCGGCGTGTTAGTGCGCGACATCCCGCGTATCATCAAGCGGCGTTACACCGCACCCGCCAGCGTGATGTCCATCGACGACTATACCGCCCGCAACTACACGCTCATGCGGCTGGCCATCCAGCACTGGGATGTCACCCTCTGGGCCACCGCCAACCCCTCCACCATCATCGAGCTCCAACGCTCCGTGGATGAGCATCTTGACACGATGATCGACGACATCGAACGGGGCACCCTGAGCGAGGAGTTCGACATCGCGCCGGAGATCCGCGAGGAGCTGCGCGCCTACATACGGCCCAACCCCAAGCGCGCCGCCGAACTCCGTCAGCTCCGCGACGAGCATCACGGGCGTATCCTTCCGAAAGACTATTGGCCGAAACTGCAAATCCTCAGCACCTGGAAATGCGGCAACACGAAAGTCTATATGGAGAAGTACCTTGACCATTTCAACTTCGAGCAGACGTTCTACCAGGAACTCGGCTACATCGCCACCGAGTGCCGCTTCGGCTTTGCCTTGGACGACACCCTCGAGTCGGTGATGTTCCCGCATCTCCACTACTACGAGTTCGTGGCCGAAGAGGAGTTGGAGTCCCCGCACAAGCATTTCCTGCAGCTCGACGAGCTGGAGCAGGGCAAGCGCTACTGCGCCTACGTCACCACCTACTCGGGACTCTTCCGCTACAACATGAACGACCTTATCGAGGTGGGCGGGAAATTCGAGAAGACCCCGACCATCCACATGGTGAGCAAGGTGAACGGCATCGTGTCGCTCACCGGTGAGAAGCTGTACGAGCCGCAGTTCATCGATGCCGTGCGGCAAGCTGAGGAGAAAATCGGTCTGAAGACCAAATTCTTCGTGGGTTTCGCCGATGTGAGCCAGTCCGTCTATCACTTCTATTTCGAGTTCGAGGATCCGGAGACGACACAGGAGGCCGCCGAGAGTTTCGGCAAGACGGTGGACGAGCTGCTCTGCCAGATCAATATCGAATACGCCTCGAAACGGGCCAGCTTCCGGCTGCACGACCCCGTGACGCACCGGCTTATCGACAATGCCTACGCCCGCTTCAAGGCGGCCTGCCTCGACGAGGGCATGCGCGACGGGCAGTTCAAATTCAACCAGCTGATGCAGGACGAGAACCGCCGCAGCAAGTTCCAGGTGCTGATTCTCGGCGAGATGCTCTCGGAGGTGCAGAGCAACGTGATGGTGTTCCGTGCCGACCGCGAGGACCGCATCCGCGAGCGTCAGCAGCGCATCGAGGAACGCCGCCTCGCCCGATTGCAGCGCCGCGCGCACAGGCAGGTTAAGGTTTAAGGGGTATGGTTTAAGGTTTAAGGGTTATGGTTTAAGGTTTAAGGGTTATGGTTTAAGGGGGATGGGTTAAGGGTTTTGGTTTAAGGTTTAAGGGTTAGAGGTTAGGGGTTAATAGTTGAAACAACCATGTCAAGAGAAAAAGAGATTTACAAGGTTACATTAGTGGGGTCGGCGGGGAATGTTGCGCTGACGACTTTCAAGTTCATCGCCGGCATACTCGGAAACAGCGCGGCGATGATGGCCGACGCGGTGCATTCGCTTTCCGACTTCCTCACCGACATCATGGTCATCGCTTTCGTCAACATCAGCTCGAAGCCGCAGGACAAGTCGCACGACTACGGTCACGGCAAGTTCGAGACGTTAGCCACGTTTTTCGTCGGGTTGGCGTTGGTGGCCGCCGCCACGGGTATCATCGTGTCGGGGGCTGTGAAGTTGGCGGACTGGCTCAATGGGGCGGAGTTGGAGGCACCCGGGAAGCTCGCCTTGTGGGCGGCGTTGGTCTCCATCCTCGTAAAGGAAGTACTTTTCCAATACACGAAGCGCAAGGGCCAGGCATTAGACTCCCAAGTGATGATTGCCAACGCCTGGCATCATCGCAGCGACGCGCTCTCCTCCGTGGGGGCGGCGATCGGCATCGGGGGTGCCATCCTGCTCGGCGACCGCTGGACAGTGCTCGACCCGTTGGCCTCCATCGTGGTGGGCGCGATGTTGGTGAAGGTGGCCGTCGACCTGCTCAAAGGGAGCATCAACGAGCTCACAGAGTGTTCGTTGCCCGAAGAGACGGAGCACGAAATCGAGGAGATCATCACCTCATTCCCGGACGTGTCGGATCCGCACAACCTGCGCACGCGGCGTATCGGCAACCGTATCGCCATCGAGGCGCACATCCGCATGGACGGCAACCTGACGTTAGAGACGGTCCATCTCCGCGCCTCCGACATCGAGCGCAAGCTCAAGGAGCGTTTCGGTGCGGACACGCACGTGACGTTGCACACGGAACCGGTGAAAGAGTGTCCAACTCTTGTGTAAGTTTTGTTCCAACTGCGAGACGCAGTTGGTTCCTAACTGCGAGACGCAGTTGGCTCCTTGACGGCAATCATAAAAAAAGTAGAGACGCGCCATGGCACGTCTCTACTTTTTTATACAGACACTTGTCTCTTATTTTCCAGCCTTGATGGCGGCTTGGGCGGCGGCCAAGCGAGCCACGGGGACGCGGAACGGGGAGCAGGAGACGTAGTTCAGACCGCTCTTGAAGAAGAACTCCACAGAGGCGGGGTCACCACCGTGCTCACCGCAGACACCGCACTTGAGGTTGTTGCGGGTGCTGCGACCACGCTCGACGCCGAGCTTCACCAGCTGACCGACACCTTCTTGGTCGAGAGTGTTGAACGGGTCGGCGGGGATGATCTTCTGGTCGACATACTCGTGGACGATGGCGTTCACGTCGTCGCGGGAGAAACCGAACGTCATCTGCGTCAGGTCGTTGGTACCGAAGCTGAAGAACTGGGCCACCTCGGCGATCTTGTCGGCCACGAGGGTAGCGCGCGGGATCTCGATCATCGTGCCGAAGAGGTAGTCGATCTTCACGTTGAACTTGGCCTCGATCTCGGCTTTCACGCGGTTGGCGATGGCTTTCTGGTGTTCGAGCTCCTTCACGTTGATGGTCAGCGGCACCATAATCTCGAGGTGCGGGTCGTGACCTTCGTTCATCAGCTCAGCGGTGGCCTGGAAGAGGGCGCGGAACTGGGTCTCGGTGATTTCCGGATAGACGATGCCGAGACGCACACCGCGGAGACCCATCATCGGGTTCACCTCGTGCAGCGCGTCGATGCGTTTCTTGATTTCCTCGTACGTGAGGCCGCGCTCCTTGGCAACTTCGCGTTGTTTGTCCTCGGTTTGCGGGACGAACTCATGCAACGGGGGATCCATCAGGCGGAAGGTCAGCGGTTTGCCGTCCATCACCTTCAAGGTGCCCTTAGCGGCTTCCTTGATGTAGGGTTCCAGTTCGTTCAGAGCGGCCACGCGTTCCTCCTTCGTGTCGGAGAGAATCATGTTGCGCAGTTTCTCGAGGGGTTTCTCGCTGTTCTTGCCGTAGAACATGTGCTCAATACGGAACAGGCCGATACCCTCGGCGCCGAAGTTGACGGCGTTCGTGGCATCTTCCGGTGTGTCGGCGTTGGTGCGGACACCCATCGTGCGGTATTTGTCAACGAGCTTCATGAACTCCACGAAGAGCGGGTTCTCGGTGGCGTCGATCATCTTGACCTCTTCGCCATAGACCCAGCCCTTGGAGCCGTTCAAGCTGATGACGTCGCCTTCCTTGAAGGTCTTGCCGTCGATGGTGACGGTGCGGGCGTTCATGTCAATCTTGATGGCGTCGCAACCGACGATGCAGCACTTGCCCCAGCCACGGGCCACGAGGGCGGCGTGGGAGGTCATACCGCCGCGGGCGGTCAGGATGCCGGTGGCGGCACGCATACCCTCCACATCTTCGGGGTTGGTCTCCTCACGGACGAGGATATTCTTGACCTTCTTGGCGGTGTAAGCCATAGAGGTTTCGCTGTCGAAGGCGATTTTGCCGACGGCGCCGCCAGGACCTGCGGGCAGACCCTTCGCGATGACGGTGTGCTTCTTCTCGTCAGCGGCGTCGAGGATCGGGTGCAGCAGCTCGTCGAGCTGAGCGGGAGCCACGCGGAGCACCACTTCCTTCTCGTCGATGAGGCCTTCGTGCAGCATATCGAGAGCCATCGTCATGGCGGCCACGCCAGTGCGCTTGCCGACACGGCACTGCAGCATGTAGAGGTTACCCTCTTGGATGGTGAACTCGATGTCGAGCATATCGTGATAGTTCTTCTCCAGGATGTTGCGGATGTCGCAGAGTTCCTTGTAGGTCTCGGGCATCAGCTCCTGCATAGACTGCATGTGCTTGTTCTGCTCGTTCTTGGTTTCGTCGTTCAGGGGGTTGGGGGTGCGGATACCGGCCACCACGTCTTCGCCCTGGGCATTGATCAGCCATTCGCCGTAGAACTGGTTGTCGCCGGTGGCGGGGTTACGGGTGAAGGCAACGCCGGTGGCGGAGTTGTCACCCATATTGCCGAACACCATAGCCTGCACGTTGACGGCGGTACCCCAGTCGTCCGGAATACCCTCGATGCGGCGGTAGGCGATGGCCTTCTTGCCGTTCCAGCTCTTGAAGACAGCCTTGATGCCGCCTTCCATCTGTGCGCGGGCATCATCGGGGAATTCGGTGCCGAGCACCTCTTTCACCTTGGCCTTGAAGTTCTCGGCCAGGATCTTGAGCTCGTCAGCGGTGATTTCGGTGTCGCTCTTGTAACCTTTCGCAGCCTTGAATGCGTCAAGCATGTCGTCCAACTGTTTGCGGATGCCCTTGCCGTCGGCGGGTTCGATGCCTTCGGATTTCTCCATCACGACATCGGCGTACATCATGATCAGACGACGGTAGGAGTCATACACGAAACGCGGGTTGTTGGTTTTCTTGATGAGTCCGGGGATGGTT
>ONQE01000117.1 GCA_900319925.1 uncultured Bacteroidales bacterium | reverse complement strand
TCCAACTTGATGGCATCCGCGCCCGACTCCTTCATGATGCGGACGGCGGAGTTTAGGGCCTCCTTGGAGTTGCCCTGATAGGTGCCGAAGGGCATGTCCACCACCACGAGGGCGCGTTTCACGGCGCGCACCACCGAGGAGGCGTGGTAGATCATCTCGTTGAGCGTGATGGGCAGCGTGGTCTTGTAACCAGCCATCACATTCGCCGCGGAATCACCCACCAGAACGACGTCGATTTTCGCCATATCCAACAGGGTGGCAATGGAATAGTCGTATGCGGTTAACATCGCGATGCGCTCACCCTGCGATTTCATTTTCATCAAGGTATTGGTTGTCACCTTGGAGACATCTGAGGATAAATATGCACTCATTTTCTTTCAAAGATTATGGCGGCAAAGATAGTATTTTTTAGGCAACGCACAACCATAACCCCAAAGCCATAACCCCTAAACCTTAAACCTTAAACCTTAACCCTTAAACCTTAAACATACTTCACCACACTCTTCATCGTCTCCATCTCCTCCATGTTGATGAGGATGTTCTCGCTCAGGAAGTCGTTAAGCGGCTTCATCGTCTTGAAAACATGGGCGATGCGTTGTGCGTAGTCGTCGCGGCAAAGGTCTTTGGGCCGTAGCATACACGACATGGCGTAGTCCTTGCAGGTAAGATACTCGGGGTGCGGCGAGTCTTTCGGCAGACCGTTGGGAATGCGCTTGTAGTGCGATTGCCCGATGGTCGGTACTAACTTCTTGAGTTCCGGGGCCTCCGCAAGGCGCACGAAGTCGTCCATCTGGTCGACAATCGCTTGTCGCAGCTGGTGCATCTCCTTGGTCGGCAACCACCACACGCCACTCGCGAGCATCACCTGCTCCGGCTCGATCTGCAAGTAGTATCCGCCCCAGTAGGCCTTCTTGCCGTACTGGTTCATATATGCGCCGAAGTGCCCCTTGTAGGGGGTCTTGTCCGGCGAGAAGCGGATGTCGCGGTATATGCGGTAGGTGCAGTCCTTCGGGGGGAGCCCGGCGATGGAGCCGTCGAACTCGCCGACGGCCGCAATGACATTCTCCACCAACACGTTGAACTGCGCCCACGCCGCATCGTACATCTCACGGTGCGCCTTGAACCACTCGCGGTTGTTGTTCGGGATTAGCTCCTTCAGGAACTCAAAAAGGATTTCGTTGGGATGGGACATGGGATGGAGGGGATGGTTTAAGGTTTAAGGTTTAAGGTTTAAGGTTTAAGGGTTAAGGGTTAAGGGTTAAGGGTTATGGTTTAAGGGTTAAGGTTTAAGGTTTAAGGGTTATGGTTTATGGTTTAAGGGTTAAAGGAGCCTCGTGCTTCAAATCACAAATCACAAGTCACAAATCACAAGTCACAAGTCACAAATCACAACTCACAAATCACAAGTCACAATTCACAAATCACAACTCACACGTCAGCACATTCAACGCATTCGGGAGCAGTTCGAGGTGGTAGTTTCCGGGAGTGAGGAGCTCGCCTTCCACTTCGCCGCGGAAGAGCCGGTCGGAGGTGATGTCCGCCTCGCGGGTCTTGACAATCTGGATGCCCTCGATGGTGTCGATGTGCGCGCCGGAGGTCATATCCTTCAGGTGCATCAGCACTTTCGGGATGCTCATCTTGGGAATCACAATGAGGTCGAGGAGTCCGTCGTCGGGCACGGCGTATTTGGCCTCGCGGATGCCTCCTCCGTTGTACTGGCAGATGGCCGCGATGACCATGAAAACCTCCCCGTTGAAGTCGAAGTCCTCTTCCGCAGAGACCTGTATGGCCGTCGGCTTGTGCGAAAACAGCGATTTGACCAGCGAAAGTTTATAGACGTTGAGACCGAAGAGGTGGGGCGGGTTGTGCGTGACGTCGTAGATGACATCCGCGTCGAAACCGAAGCCGGCGATGTTGATGAAGTAGCGGTTATAGCCTTTGCCGTTTGCCCTCGAGGTGACTTTGCCGATGTCGTGCTGCATGAAGTGGCCGTCGCGCCACGCCTCCACAACCTCTTCGATGGCCTTGGGGTAGTGATGGGTGCGCACCCAGTCGTTGCCGCGGCCCAAAGGGAGCACGGCCATCCAAACCTCGCGGGTGTCCACACCGGCGGTGAAGATGCCGTTGACCACCTCGTTGATGGTGCCGTCACCGCCCGCGGCCACCAGATGCCGTATCCCATTCTGGCACAGCGTCCTGGCGGTCTCGACGCCTTCGCCCGGACGGCGCACGATATGCAGCTCGTAGTGGATGTAGCGCCTTTCCAGCAGGGTGGCGACAGAACGCCACGAACGCTCGCATCTCTTTTCGTTTGCATTGGTGTTCAGGATGATATGCCAGCAATGGTCTTCGATTCGCAGATTTGTCATAAGGCTTGAAAATTCAAGCGGCAAAGGTACACAAAATGCGGATATGTACGGAAGGAATACGTCTATGTTCAGAAAAGCGAATCGGATATTTCGTTATAAATCCAGCGCTGTGACCTCCCCGAGCTCAGCGACAATCAGGTCGAAACCGTACTTGTCGCGGGCGGCGAGCTCGTTGCCGAGCGGCTCGTCCCACGGATGCAGCGAGAGGGCGTATTTGCCATGGTGCACGGTGATGACTTTCCGCGCCCCAAGGTCAACGGCCTCTTTGCCGAGAAATTCCGGCATCGTGTGGATGTCGCGCCACTGCTCGTTGTACTGCCCGTTCTCCAAAATGGCCAGGTCGATGCCGGGGTACGCCTCGCCGATTTCGCGGAAGTGAGGACCGTAGCCGCCGTCGCAGCCGAGGAAGATGCGGCCGTATGGCGTCTCCATCAGGAAAGAGGCCCACAACGTGTTGTTCCGACGGAACGAACGGCCCGAGAAATGCTGCGACGGCAGGCAGTGGACGCTCCAACCGTCAGACAGGACATTCGTCTCCTGCCAGTCCATTTCGACGAGCTGTTCGGGACGGACGCCCCACCGCTCCAGATGCTCGCCCACACCGAGCGGACAGATGACCCGTCCCACGCGGTCTCTGAGCCGCTCAATCGTCTCGCAGTCGAGATGGTCGTAGTGGTCGTGGGTGATGACTAAATAGTCGAGATGTTCGGGCATATCTTCGGGGAGGTATCGGTCGGTGCCGGGGAAGGGCTTGTTGATGAAAGATGCGGGCGATGCCGTGACGAAGGTGGGATCCACGAGTAGGGTGGTGCCGTGCAGCGAAAGCAGATAACTCGAATGCCCGAACCAGACGTAGAAGTCACGGTCTGCGGGAAGCTGCCTCAGGTCGCGTTTCACCATCTGGAGCGGCTCTCCCGGCTTCAGCGAAATCTTCTTCTTGCCGAAAAGGATCTTGTTTATCGTCTTGAGGAGCTTGCCGAAATGCATGTTCCCCATCGCCTCCGCTCCGGAGAGGTTGTGGAACTTGCCGTCGCGGTAGTTCGGTGACCGCCGGATGCGTTCTAACCGCGCACCAGACGGGAACTTGCCGAAACGGGGCAAGTGCAGGTATATGGGCGCCGAGATCGCCAATATCAAGATGTTGGCAATCAAGATGGTCAGTAGAATCAGAATCACACTTCCGATGATCATAATAGGGTATAGGTTCGATGATTCGAAATCCGCTAACGTAAAGACTCTTTTTTTATTGCATCGGAACGACCGATTTTTTTAGGGATTGTTGCTTTTTTAGACGAAAGACATCTTCATCGTCATAGCTAAAAAAATTGTATCTTTGCCGTTTGATTTTAGAGTACAATGAAAAGAATATTTTTGACCGTTGTTTTGCTGATGGTGTGCGCCGGATCGCTCGTGACCGCGCAGACCGCCCAAACCCCATATACCGCGCCGAAGGACACCGTGGAGGAACCGTTGGTGGTCTTCCGCGACCGGCTGATCATGGATATCTACCATACGTTCTGGATGAATATGCCCACCGAGGTCAATTACATGAAGTTCGACCCGGGCTTCACCGTATCGGCCATTTGGGATTTTAAGATCAAACAGAAACCCCTCGCCATCGGTCTCGGTGTCGGGGTGACCTACAACACTCAGTACAGCAACGCGTTACTCCTTCGCGAAGAGTCCTCCGGAGATATGAAGTACTATGTCCTGCCCACGGATGTCAAGTACAATCTTCTGAAAATGAACTATCTGAACGTGAATATCCCGCTGGAGTTCCGCTATCGCCACTCCAACGGCTTCAAGTTCTCGGTGGGCGTGCGTGCGGGTCTCATCGCCGAGATTTCCCAGAAATACAAAGGCGACAATCCGGCAACGCCTTCCGATACGCTCAAGTTCAAAAACCTGATGATCGATAATAAGATGAAGTATAACATCGATGTCTATGCACGTATCGGTTGGAAGTTCATCAACGTCTATTATTGCTTCCAGCCTACGCCGCTGTTTGTCGACACCAAGGGGCCGAAAATCACCCCGATGTCGGTTGGCATTTCGTTGAGTATTTTTTAGTTAAACAAAAATTATCAGCATTATGTTTTACGTGATGATCATTCTTTTTGTCATCGGATACCTTTGCATCGCATTGGAGCATCCGTTGAAGGTCAACAAGGCCGCGTTCGCGCTGTTCCTCGGCGTGACCATGTGGGTGTTGTACGTCATTGCCGGCGAGGGCATCTTTGACATCACCGGCTACGGCGCGGGCTTCGAGGAGTTCAAACTCGAACACCCCGACTCCGTGCACCCGTTCATCGACTTCCTCACCACCCACGAGCTCATCCACCATCTGGGCGACATCGCCGAGATCCTCTTCTACTTGATGGGTGCGATGACAGTGGTGGAGCTGATTGACACGTACCAGGGATTCTCCATCATCACCGACCATATCAAGACCACCAATAAGGTGAAACTCCTGTGGATTCTGAGTTTCATCACCTTCTTCTTCTCCGCCATTTTGGACAATTTGACCACGGCCATTGTGATGGTGACACTTCTGCGGAAGTTGATTCCCGACAAACACGACCGCTGGTTCTTCGGCGGTATGGTTATCCTTGCGGCGAACTCCGGCGGTGCATGGAGCCCTATCGGCGACGTGACCACCATTATGTTGTGGGTGGCAGGCAAGGTTTCCACCGGTGCAGTGATGACCCACGCACTCATCCCGAGCCTGGTATCCATGATTATCCCCTTAATCATTGTCTCTTTCGTCGAAAGGGGCGAGATAGATGCTTCGCAACGCCCAAAAGAGGACAAGAGCCTGAAGGTGCCCGCGTGGCAGCGCAACCTCATCTTCTTCATGGGTGTTGCCGCCTTGGTCTTTGTTCCCGTTTTCAAGATTCTGACGCACCTCAAACCCTATATGGGCATTATGCTCGGACTCTCCATCCTCTGGATTACAACTGAAATCCTTCACAAGACAAGTCAGGACGAGAACCGCCGCTACACCATCTCCGGGGTTCTCACCCGCATAGATCTGCCCACCATCCTCTTCTTCCTCGGCATTTTGCTGGCTGTGGCCGGTTTGCAGAGCGCCGGGCATCTCTCTATGTTGGCCGTCGGAATGGACAGCCTGTTCCATGGCAACTACTATCTCGTGGATACGGTTATCGGCATGCTCTCCTCCATCGTGGACAATGTGCCGTTGGTCGCCGGCGTGATGGGCATGTACGAATTTCCGATGGACCACACGCTCTGGGTGTACCTGTCGTACTGCGCCGGAACGGGTGGTAGCCTCCTCATCATCGGATCTGCCGCAGGTGTGGCTGTGATGGGTATGGAGAAGATTGACTTCGTGTGGTATCTGAAGAAGATTACCCCGTATGCTCTCTTGGGCTACCTCGCCGGTGCGGGAGTCTATGTCTTGATGGACAAGTTCATCTTCGCCGCCGACGCCGTGGAGCAACTCTCGCAGGCCACAGCGGTGATGCCCTTTTAACTAGATAACGGTAATGAGTATAACGTGTGGGGTATATAAAGTCCCCGCACGTTTTTTTTCTAATAAAAGCTTTGTGTTACATGTATTTAGATGAGAATTTAACGGAACAATATACGAAAGACGGGCTCGGCGCATACCAGGCGCAACGGCTCGCGCAGTTGTATGCCTTCGGGCCGATCGTTTTCGAGGTGGCCCGCCTGATGGTGAAGTGGGGCATCTTCGAGATGCTGGAGACCCCGATGACGCCTGAAGAGGTGGCCGAGAAGGCCGGCGTTTCAGTCTATGCCGCCAAATGCCTCCTGGAATCTTCCCTGACGATGAACACCGTGACCCTTGATACCGAAACGGGCCGCTATGCATTGGCCAAGACGGGCTGGTTCCTGTTGCACGACCGCTCCACCCGCGTCAATATGGACTTCAACCATGATGTCAACTACCAGGGG
The DNA here is from genome assembly GCA_900319925.1 of uncultured Bacteroidales bacterium. Taxonomy (GTDB): domain Bacteria; phylum Bacteroidota; class Bacteroidia; order Bacteroidales; family WCHB1-69; genus F23-D06. The sequence goes on along the minus strand of ONQE01000117.1, from coordinate 783 downwards.
ATGTTCTTCTTGGAGGAAGCGTTGAAAGAGGGGAAACCCGCCGGCTTGAAGTGCCTCGGCGACTGGCCCACCGTCTATGAGGGCCTTTCCCAACTGCCCGAACCGGCCAAGAGCAGCTGGTTCGCCTTCGACCACCACTACAGCGACGGCGCCTTTGAGCAGGCCCTCGCGCTCGTTTTCTCGCGCCCGACAAGACATCTGATGGACGTGGGCGGCAACACCGGCCGTTGGGCGCTGCAGTGTGTGCGCCACAACCCTGACGTGGAGGTCACCATCGTGGACCTGCCGCAGCAGATTGCCATGATGTGCGAGCAGACGGCTGGCGAGCCCGGCGCTGACCGCATTCACGGCCATGCCGCCGATATGCTCGACGATAACAGCCAGCTGCCATCCAACCCTCCGTTCGACGCCATCTGGATGAGCCAGTTCCTCGACTGTTTCAGCGAACCGCAGATTCGGAGCATCCTGCGCAGGGCGGCCGCCGTGATGACCCCCGACACGCGCCTCTACATTATGGAGACGCTCTGGGATCGCCAGCGTTTCGACACGGCCGCCTTCTGTCTCGCCCAGACCAGCCTCTACTTCACCGCCATCGCCAACGGCAACAGCAAGATGTACCACTCCGACGACCTCGTGCGTCTCGTGCGCGAATCGGGCTTGGAGGTGGAGACCATCCACGACTTCCTCGGCCTCGGCCATTCCGTGGTGGTCTGCCGCCGATAGGGCTTTGACGATATAACCCATACAAAAGCGGCGGTCCCGTTGGGGATCGCCGCTTTCTCA
>ONQE01000114.1 GCA_900319925.1 uncultured Bacteroidales bacterium | reverse complement strand
ACTGGCCGAAACCAATTCCCCTTCTATTTTAGAAGAGAAGTCCGCTCGCACCGGTACGGTGTGTTGTGGCAGGAAACAGGGTGCGAACGAGCGTGCCGGCATCGCCAACAATACGATAACGTTATCATTGGCTCACGATAACGTTATCTTTGGCCCTATGAAAAAAAGCATAAGAATAAAAAACCGAAAAATATGAAACACACTATCTTTTTATTTGCCGCAACGATGTTGCTGACTGTTTCCTGCCGCAATGGCAATTCCCAAACCCAGACGACGGACAACCCGCAGGAGCCCACTTTCTCCATCACCACAAAAGACGGAGTGTCGTTGCTTTTTAAGGACGGCAAACCCATGATTTTCGGGTTGGTGGATAAAGAGAAAGAAATGTCCAAAGAGCTCTTCGTCGGCTCCTACGACGACAATCTGCTTGCCACGCTGATGCCCGAGGGTGCCTCCCGCTCGGCCATCAACGCATACCTTGTCATCGATTCGTTAAATACAATCCTCTTTGACGCAGGATTGGGCGCTGACAATGGCGGTCGCCTGCTGGAAAACATGAAGAAAGCCGAGTTAGACCCGGCTAAGGTGACGGCAGTATGTCTCACACACCTTCATTTTGACCATATCGGTGGTTTGCTGCACGACGGCCAGGCGGCGTTCCCCAATGCCACCCTTTACCTCTCGCAAGAAGAGTATGACGCATGGGACGACGGTGGTCCGATGGCCGCGAACAACGGAATGTGGAAACAGGTGATGGGGGTCTACGAAGGCCATATCAAGACCTTCCATGACGGCGAGAAACTCTTCGACGGCTTGGTGGTCGCCGAGCTTGCGCCAGGCCACACTCCGGGCCACACTGTTTACACGGTGGACGGCTTCTGTCTCATCGCCGGTGACTTGCTTCACGCCCAAGACCTACAACTGGACCACCCACAGTTCTGCGCCCGCTACGACAGGGATCCCAAACAGGCCGTCGCCACTCGCACACGCATCCTCAAGAGCGTCCTCGAGAACGGCCAATATCTTGCGGGAGCCCACTGCTACGAGCATTTCATCAACCTCAGCAAGCGCAGCAAGGAAGATTAAGTCCGTCTGTGAGTAAACCCCAAAATTTTGTACCTTTGCGGCCCGAAAAATTTAGCGTTTATGACAAAGAAAGATGTGCCGGTGTTACTGCTGACGGGCTACCTGGGAAGCGGAAAGACAACTTTGGTGAACCATATTCTGACGAACCGCAAAGGCATTAAGTTTGCGGTGATAGTCAATGACATAGGAGAGGTGAACATCGATGCCTCCCTCATCCAGAAGGGTGGGGTGGTGGCTCAGAAAGACGACAGCCTTGTGGCGCTCCAGAACGGATGTATATGCTGCACGCTGAAAATGGATCTGGTGGACCAGCTGTCGGATTTGGTCAAGTCGCAGCAGTTCGACTACATCGTCATCGAGGCCAGCGGCATCTGCGAGCCCGAACCCATCGCCCGCACCATCTCCACCATCCCGCGTATGAACCCGAAATACATCGAGCACGGCACCCCGCGTCTCGACTGCATCGTCACGGTGGTGGATGCCCTGCGCATGCAGAGCGAGTTCGACTGCGGTGGCGATCTGGAACGCGAGGACATCGGCGAGGAGGACATCGAGAACCTGCTCGTCCAGCAGATTGAGTTCTGCAACATCGTGCTGCTCAACAAGGTGGACGAGGTGAGCCGAGCCGAAATCACGCACCTCCGTCAGATCATCACCCACCTCAACCCCGGCGCCACCATTATCGAGACCAACTATGCGCAGGTCGATCTCGACCGCATTGTCGATACCCACGCTTTCGACTACGAAAACGTGGCAGTCTCTACAGGTTGGGTGCGCGAACTTGAGCGCGAGACCACCGAAGAGGAAGAGCGCGAGGCCCGCGCCGACCACCATCATCATGATGAAGACGAGGACGAGCATGACCATCATCATGACCATCATCATCACCATGACGATGATGAGGACGAGGAGGACGAACACGATCATCATGGTCACCATCATCACCACCATCACGACCACGAAGGTGGCGAAGTGGAGGAATACGGCATCTCCACGTTTGTGTATTATCGCAGGAAACCCTTTAAGATCGCCGAATTCAACAAGTTCCTGTCAAAGAAACGCCCCAAGAACATCATCCGCGCCAAGGGCGTCTGCTATTTCAAAGAATACCGCGATATGTCGTATCTCTACGAGCAGGCGGGTGTGCAGCAGAAACTTACCGAGGCCGGCCTTTGGTACGCCACCGCGCCCGAAGAAGACCTCGTGCAGCTTATGGAGCAGGATCCCTCGTTTATGCGCGACTGGGATCCCGAATACGGCGACCGCATGGTTAAAATCGTCTTTATCGGACAAAAGATGGACATCCCCCAACTTACCCGCGAATTGGACGACTGCCTCGAAGACTAACCCCTAACCCTTAAACCTTAACCCTTAACCCCTCTAAATGAGCAGCATCCTTCTTATAGGCGATATCGTCGGTTACGGCAACCTGGGCATGACGGGAATGACCCCGATCTTGTCCCACCTCGGTTATGAATTGTACCGGCTTCCCTCCTCTATGGTCTCCAACAATTTCAGCTACGGCAAGTTCGCCGTACTCGGCACCACCGACTATATGCGCCGGAGCATCGAGATTTGGGAGGAACAAGGTTTCTCGGTGGACGCGGTCTGCACGGGCTATCTCGTCTCCGAGGAGCAGACGCGGATCGTGACCGACTATTGCCGGAAACTGAAAGCGCGCGGCACCTTCATCTTCGTGGATCCCATTATGGCCGATGACGGCAAGCTTTACAATGGCGCGTCTCAGGAGACGGTGGCGTATATGCGCAACGCCTGCCGCATCGCGGATGTGATTGTCCCCAATGTGACGGAAGCCAAGTTCTTGGCAGACAAATATTTGGATAAGGATGACCTGACTTCGGAAGAGGCGGAGGATCTGATTATGTCCTTGCATCAGCTGAGTGGCAATTCCGTCATTATCTCCAGTGTGTTGATGGAGGGTCAAACCTGTACGATGTTGTATGACAATGGATTAGGGAAGAGAATAGTGCTTCCCTATCGTCAGGTGGACGCGCAGTTCTCCGGTACCGGAGACGTCTTCTCTGCCATGACCATCGGCACCTATTTGAAAGGCGAGACCTTGGAAGCCAGCGTGCTGAGGGCGATGGAGTTTGTGGCGCACGTAATAGAGGAGAATAAACACTGTATCAATCCCGACAATGGAATCCCCATTGAGAGACATTTGCACGAACTGTAACCATCATTAGATATTTGCTTCCCAAAAACCAACAACAATGACCCAAGACGAACGCAATCGGATTATCGCACTGGTGAAACGCGAGGTGGTGCCCGCGATTGGCTGCACTGAACCCATGGCCGTGGCCTTGGCCGTGGCGAAGGCGAAAGAGACACTCGGTAGCCTGCCCAAACAAATCGTGGTCTGGCTCAGTGCCAACATGCTCAAAAATGCTATGGGAGTGGGAATTCCCGGCACTGGGATGATAGGACTGCCCATCGCCATCGCCCTCGGCGCCTTGGTCGGCAAATCGGAGTATAGCCTCGAAGTACTGAAAGACACCACACCCGAAGATGTGGAGCAAGGCAAGGAGTATATCGCCCAAAACCGCATCAAAATTCTGCAGAAAAAAGATACGGCCGAAAAGCTCTACATCGAGGTGGAATGCCATAACGGTGACGATAACGTCTCGGTCATCATCACAGGGGCGCACACCCATTTCTCCCGGATTGCCAAAAACGGCGAGGTGCTGTTGGACGACAGTGCCTCTTCCTCCGGAGACGGTGCTGCCGAGGATCCGAAGCTGACGATGCGGATGGTCTATGACTTCGCCATGACGGCCCCGGAAAGCGAAATCCACTTCATTTTGGAAACCGCCGAGCTCAACAAGCGCGCAGCGGAGATGTCGCTCAACAACCGTTTCGGACACGGCCTCGGTCGTACCATTTTCATGGAACCGAAGTGCCAGTTTTTCGGCAACGGCATCTACTCCAAGATCCTCTCTTACACGTCAGCAGCTTGCGACGCACGTATGGCGGGCGTGAAGGTGCCCGTGATGAGTAACTCCGGAAGCGGCAACCAAGGCATCGCGGCCACGCTGCCTGTCTGGGTGTTCGCCAAGGAACGTCTGAAAACGGAAGAGGAACTAGCCCGGGCGCTGATGCTCAGCCATTTGACCGTTATCTACATTAAGCAGAGCTTCGGACGGCTCTCTCCCCTGTGTGGGTGCGTGGTCGCCGCCACGGGTTCCGCATGCGGCATCACCTGGCTGCTGGGCGGTACCTACGAGCAGATTGTCTATGCCGTGAAGAACATGATGGCCAACATCACCGGCATGATCTGTGACGGAGCGAAACCTAGCTGCTCGCTGAAGGTGGCCACGGGCGTCTCCACATCCGTACTCTCCGCCATGCTTGCCGTGGAGGATGAGGTGGTCACGCCCGCCGAGGGCATCATCGACGAGGATGTGGAGAAGTGCGTGCGCAACATGGCCGCCATCGGTCTTCAGGGCATGGCCGCCACCGACAACCTCGTGCTCGACATCATGACGAATAAGTAAGGTTTAAGGTTTAAGGGTTAAGGTTTAAGGTTTAATGGTTAAGGGTGTGCCTGCTTGGACGGAGGGGCGCGAGACTAATGGGCATGCAAGCCCAACCAATCCAAACTGAAATTGTAGAACACCATTTCGTAGTGGTCGCTGCCGTAGGGATCCTCTTCCACGTACATTCCGATAGTTCCGTCGGGGAGGATGCAGAGTGAGGAGTAGGCCGAATTGTAGGTGACAATCACCTTCCCGGCGGGCCACGTCTTTCCCTCGTCATAGCTGATTATCACTTTCACGTCTTTCCGTTCGTTGCCGGTGGGCAGCGAATGGAGCAGCACGCTGGTGCCGTCCTCGCGGTCATAACGGATGATGTCGCCATTGCAGGCGGGGGCGTTGATTCCTTTCCCGGCAAAGACCGTGTCGTGCCAGGTGACGCCGCCGTCGTCGGAGATGTTGAACCACCGCTCGCCGTTGTGGCGGATGCTCATCAGGATGCGGCCGTCGCGAAGTTCCACCACCTTGGCCTCGTCTCCACCCTTGCAGGCACGTTGCGAGCATTGCCAGGTCTCGCCGTTGTTGTCGGAGTAGAGCACGTAGTCGTTCGCCGACCAAGCCTCGCCCTCACGCACAGCGGCCACGAATAGAATGCGACCAGTGGAAGTGAGCAGCCCGTTGCCCGATGCACAGAAAGCACCCCACCATTGTCGGCGGACGGAATCTACGCAGTCGGGACCGTAAAGGTAGTGGGTGATGTCCTCGGCCGGCGACCACGAGGCTCCGTTGTCGGTGCTGCGCCGGCAGTAGATGCGGAGCGGCTCGTCGGGTCGCGACTGCCAGAAGCCGACACCGCCCGGATAGACGGCGATGAGCCCGCCCTCGTCGCGGGTGTGCGTCAACGCGCAGTCGCCGAACCCCTGCCCCTTGCCTCTTCCGACGGCGAGGAACTGCGGCCCCGACCAGAATCGGCCACCGTCAGTGCTGCGGTTGAGGATGATGTCGATGTCCTCGGGGAGGTCGGCATTGCTGTATTTGCGGCGGTCGCAGGCGGCCACTAAACTGCCGTCCTTGGCGGTGATGAGAGCGGGAATGCGGAAAAACTGCGAGTCGAAGTCGCCGGGTTGGTAGAGCACCTTCCGGCGCAGCAGAATCTCTCTTTCGGACGTTATGTCAATCGGGTAGATCTCTTTGTCGGTTCGTAAATCTTTTAATGTCAAGACTATACGGTTGCCTTCTTGGGCGGTGTCGGTGATGTCGGCGGTGATCCAGAGGTAAGATGTGTCCGTGGTAAGACGATAGTGCAGCAGGATGTGGACATCCTTGGCAAGGGTAGCATCCAAGTCGTGGACGAGCACTGTCTGGAGGGAGCGGGAACGGGGAGCGGGAGCAGGGTCGTAGGTGGTGCTCTCCTGATAGAGACTTCGCGGCCCGATATCTTTGGCCTTCGGGGAGTCTCCAGTTGAGAGGACTTCCAAGATGCGGACATCTCCCGCCTCTGTGCCTTGAAGGTTTATGGTCAAGGAGTTAAGTTCCGCTTCCAGTGTCTCCGCGCCGCGCACCACCTGTATGCGCATCAGCACCTCTCGGTGGTTCGACCGGCCGGTCATGCGCGTGTCGGGCGTAACGGAGATCTGCAGTCCGCCGCCGGGTTGCGCTATACCGGTCCAGCAGGACAAGGTGATCAGCAGCGCGAGCATAAAAGGGTATTTCCGATTAGACATTGACATGATATTATGGGATTTGTGATGACGAGGGAATTCATTTGCAGAGTAAATGTTTGCGCAGTTCCAGTGCACTCTCCTTGGCGAGTTCCAAATCGTGTCCGGCCTTGATGAACACTTTCGGATGCTCGTCGTCGGTGGTGTTCAGCATGATTTCGTACTTCTCGGGAAATGTGAAATCTTGAATATGGTATAGAGGTCGTTCGTCGCGGTGGAAGGTGATGTCTGTGATATCCACTTTGTTGATTTGAAGATTGTCATAGCTAATGAATCCTTTGTCATCGATTCCGCCGTGGTCATAGACCAGAACGGTGCAGTCGGGGGCCATCCCGCGTGTGCCGTCGGTGACGATGATGGCATCCGGTTCGCCGTACTTCCGCACCATCTCATCAATGGTGTTGGGGACTCCCTGAGGGTCGAAAAAATCCATGTCTATATCCTTTTCTTCGGATTCGCGTTTTTTGCGGCTCCTCTCCACGATCACGCCCCACAGAATGGTGAAACAAAAGCTGGACATGGCGGCTTCCCTGTAAATTGCGTATGTCATCCTAATTCCGGATGCAAGGTTGTACATGACGAAAAGCCCAAATGAGACAGCAAAAATGAGTGTGTACCGGAGGATTTTATTCTTCATAGGTGATGATTTTATAGGATGCAAATATACATTTTTTTCAAAGTGCGGTATTGTCTGGAAAGTTCCTTTGAGGAAAATCCAAATGCAAAGAGCTGAAGGAGGTGCGGCGGAAAATTGCCGAAGCCAACAACATCCCGCTGCGGGATCGCGAGTGCACCCACACGGGCGACTGCGCGGGCACGTGCCCCTACTGCGAGTCGGAGGTGCGCTACCTCGAACGCGAACTGTCGAAACGCCGCGCCCTCGGCAAGGCCGTC
>ONQE01000198.1 GCA_900319925.1 uncultured Bacteroidales bacterium | reverse complement strand
TGCGGTCCGATGCCGAACTTCACGCCGGGGTAGAGCGACTCGATGGCCGCCGCCATAAGGTGGGCGGAGCTATGCCAGAAGGTGTCCTTACCTTCGCGGTCGTTCCAAGTGTAGAGGGTGAGGGTGGCATCCTCGTTGATAGGTTTGTCGAGTTCCACCAATTGGTCGTTCACTTTGGCTACCAGCACGTTGCGAGCCAAACCTTCGCTAATGGCCTGCGCCACCTCGTAAGGGGTGCAGCCCTTTTCCATTTGTTTGATAGAGCCGTCAGGCAGTGTGATATTGATCATAACGGAATCGTTTTATCTGTATTTACAAAACAAGTCGGCAAAGATACACTTTTTTTGCCAATCCGTCATTCACAAATTATAACTTGTTTTTCATAAAAAAATGTATCTTTGCCGCTGTTTTTTTTAACCTGAAAGATTATACAATAAACGAATATACGAACAAGAATGCAAACCATCAATCCCCAGAAGAATTACGAGGCCAGCAGGGCTGCCATCGGCTATGTTGACCGCAAGGATGCCACCCAGGCCGACTACGACCGCATCGGGTTCATGTCGGGGCTGGAAGTGCACCAGCAATTGGCCACCAAGGAAAAACTGTTCTGCCGCTGTCCCGCCGGCATCTTCCAAAAGCCGGACCAATTCGACGCAGAGCTGCTGCGCCACATGCGCCCCACCCTATCGGAGATGGGCGAATACGACGGCACCGCGCTCATGGAGTTCAAGACGCGCAAGAACATCATCTACCGCATCGCGCACCGCACCGCGTGCACGTACGAGGTCGACGACACCCCGCCGTTCCCGATCAACCCCGAGGCTTTGCGATATGCCCTCGAGATTACCCTCGCTTCCAAGCTGAAGGTCGTGGGCGAGGTCCACATCACCCGCAAGCAGTACCTCGACGGTTCCATCCCGACGGGCTTCCAGCGCACCGCCATCCTCGGCATCGACGGCGAGATTCCGTTGCGCCACAAGAAGGTGCGCCTCATCCAGCTCAGCGTGGAGGAAGACGCCTGCCGCGAGGTTTCCGACATCGGGCACACCCGTATCTACCGCACCGACCGTCTGGGCATGCCGCTGATTGAGACAGTCACCTACCCCGACATGGTGAATCCCGACGAGGTGGAAGAGGCCGGCAACGTCATCCGCTTCCTGAACCGCAGCACCGGCCGTGTGCGCACGGGCATCGGCGCGGGCCGCCAGGACGTGAATGTGAGCTGCAAGGGCGGCACCCGTATCGAGGTGAAGGGCGTGGCCCACACCAAATGGATTCCGGAGGTCACCCACGTGGAGTGCTTCCGTCAGTGGGCGCTGCTCGCCATCCGTGAGCAACTCAAGTCCCGCATCCAGAAAGAGGATTGGAAAATGAACTATATGGAGCTCAACCCCAAGGAGTTCCACTTCTACTTCGACCCCATCACCGACGCCATCAAGCGCGGCGAGAAGGTCTATGCCGTCAACCTGCCGCAGTTTGCCGGCCTGCTGTCGCACTTCACGCAGCCCGGTCATCCGTTCTACTGCGAGTTCGCGGAACGGCTGAAGGTTATCGCCTGCCTCGAGCGTCCGAACATGGCCACCAGCGAGGATTTGGAGGACGTGGTGAGCCGCAGCGTGTTCGAGAAGGCCGCCCAAGCGTTGAATGCCGGCGACAACGACGCGCAGATTATCTTCTGGGCGGCTGACGACGACGTGAAGACCGCTTTGGAGACCATCGAGGAGCGTGCCCTGATGGCCTTCGACGGCGTGCCGCAGGAGACCCGCAAGGCGCTGCCCGACGGCACCACCATCTTCGAGCGCGTGCTGCCCGGCGCCGACCGCATGTACCCCGACACCGACTCCGCACCCATCCCGCTCACCAACGACTACATTGAAAGTTTGAAGAAGAACATCCCCGAGTCCATCGCCGACCGCTATGCCCAGCTCGACCAGTGGGGCGTGCCCGCAGACTGTTACAAATACATCCTCACCTACAACTATTACCCGCTCATCAAGCGCATCACCGAGGAGCTCGGCGTTTGCCCGAAATATCTCGGCACCTTCTTCGGCCAGCGGCTCAAGCACCTGCACGGCCAGTACGGCAAACTCCCGTTCTACGCCGATAGGATTTACGATCTCTTCGACTTCCTCCACGTTGAAGGCCTCGACAACTCCATCGCTCCGGATCTGTTGAAGCTGATGTTCGAGCATCCCACTGCTGATTTCGGCGAGCTGATTTCGCTCACCCCCCATCGGACAATGTCCAAGGAGGAGATTAAGGAAAGTCTGGATGCCGCCTCGGTTGCCTTCAAGCCGCGCCGCAAACGCACCAACGCCGAGGACATGCGCAACTACCTCCTCGGCAGCGTCCGCCCGCAGGCCGCCGGCAACGCCGCATTCACCGAACTAGCCACTGCGAATAATAGATAATGGACAATTGATAATGGATAATTATGGAAAACGATAAAGTCACATTCCAAGGATATAAAGGCAGAGCATTGGAAATGCTCAAAAAATACGACGTCCACGTGTGGGACAAGGCTGAGGTCGAGACCACCCGCGGGCACTTCTCGGGCAAAATCCTGCCCAGGGCCGAGAACACCGACGACATCCACATCGTCATGAAGGTGGCCACTGGCTACAACATCGGCATCGACATCGAGACGGTAACCGACATGAAGGGCGAGCGCGACCCGCAGCCCGTCTTCAAGATTCCGGAGAAGGAATTTCCCTACACGCCCGGTCTGCCGCACGTGAAGCTGCTCGGCACCGGCGGCACCATTGCCTCTCGATTGGACTACCGCACGGGCGCGGTGATTCCCGCCTTCTCGCCCGGCGAGCTCTACGGCGCCGTGCCCGAGTTGGCCGACATCTGCAACTTGGAGACCGAGAAGGTCTTC
>ONQE01000146.1 GCA_900319925.1 uncultured Bacteroidales bacterium | reverse complement strand
CCATCGCAAGCAGGGAGAGTCCCATCAGGGTCAGGATTCGGTTCGTGTTTTCGCTATTTTTCATCATCTATCATATTATTGGTTCTACTCTCCAAAAGGACTGATTTCCAACCGCAAAAATGGCGAATAAATAATGGAAAAAAGGGGGAAAAACGAATAGGCATATAATAGATAAGCCACTGAATATCAGTGGCTTATCTATTTAGGATTCTGGAAGAAATCTGGAAAATCTTCTTTTAGACCGACGATGATGGGCTTTTTGCCTTAAACAAAACGTGTTAAAGAAGGTTATCCCTCTGCTGAAAATTGTTCCATGAAACTATCACGGCTATTATTGTCACATCCAAATAACAGAAGAAGGTTGTAACGGTTAAGACAATCTTCCAATTGAACCATAAAATCCTTGTATTCATCAGAAATGGTTTTCTCCTTCTTGTTCTTGCGCTTTTGGTATTCTTTGGAATAATCGATACCGAGGAACGGGACTATTCGTTTTGCCCATAAAGTGGAATCCTGGCCTTCGAATTCCTTGTAAAAGTTGGCAAGAAGATAAATGAAGGAGATAACCCAGGATTTCTTGTTTTCTACAAACCTAATCCCTGAATAACTGGGATTCACATTCAACACCTGAAGCAGGTCATCCGGAGTCAGCGGATCTCCAAAGATACCGGCTTTGTTCACTATCCGAGCAACTTTATAAATGGCGACATCGAACAGCAAACCTCCTTGATAATGAATCTCCCCGAGATACTTCTGAATTGCATTATCAATCGCCTCTACAGTTTCACAAAACACTGTCAACATTTCACCGGCATCTTCCCTGAACGTGTAAAGAGTCTCTTCCGTATACCAATCTTCCGGATTAATACTATTCTCAGCGAAGTATCTCTCGTACAAGGCAGTCATCCCCTTGATATCGTCAGTTTCAACATGTTCTTGTTTATATGGGTCCCAGCAATAGATTATCGTTCCCGGCTCGCCGTGACTTTCTTTAAGAGAATTATAATATAAAGTAATAAGCCCCCAATAATCCCTATAATTCCTCTGAATTCTTTGCCCTGGACACTTTTCCGGAAGCGGATAATCATCCCTCCCTGGGAGGTCTGAAAGCAAGTCCTCCCTTATGAGCATCCAGCGATTCTTTCTGCCATTCAACGCCTCCCTGAACCTCTTCAGTCGGATGACGTTCTCGCGCCCTAAAATGCAGACATCACTCTCTACTACATCCCTGGTAAGCTTCCTGCATATCTTTGAAAGGCCGATCAACTCATCAACCCGATACTCGCTTTCCGGATAATAGTCTAACAAGGTTTCAATCGTCGTAATATACTCGTACATAGTTATAGCAGGTTATTCATCTTGTTCATCTCCCGGGCCCTGATCGTGTCAGCAACATCGATGTACGGCTTCATGGCCGAATAGTCACTGTGGCCTGTCCACTTCATCACAACGTTTACCGGAATGCCGGCTGCGAGGGCATTGCAGATGAAGGACTTTCGACCCTGGTGAGTTCCGATGAGCTCGTACTTGGGGACCACGATATCCTGCCTCTCTGCACCGTGATACGTGGTAATCCTGATAGGCTCGTCGAAGCCTGCCAGCTGGCAGAGTTCTTTGATATAATCGTTCATCTTTTGGTTGGAGATTACAGGCAGGGCCTTGTCTCCCGGGAAGGTTTCGCTCTTATACTTGTCCAGGATTCCTTTAGCGACATCGTTCAGGTCGATCGAAAGGCTATCGGCCGTCTTGACGGTGGTGACGTGGATGCAGTCGTCATAAACGTCGCTGCGCCGCAGGTTGGACACGTCGGAGTACCGGAGGCCGGTGAAGCAGCAGAAGACGAACACGTCACGCACCCGCTGCAGGTACTGTTTGCTCTCCGGGATCTCATAGGCCAAGAGCATCCGGATCTCGTCGATGGTAAGGAAGATGATCTTCTTCTGGGTGGTGGCCAGCTTGGGCCTGTACGTCTCGTACGCGAGCGACTTATGGTATCCGTTGATCTTCGCCCACTTCATGAACCACTTCAGATACCTTAGATGCTTCATGGCGGTCTCGTTCGACAGGCCTTCCTTCTCCCTCAGGAAAGCCAGGAACTCCGTCAGTCCTTTTTCAGAGAAGTCTTCGAAGCGGGGCTGGGGGCGCCAATTCCGGACGTGGTTGCCGAAGGTCCTGAATTTCTGGATTGTGCTGTATTGCCAGGAGTTCTTGCTCGACTCCTCGGCTACGAAACGGTCCAGTGCCTCCCAGAATCTGGTCTTGATGACCTTGGAAGGTCTGGGGTTGACTTCGGACATCCTGGTGTCGAAAGAAGCCTCAAGCTCTGCAGGGGTGGGAAAACGCCCCAGGATCTCGAACTCCTTGAACGCTTCGTCCATCTCGTAGGCAGCCCTGTTCAAGTACGCATTGATGGTCGTCGCCTTCTCTCCATTCTTGCCGGTTGCATTCTTTTTAACCCGCTGCTGTGCTGCGTCCCAGTCATCCGTGTCGACGAAGAACCCGGTCATGATGTCAATGCGCTTCGAGTTGTAGGAGACCCTCATCCGGATAGGCAACTTATCGGAAATCTTCTTACCTTTGTAGGTGCGGCTTTTCAGTGAGAACTGGATATTCCTGCGGATGATCATTGCTCTTTGAAATCTATTGGTCCCAAATTTGGACCCAAATTAGTTTTAGCAAAGATAGTATTAGATTGTTTAACTTGCAAGAGGATTTCCGTATATCACTGATTTATTGACCCATATTAAACAAACTTAAACATACTTAAACATAGGTGAGAGTCCCCTATGCTCCACGAGGGAAAGGAATTCAGCTGGTCGCGTAGCGACCGGCTGTTTTCGTTTGATGGGGGTGACCGAGCTTGCTCGGGCAACGTCATCAAGCGGAAACAGCCGTAGGCCCCTCCGGGGCCGCAGCTGAATTCCGTTTCCTCGTACGGACCCCGCCGGAGGCGCAGGGGATGCCGCCTCCGGCGGCATCCCCGACTGGGGGCAACCCCCAGACCCCCGCCCTTGTCCGTTTTCCCCTACCCAACCCGACATTCGCTAAGCGGGCCAATAAGGCCCTGAGGCTGCCAGGAGGCATATTCAGGCCCTATGCCAGCCAAAATAGTCGGGCATAGCGCCGAAATGTGCCACTAGAGTGCGTAGAATGGGGATAGTCCCGCTAAGCAAATATCGGGTTAGTGTCTTACCTTCTCATTTCGACTGGGCTCTGCCCCTTGTCATTTCGACCGAGCGGTAGCGAGTGGAGAAATCTGCGGGGCGCTCCGCCAAACAGGCGCACGGGAATGGCCATTCTGTGCGCTGTGCCGATGGTTGCGGTGCGCCAGGGGCCAATTTCGGCCTGTGGCGCACCGCGGTAGGCCAGGCAGGGCCACCAGGCGGGTGCCGATGTGCGGCAGTTTGGCGAGCGTGGGGTGATGGAGGGTGGTGGTGAGGAATGTGTATGGGGAAGGGCGCCTCCGGGGCCGGAGAGGCCCCGGTCCGTTGGAGACGGACGCGAGCTATTCGCTCGCGGAGGCGCCCTTCCCTTTATCCATATCTAATTGGTTGATTATTAATTGTTTGGTTATAAGTAATGTATAAGAGCGTGCACCCATTTCAATAACGATTCGTTAACGTGGTAGTCACGTTCAGTCACTGTTGGCGCAGGTGCTACCTATTTTGGGCGCAGGTGGTGCCTATTGTTGGCGCAGGTGGTGCCTATTGTTGGCGCAGGTGAGGAAAAAGGGTGGGGACCTGCGCCGGGAATCGCGGTTCTGTGCCCTGTGGTGGCGCAGGTCCAACCCCAAAAATCCTACCTGCACCAAAACAGCCATCGACCTGCGCCAGGAAAGGTGCTCACCTGCGCCGTAATGGCCATTGACCTGTACCAGGAACTGAAATCGACCGGGCGCTGCCCCTTGTCATTTCGACCGAGCGGTAGCGAGTGGAGAAATCTGCGGGGGCGGGTGCATGTGCGGGAGCGGGGGCAGGTGCAGGTGCAGTTGCAGGAGCGGGTGCAATCACGCCATCCGCAACAAGGGTTTTGGCTATGTACGCATCTCGTGTGTACAGGGATACAGCGTTGTAGATGTGTTTTCTTGCACGCTTCTCGCGGAATCAGTCCAAGATGACGCTTTTTCAGGAGATGTGTGCATGAAAATCGTCTACGAACGGCTTTTTCGTGTACACATTAGATGTGTACCGGAGGGGGGCAGATTTCTCGACTCCGCCTGCGGCGTCGCTCGAAATGACAGAGGGGAATGCTTCGGCCCAGGCCGGAATGAGTGGAGGAGGCAAGGTATTTCAAAGATTATTCGTAACTTTGTATGTTTTCGCAAGAGAAGCAAGAGAAGCAAGAGAAGCAAGAGAAGTTAGTAGTACGAACTTAACAGAAAGAAGGATGTCTGAGAATTTGCAAATTTCGATGCGCGGCGTGGAGATGCCGGAGTCGCCGATCCGGAAGCTGGCGCCGTTGGCGTATGCGGCGCAGGACAGGGGGGTGAAGATCTATCGGCTCAACATCGGCCAGCCGGATCTGCCGACGCCGCAGAAGGCGTTGGACGTGCTCAAGCACATCGACCGTAAAACCTTGGAATACAGCCCTTCCCAGGGGTATCGGTCGCTGCGGCAGGCGCTGGTGAACTACTATGACCGGTACCAGATCAAGCTCCGGGCCGATGAGATCATCATCACCAGCGGCGGTTCCGAGGCCGTGCTGTTCGCGTTCCTGAGCTGCCTGAACCCGGGCGACGAGATCATCGTCCCGGAACCGGCGTATGCCAACTACATGTCCTTCGCGATCTCCGCCGGCGCCGTGATCCGGACGGTGGCGACCACCATCGACGAGGGCTTCTGCCTGCCGAAGGTCGAGAAGTTCGAGGAACTGATCAACGAGCGCACGAAGGCCATCCTCATCTGCAATCCCAACAACCCGACCGGCTATCTCTATACCCAGAAGGAGATGAACCGGATCCGGGATCTTGTCAAGAAATACAACCTGTACCTCTTCTCCGACGAGGTGTACCGCGAGTTCATCTACACGGGCTCGCCGTACATATCGGCCATGCACCTGGAGGGGATCGAACAGAACGTCGTCCTCATCGACTCCGTGTCCAAGCGGTATTCCGAGTGCGGCATCCGCATCGGCGCGCTCATCACCAAGAACGCCGAGGTCCGGAAGACGGTGATGAAGTTCTGCCAGGCGCGCCTGTCGCCGCCGCTCATCGGCCAGCTCATCGCCGAGGCCTCCATCGAGGGCACCGAGCAGTACTCCCGCGAGGTGTACGACGAGTA
>ONQE01000010.1 GCA_900319925.1 uncultured Bacteroidales bacterium | reverse complement strand
CTTGCCGTAAACATCGAATACCTCGACAGTCCCCATTCCGAGCTGTACATTGTCCATTGTCCATTGCACATTGACCGCGTCCTCCACCGGGTTCGGCCAGACTTTGAACGCCGCCGGGTCGTGATCCTCGACACCGAGACAAAAATCATATACAAAATTGTCGTAGCTGCTCCAACCGGGGGCGGACTGGTACACCGATTCAAAGCCGCAGGGCACATTCACGAGTATGGTGTTCTGTTTGTTGAAAACGGTATTGGAGTTGTTTCCTTCAAGAGTGGGCGGAACCTCACAGTAGATGCTAAGGACATTGAGACCTGGCCCCGATGTCGTCTGGAATGCCTTTTTGCCGATGTAGGTCAACGAGGCGGGAATAACGATAGATTCAAGAGAAGGCGTATTCGAGAAAGCGTATTCGTCAATGGTGGTCAGCTGTTGTGGCAGCACAACACTGTGCAGAGTGCTGCAGTCACGGAAACAGGAGGCTGGAATGGTGTCAATAAGCGGGGGGATGACGACTTGCCCTATATTCGTCAATCGAAAACAGTTGGCTCCGAGCCGGGTGATGTTGTCGGAAAGGATGACCGTTTCCAAATAGTTAAATCCGAAAAAGCAATTGTCCCCAAGCACCAACGGGTCAGGGCCGTTCTGGAACTCCACATAACGGCAGCAGACGGTATCATAGAGAAAAACCGTACCGTCATTGAATGCTTCGATTTTCCTCAAACTGCCGGGGAAGACGATTGAATCGATGTACTGCGGCGAAAAAGCCTCCTGCTCAATCACCTGCAGCCCCTCGTTAAAGGTAATTTTGGTCAAAGGACATCGATAAAAGGCATAATGCGGCAGTGTCGTCACACTGGCTGGTATTTCAACTTCGCTTAGGGAGGAAAATGCAAACGCCTCTTCTCCGATGTACGTCAAGCCAACAGGCAGCTCTACAGACTCTATCGGCGTGGATTCGAACGCATAATAATTGATGCGGGTCACATTGGGTGACATCACGATATGATGGAGTGAGGAACCGTAAAAGGCACCGGTATCAATGGTCTCCACCGAAGCGGGAAGAACCACCGTGTGCATGCCCTTCTGATAGAAGAAAGCCTCTTTGTCAATGGCGTTCACCGTGTAGGTCAGCCCTCCGTAGGTGACGGAAGAGGGGATTGTGATGAGCGAATCGTAGTCATACACGGGATAGAGGAATCCCGGCTGACCTTGTTGGTAGGAGTATTGTGGCCAAGGCAGGGTGTGATACACCGAATCGTGGCAGCGGGTCACGGCCACGGTGTAGGGGGCCGTGGCGGAGGTGATGCGGTAGTAGAGGGTGTCACCGTCGGCGTTGGCGGCCTTGAAGTNGTTCTGGGCCTTCAGTCCGCCGGCGCACACGGCGAGCAGCAGCGCCGCGCACACCAACGCGGCCCCGTTCTTAACCGATTGTGTAAATCTCTTTTTCATTGTTTTGATTGTTATAGATGATGATTGTTTGATTTGGCAAAAATACATTTTTTTTGTGATTTGTGATTTGTGACTTGTGACTTGTGATTGGTGACGTGGGACTTATGACGTGAGACTTTCGGTTCGGCGTTCCCAAAACTACTAACTACTAACTACTAATTACTAACTACTAATTCCTAATTGTTCGCGAAAGGTGTCCGTTGTAGTTGCAATAATGTCCGTGCCAATTTGTTGGAATTGCTAATGTTGATACTTTTTTCATTTCTTCGTTTTTTTTGCGTGAATGGTGAATAATTGGCCACAAAAATACAACCTATTTTAACAGTATTTTATCCTTAACAATAACAATATGATTTTTTCAACAAACAATATGATGATTCAATTACTGCCAAGCATACGGAAGTCTCTTTAAACGACATATAATGCGCTGATAATAAATGAATTTCAAAGTTGTTTTACGGAAAACACTTTAATCCATCAAAATAACCCTTATTGAAGGATTATTCTAAACTTAAGGATTATTCTAAAGGATAAAATGTTTATCTTTGCATAGTCAAATTTAATATGATAAGATTATGAAACACTTATCCATTATCATCTATATTCTGCTGAACGTCATGTTCTGCGCAGCTCTTCTTTGGTTTTTCACACAAAATGCCTACCTGCGTCCCTATTTGGGAAGCCCGGCAAAAGAATTTGTCTCAGGATCATTGTTGCTGGCATCCCTGTACGTTAACTACTTTTTCCTATATCCAAAACTATACAGGGACCACGCAATCTGGTATTGGATTTGCGTCACGCTCATTCCTTTGGCGATAAGTTGTGTAGAATTAGCTGTGGGAGCATCTTTTATTAAAGAATGTAATGCAGTCCTCATTGAAAAGAGGGGCTTTTTCCACTATTTTTCCAAACTACTATTGTTCGTTTTCGGACGGAATACTGCTTTTAATTTCATTCCGTTTGCTATTAGAAACATACAGCAATTGCAAGAAGAAGCGAATATTAGGACACAAGTTGTCCGCCAGCAAATCCGCATGCTTGATGTATGCGACTCAAAAAAGAATTTCCTATTAATTTCGATTGACAATATCTATTACTGTCGTAAAGACGGCAATTACATTCGTATATTTTTAGTGGACAGCGACGGCACCTATGTTACACGTTACGGTTCTCTTAAATTCATGGAACAACTTCTTGGACACAAGGATTTTATCCGTATATCTTCCTCCATTTTGGTTCCTTTTCTATACATTAAATCCTACGATGAGAACAGGGTTGTCATGAAAACTATAAATTGGACTAAAGAACCTCTTGTTTTCAAAATAGGTACCAAAAGGAAGGAACAAATCGTGGAAGAACTTGCAACACATTTTCAATCAGACCACGCGAAAATTGCCAGCGAAAGTCCAATTCTGAAATTCGTTGAAAACCAGAACAAACAGACTTATTATCATCCATCACAGGACAAAATCGCTGGAGTTTTCCAATACATCAAGGAACATCCTGGATGTAGATCCACTGAAATAGTCGCGAACGTTGGCTATAAATTAAGTACGACTGAACGTTGCTTATCAGAGCTTCGCAAGAAAGGCCTCGTCGAATACGTCGGCTCCAAGAAGACCGGCGGGTACCGGACGAAAGCAACAAACAACGAGCCGTAACTCCCCTCCCGCCGTTCCCTAAAAAATCATATCTTTGCACCCCTTTAGCGATTCTAATTATAAACGATATGAAAAACACCGACAACAAGGGTAAAGTATTTTTATTCAATACGTTAAGCAAGAGAAAAGAGTTGTTCAAGCCCATCACGCCTGACCATGTGGGTCTCTATGTCTGCGGCCCCACAGTCTATGGCGAACCCCACCTGGGCCACGCCCGCCCCGCCGTGACCTTCGACGTGGTCTTCCGCTACCTGTCGCACATCGGCTACAAGGTGCGCTACGTCCGCAACATCACCGACGTCGGCCACCTCGAACACGATGCCGACGAGGGCGAGGACAAAATCGCCAAGAAAGCCCGCCTCGAACAACTCGAACCCATGGAGGTGGCGCAGTACTACATGGACAGCTACCACAAGGCGATGGACGCCCTCAACGTGAAGGGCCCCTCCATCGAACCCCGCGCCTCCGGCCACATCATCGAACAAATCGAGATGGTGCAGAAAATCCTCGACAAAGGCTACGCCTACGTCTCCGAAGGGTCCGTCTATTTCGACGTCGAGAAGTTCGACCGCGACTTCGGCTACGGCAAACTCTCCGGCCGTGTCCTGGCCGAACTCATCGCCAACACCCGCGAGTTGGACGGTCAGAGCGAGAAGCGGAACCCCGCCGACTTCGCCCTCTGGAAGAAGGCTGCCCCCGAGCACATCATGCGCTGGAACTCCCCGTGGAGCGTCGGCTTCCCGGGCTGGCACATTGAATGCACGGCCATGAGCACCAAATACTTGGGTGAGCAGTTCGACATCCACGGCGGCGGCATGGACCTGCTCTTCCCCCACCACGAGTCGGAAGTGTGCCAGAGCACCGTGGCCAACGGCAAAAGCTCCGTACGCTACTGGATGCACAACAACATGATTACCATCGAAGGACAGAAGATGGGCAAGTCGTTGGGTAACTTCATCACCCTCAACGAGTTCTTCACCGGCAACCATCCCAAATTGGAGAAGGCCTACTCGCCGATGACCATCCGCTACTTCGTGCTGCAGGCCTCGTATCGCGGCACCGTCGATTTCAGCAACGCCGCGTTGCAGTCCGCCGAGAAGGGGTTGGAGAAGCTCTACGCCGCCGAACGCCACTTGGACAGCCTGAAGCCGGGCAGCTCCTCCACCGAGAACATCGAGGCCCTGCAGGAACGCTGCTATGAGGCCATGAACGACGACTTCAACACCCCGAAGGTGATTGCCGAGCTCTTCGACGCGGTGCGCATCATCAACGCCGTGAAGGACGGCCACGCGACGCTCACGGCGGAGGACATCGAGCTGCTGAAGACCACCTTCCGCACCTTCTTCTTCGACATCCTCGGCATCAAACCCGAGACCGAACAGGGCGACACCCGCGAGCACGACGCACTCGAAAAGGCCATGCAGTTGGTGCTGGATATGCGCAAGACCGCCAAGGCCGAAAAGAACTGGGCGCTGTCGGACAAGATTCGCGACGACCTGAACGCCGCCGGCATCGTGGTGAAAGACACCAAGGACGGCGCGGAATGGAGTCTGGCGTAGTTAGTAGTTAGTAGTTAGTAGTTAGCAGTTAGCACACTTGCAAGTAACGAAAAAAGGCATCGCAACCGCGATGCCTTTTTTCGTTACGTCTAACGTCGTATCTTTTACTTTTGGTAGAAACGCACGCGGTTGTCGAGCACCTTGGTCTGGTTGATCAGGTAGCTCAGCAGCGTGTTCTCGTTGCGCTCACGGCCGAGGACGGCGTTCTGGAGGTAGTTCTTCTCCAGCATCAGGTTGTCGGTGGCCTGACCGTCGCGGGTCTCCACCACGTTGACCACGTAAGCCATGTTGTTGCCGCTGACGGCGGTCGGCTTGTTGGCCTGCAGACCGAAGATCTGACCGACGGCCTTGCTATCGACGCCACGGTTCATGTAGTAGTCGCCGGCGAAGTTCAGCGTCACGCTGTCGGTGATGGCCACGGAGTACTTCTGGGCCACACCCTGCATACCGCCGGAAGCGAGGTCCTTGTTGAGCTGTTCGGCCACCATAGCGACCTTGTTCTGACGCTCCAACATAGCCTTGATGTCGTCCTTCACCTCTTTGTATTTCTGCTCGCCGGTCTCGCGCACCTTGGCCACGGAAGCCACGGCGAAGTACATTCTGTCGATATTGAACACGTCGGAGATGGCGTCTTTCTTCACATCGTCACCGAAGGACCAGCTGACAATGTCGCGGCAGTTGGGCAGTTGGCCGATGTTGGCGGCCATGGAGGTGACGGCCTGGCCGTTCACGACCTGAATACCCTGCTTGGCGGCGTTGGCGACGAGCTCCTCGTTGCTGGTGACGCTCTCGGCGAACTGGTTGGCCTGGGAGCGCAGAGCGCTGACGGTGGCGTCGGAGGCGGTGATGTCATAGTCGTAAAGCACGAACTGGCGCTTCTCGATGAGTTGCGTGCGGTCGAGCACCTGAAAGACGATGTAACCGTTGGTGGCCTTATAGACATAGATGCCGCCGTTCGGGGTGGTCAACAGGTTGTTGTAGAGGTCGGCCATGGTGCCGCGCTCGGGAAGCCAGAAGGTGGTGTCGCCCTGCTCACGTCCGTAGAGGTAGTTGGGCTGCTCGGCGAAGATGGAGGTCTGACCGGAGACGATAGCCTGACGAAGGCTGTCGGCGAGCAGACGGGCTTCTTTCTTGGAATAGGGGGCCTCTTTGTAGGAAGCGGTCTTGAAGGGGAGCTCGATGGTGGCCACGAGCACGGAGTCGGGACGGTTGGCGGCGCCGAACACCTTGCCGAAGTACCATTTCACGTTCTCGTAGGAGAAGGGTTCGATGAAGCTGCCCACCGGGGATTTGAAGATGAGGCTGTCGAGTTCGGGGAGGTTGATGTCGCTCTCCTTGAAGTAGGTGCTGTCCACGACGGCGCCGTTACCCTTGGCGACGTTGTAGGCCATGATGTCGGCGGATTGGGCGAAAGTGGTGAAATCCTTGCGCACGCTGTCCTCGATGGCTTTCAGGTCAGCCGGCGTGGGGTTGATGGGGAACACGGCCACATTGATGTCGCGGTTCTGGTTCTGCACCGTGAACAGGTCGCTCTTGTGGGTGTTGTAGAAGTCCTTCATCTCTTTCTCGGAGACTTCCGGCTTGAGGTTCTGGAAGGCGGTGAGCTCGGGGTTGACGGTCATCAGGGAGACCAGCGCCGAGCGGTTGTCCTTGGCAAGTTGCTTGGCCAGAGGATTGGAGAAATAGACGGAATTCTGCGCGAGGGCGAAATACTGCTGCGACTTCTCCGCGCTGACGGCGAAGCGGACGAGGGCCTGGTAGGCGTTGTAGATGTCCTTCGCCTGCTCGTTGTTGGCATAGTTTTCGATGTTGGAGATGATGGACATAGCGTTCTCGGGACCCACCTGCTGGGCCAACGCGTTGGCGAACTGCGCGATGAACTGGTTGGGCTGCTGGGTGCTCAGGGAAGCGAGCATGTTCTCCTTGAAGTCCTCAATCATCTGGTTGTTGTAGGCCATGCCCAACTTTTCCAACTGCTTGTCCAACACCGCGTCCTGAAGCATCTGCTGCCAGGTCATCTCGTGGATTTGGTAGGTGTCGTTGTCCTCCAAGGAGTTCTTGCCCTGCAGAAGTTTCATGAGGGCAGTGTTCTCCTCATACTGCTTGCTGTACGTCTGATCCATCTTCTTGCCATCGATTCTGGCCATCGTGTACTTGTTCGAGAACACGCGGGTCACGTTCGAAAGGTCGCCCAAAATGAAAGCCAGTAGGGCCAGACCGATGATTACCAATAAAAGCACACCGTGCTTACGGATTGAGCCAATTGCTGCCATAAATTCTTTTATTTTTTAGTTATACATTATATTTCAAAAATTAGCGCGCAAAAGTAGCATTTTTTTGCTTTATCTGAACGCCGACCCCATTTTTTATTTTACACATACAATATTATGATTATCAATAAAATAGGCCAGAAGCAGTAGATTCTGGCCCGAAAAGTACAAACAATCTTATACAATATTTATATAAATTATGGGCTATGAAGACGCAAAACGGACCGCTCACGGGCGCATGACTTGGGCGAGGAATGGGCTGTGCGCCGCCTGCTCTTCATAACGCCATTCCGGTGGCAGGCATTCGGGGCACCAGTGTCCGCCCTCGAGAATCAGCTTCGGGGAGGCCTCGAACTCGTGCCCGTCGTGACAACACCAGCGCAGCTTCTTCGCCGGGTCGCCGTCGTAGGCTTCCGAAAGGAGGCTCCCGCCCCGGAACGTCGCGGCTTTCTGCAAGTCGTTGAGGGTCAGTTTTTCCAGCGGGATGCTTTCGTCGTAACCGTGGTCGATATGGATGGCCTGCTCCTTTCCCGGCGGTTCCGTGAGGTCCCAATCCTTCCAGTCGGGGATGGCGCGGTAGGCCTCTAAGCTGCCGTAGTAGGCGCGGATGTGCTCCTCGTCGCGATGTTTGATCCAGTACTGCGTGCCGTAAGTTTTCCTGTACGCCACCGTCCGCAACGCGAGTTTGATGATGGGGGAAGGCACGATGGCGGCCAGCTTGAAGAACGACGGGAGGCTGTCGCTCATCTGCCGGAAATAGTCGTCCAACGGGATGTTGGCGCGGAAATGAAGGTAGGATTCCAACACATCGGCATCCAAGTAGTACTCGCCATGGAAATTCTTGAGCACGAACCAGTTGGCATTGAATATCTTCTCGGGCGGAGGACAGTGCAGGGCCTTCAGCAACCGCTTCTCGAACTCGTAGTTGGTCATCCGGTAGTCGGGCCCGCTGCTGATGTTGTAGAAGCGGTTCCAGAACTCGTCGGGCACGTCGTCGCGGCAGACGCGTTCCAGCAGCCGCGCGGAGTCTTCCAGGGTGGCCCATTCCAAGACCCCCTGGATGGGTACGTGGAACATGATGGGGTCGAAGTTCTTGAGGATGCCTGGGTGGAGGATGCCCGACTGGCGGAGGCTGACCCAATGTCTGAGCCCCGAATCGGCGAAGATTCGCTCGGCGATGATCTTGCTGACGCCGTAGAAGTCGAAGACGCTCGCGCATACGGGGTCGCCGGTGCGTCCCCAATGCAGCGGGACCAGGCGGTCGGAGGTCTGCGCCACCGTGCCGATATAGACGGCCTTGATGTCGTCGGCGTTCGGTTGCGCCAGGATGGCCCGCACCACGTTCTCGGCAGAGGTGACGTTGACTTTGAGGGTTTTCTCCGGGAAGTAGTCCGCCTGCGGGGAGACCATGCCGCCCACATGCAGCACCACGTCCGCGCCGGAGACACCCCGCAGCACGTCGTCGTAGTTCATCAGGTCGCCCCACACGATGCGGATTTTGTCCGCCAACGGGGCCAACTTCTTCTCATTGGCCGGGCTTTTCCGCGCCAAGATGGTGACGGCGTATCGGTCGGGGCGTGCGAGCAGCTCATGCAGCCCGGCCCATCCCATCGTGCCGGTCGCCCCGGTCAGAAAGATGTTTCTCTTCATTCCACAAATTCTTTTGAAACGGCAAAGATACATTTTTTTGGCCTCGGCTCACGAGAATATTCCCGTTGGCTCATGAGAATATTCTCGTTGGCTCATGAGAATATTCTCGTGAACCGGTGATAACGTTATCATAAACCGAAACCATAAAACCACCAACGTATTCGGATTTTATGTACCTTTGCACGGTAAAATCCAATTTGATATTCGACTGTTAATGCATTATAAGTCAGCCATATACATACTTTTTGTGGGGATATTCGTCCTCTTGTTCGGGCGTGTGTGCGCGCAGGAGCAGGAGGATCAGGGTACACGGGCAGCCATCGACTCCTCCATGTCCATCTCTCCCGACTACCTTCCCACGCGGCTCGCTCCGATGCCCACGGCCGAATTCAACCCGCTGGAATACAGCACTATCGACACTTCGCTCGTCCATATCGCCGAATATGACCCGTTGCTGCAGACGCGCTATCTTTACCAGTCGCTCGGCATCAATGGGCAAGCGCACAAGAATATGGTTTTCGACCTGGACCACCCGATGGGGTTCACCTGGACCACACTCCCCTACCCGCTCTATTTCAGGAAGATGCAGGACTTGCAGATCTACAATCTGGCGACCTCCTACACGAATATCGACTTCGCCTACGGTGTGCTGAAGGAGTTCGATTTCGGAGCCACGCATGCGCAGCACGTGCGGCAGGCCGATTTCGTGTTCAACCTCGACGGTACGAGCAACGACGGCTACTTCATCCGACAGGCTGTCAACCGACTGAGCCTCAGCGCCATAGCTCGCTACGAGACTCCGAATAAGATTTACGGGTTCGTGCTCGCCTACATTTTCAACCACGGCAAGTTCGCGGAGAACGGGGGGCTTGAGAACTGTTTGGAATTCATCAACCGCAACCCCCGCGATGCCGACATCGACAACAACCTGAGCAGCTACGCCGTGATGTTCAGCAACGCGCTGACGACCATCAACACGCACGGCACGCAGCTGCTCAACTATGTGAATATCAAGGATAAACAAGGTCGCTATTTCGGCACGTTCAGCCACACCTTCGACTTCAACTACCTCGGCAGCCAGTTCACGGACCACGATCTCAACAATAATTTCTACCGCGACCGCTACTACATCAACACCGACACCACCAACGACTCCATCCGCTTCTACTCCGTGGCCAACTCCCTGCAGTGGTCGAACTACAGCCCGGTGGACACGGTCAGCGGGCAACCCTACTCGTTCCGGATTGCGGGCGGCATCCGCCACGAGTACGCCAATTTGTCGGTGCCTCGTCTTTCCGACAACAGCCTGACGCTCTTCGCGCGCACCTCCATCCGTCTGTTCAAGGTGTGGGAGATTTTCGGCAACATCTCCTACAGCTTTTTCGGCTATACCGGC
Source organism: uncultured Bacteroidales bacterium (assembly GCA_900319925.1). Lineage (GTDB taxonomy): Bacteria > Bacteroidota > Bacteroidia > Bacteroidales > WCHB1-69 > F23-D06. The sequence continues at coordinate 32,486 of ONQE01000010.1, read as the reverse complement.
AACGATGCGATGGCGCGGGCGGGCTTCCGGTTCATGATTAACCCGAAGCAGCGGCACCATTTCGGTTTCGAGGCGTCGTTCAACCGCTATGCCCCCGACTACCAGCTCAGCCGCTATTTTGGCAACAACAACTCCTGGAAACTGGATTGGGGCAAGCAGAACCTCGTCAAAGTGGGCACCTATTGGACGATACTCGGTTACCGTGTGAGCTTCAACTTCTACAATCTGGGGCGGTTCGTCTATCTCAACAGCCGCTATGAACCGCAGCAGTTGGAGAAGGCCGCGCAAATCGTGCAGTTCCAAGTCTCCGCGCCTCTGCGCACGAAGCATTTCGCCCTGGACGCGAATCTGGCCCTCCAGCACTCCACGCGGCAGGCCGTCACGGTGCCCTTGTTCGCCGGCAAACTCAGCGCCCTCTATCGCGCCCGCATCTTCAAGAAACGGCTGCAATTCCAAGTGGGACTCGACCTCTTCTACAACACCCCCTACTTCGCCGACGGCTACAACCCCATCCTTCACCGCTTCTACTCCCAGCAAGAGATGCAGTGCGGCAACTTCCTGTACGTCAACGCACATCTCGCCCTGCGCGTCAAGCGGACCGCCTTCTTCGTGCGCGGCGGCAACCTGATCGCCGGACTCATCAACTACCGCTACATCACCACCCCCGGCTACCCGATGCAAGGCCAAAACGTCGAAGTGGGCGTGAACTGGAAATTCTACGATTAGCCTGTCCCCATAACCCATAAACCTTAACCCATAACCCATAAACCTTAACCCATAACCCATAAACCTTAACCCTTAAACCATAATCCTTAAACCTTAAACCAAATAAATGGAATACAGAATCGAAAAAGACACATTAGGCGAAATGCGCGTCGAGGCCGACAAGCTGTGGGGCGCGCAGACACAACGGGCGATGGAGAACTTCCAGATCGGCAAGAAACACATCCCCATCGAAATCATCTACGGCATTGCGACGGCCAAGAAGGCGGCCGCGTGTGCCAACTACGACTGCGGCGTGCTGCCGGAGGACAAACGCGACCTGATCGTGCGCGTGGTCGATGAAATCACCGGCGGCCAATGGGACGACCAGTTCCCGCTGCACATCTGGCAGACTGGCTCGGGAACGCAGACCAACATGAACGTCAACGAGGTGATCGCCCACCGTGCTCAGCTGTTGCATGGCGGCCAGCTCACCGACTACCCGCTCTACCTGTCGCCCAACGACGACGTCAACAAGTCGCAATCGACCAACGACATCTTCCCCACGGGTATGCGCATCGCCACAGCGATCAGCATCATGACCCGCACGCTGCCGGCTTTGGAGCGCATGATGGCCACCTACCGCGAGAAGGTCGCCGAATATGCCGACATCAAGAAGATCGGGCGCACCCACTTGATGGATGCCACCCCGCTGACCTTGGGTGACGAGCTGTCGGGCCATCTGTCGCAGTTGGAGCATGGCTACGAGGTCATCCAGCAGAGTCTCAAGCACTTGATGGAACTCCCCATCGGCGGGACGGCGGTTGGCAACGGCATCAACACACCGGAGGGCTACGACAAAATCGCTTTGAAATACATCAACCAATTCACGGGATATACGTTCACTAACGCGCCCAACAAGTTCGAGGCGATGGCCACCCACGATTCGCTGAGCGAGATGTCGGGGGCGTTCAAACGGTTGGCGGTGTCGCTGATGAAGATCGCCAACGATTTCCGTCTGCTGAATTCGGGTCCGCGTTGCGGTTTCGGCGAGGTGGTTCTGCCCGCCAACGAGCCGGGGTCCTCGATTATGCCCGGCAAGGTGAACCCCACGCAGTGCGAGGCTTTGTCGCAGGTCTGCTGCCAGGTTATCGGTAACGACGTGGCCATCACCACCGGCGCCATGCAGGGGCATCTGCAGCTCAACGTCTTCATGCCGCTCATCGGGCGCAACCTGCTGCAGTCGTCACGGCTGCTCGCCGATGTTATCAACTCCTTCAACGACCACTGCCTCAAGGGGATAAAGCCCAATTTGGAGCGCATCTCCATGCATCTCCACAACTCGCTGATGTTGGTCACGAAGCTCAACCCGCATATTGGCTACTACAACGCCGCGAAAATCGCGCAGCACGCGCACGAACACGGGCTCACCCTACGTGAATCAGCACTTGAATTAGGACTTGTAACTGCCGAGGATTTCGATAATTGGATGCAACTATAGGGGCGGATAATCATTCGCCTCTGTCTTGGATAAACTGAGATATCAGGATTGAGGGTGCAGAGACGCATTTAGGGCATCTCTGCACCTTTTTTACATACTCTTCAATACCACGGCAGAGTTTGTGCCGCCGAAGCCGAAGCTGTTGCTCAGCACGGTGCGCACAGGCATTTCGACCGTGTCTTTGGCGATGTTCAGCTTGGCGGTATCCTCATCGGGGTTCTCGAGGTTGTAGTTCCGGGCCACGAAGCCGTCGCGCATCATGAGGGCGGAATAGACCAGTTCGCTGGCGCCGGACATCCAGCACTCGTGGCCAGTCATCCCTTTCGTGGAGCTGATGAGGGCGCGGTGGCCGTGGAAGATGCGATCCAAGGCGATGGCCTCGAAGCGGTCTCCCTGTGGCGTGCCTGTGGCGTGCGCACTCACGTAGTCGATGTCGGCCGGGGTGATGTCTGCCGCCTCCATGGCCCGCATCATCGCGGTGACGCTGCCGTCGTCGGAGGGTTCGGAGATGCCGCCTCCGTTGGAGGAGAACCCGTAGCCGGCGACTTCGGCGAGGATGGTCGCGCCGCGCCGGACAGCATGGTCGTAGTCTTCCAGCACCAACGCCGCCGCGCCACCGCTCGGCACCAGACCGTCGCGGTCGCGGTCGAAGGGACGGGAGGCCTTCAGCGGTTCCCCCACCCTTTTGGAGAAGGCGCCCAGTGCATCGAACGACGACATCGCGAAGGTGTTCACCTCTTGGGCGCCGCCGCACAGTACCATATCCTGCAGTCCCTGCCGGATGAGCAGGTAACCCAGACCGACGGCGTGGCTGCCGCTGGCGCAGGCCGCGCTGACCGAGAAGTTGATGCCCCGCAGCCGGAAGATGCTGTTCATATTCATGTTCACCGTGGAGTTCATCGACTGGAAAATCAGCCCGGAGCCGAGGAGCTCGGTGTCGGGGCGCTGCACTAACGCCCTGTCCGTCTCGATGATGGCCTTCGCGGATGAGTCGTTGCCGAAAATCACGCCGATTTCGTGTGCGAGGCGGTACTCCTCATCGATTCCCGCCTGTTCGAACGCCTGACGGGAGGCCATATAGGCGAACGCGGCCTCCTGCGAGAGTCCTGTGCGTAACCGTCTGTGCAACAGCGGCTTCAGGTCCGGTTCCGGCACGATGCCCGTCAAGTCGCAATGGTAGCCGTACTCCAGTCGCGAAGGGTCGTTGCCGAGGCCGCACCGGCCTTCGCGCAAACTCTGCGCCACCTCGTCCAACGTCGTGCCGATGCACGACCATATCCCCATACCGGTGATAACAACACGTTTGTCTTTCATCATATTATGTTCATCATCATTTCATTGCCATCCGAATTCCTACCGAGCTCTTGTCCCTGCCATGACTGCTCAAGGAATTTCCAGAGGGCACTGCTAACTGCTAACTACTAACTGCTAACTACTAACTACTAACTGCTAACTACTAACTGTACATCCCTCCATTCACCTGAATCACCTGCCCGGTGATGTAGGATGCCTCGGGAGAGGCGAGGAAGGCGACGGCGGCGGCCACCTCGTCGGGGGTGCCGAAACGCTGTGCGGGAATCATCTTGCTCAGCTCGGCTTCGTCCAGTCCTGCCGTCATGTCGGTGGCGATGAAGCCGGGTGCCACGGCGTTGACGGTGACCTTGCGTTTGGCGACCTCCTGGGCCAGCGCCTTCGTGGCCCCGATGATGGCGGCCTTGGCGGCACTGTAGTTGGTCTGTCCGGGCACGCCCTTCAGACCCGAGAGCGACGCCATGTTGACGATGCGGCCCTCGCGTTTGCGCAGCATCGTCTTCACCACGCGGCGCGTGATGTAGAAGAAGCCGTTCAGGGGGGCGTCGATGACGCTGTGCCAATCCTCGTCGGAGAGCATGATCATCAGGTTGTCGCGGCGTGTGCCGGCGTTGTTCACCAGGACGGCGATGAAATCCTCGGGGTGGGACTGTTCCCAGCCTTCCAAGGCGGCATCCACGGCCTGCTCGTTGGCGATGTCGAACTTCAGCAGCTCGCACACCCCGCCCTGACTTTCGATCAGCTGTTTCGTCTCTTCGGCGGCAGCGTCGTTGCTCACATAATTGACGATGACGGGCATCCCGTCACGGGAGAGGCGCAAGGCCACGGCACGTCCGATGCCGCGGGAACCTCCGGTTATCAATGCGTATTTCATATCTTTGATTTATGATTTATGACTTATGACTTATGAGTTTTGACTTTTGACTTTTGACTTATGACTTATGAGTTTTGAGTTTTGACTTTTGAGTTTTGACTTATGACTTTGATTGTTGGCCAAGGGAAAGCAGTGCATTCTTTTGGCGCGGCAAAAATACGAAAAATGTCGAGTGAGTTTGTATCCTCATTTCTTATTATCGCCCCGACCGCAAATCATCAATTTTGGGTATGACGCCTCCGCTATTGTTTTTACACTTTTGCGTCATAAAAATATAGTTTATGCATAAAAAGATACTCTTCACTGTAGCTGTGGCATTATTATTTGGTTTTCAGACCGTTATAGCACAGAAGCAAGATACCGCGAGCGTTAAAGAAACGACGTCGGTTAAGGGCAAATCGTTAGGCACGCTCACCATTGGTGGCTACGGCGAAGCTGTCTATAAGTACAACTTCTTCAGCGACAACGTGTTCCGTTATTCACACGCAGCCAACTACACCGATTCGAAGGGGCACGGCCGCGTTGACTTGCCGCACGCTGTCATCATGTTAGGCTATGATTTCGGCCACGGCTGGAGTTTCAACACGGAGATTGAGTTCGAGCACGGCGGCACCGAGTCGGCCGTGGAGGTGGAGGCCGAGGAGACTGGCGAATTCGAGAAGGAGATCGAGCGCGGCGGCGAGGTGGCCTTGGAGCAGTTCTGGTTGCAGAAGGCCTTCTGGGGCGGGAAGATGAACATCCGCGCCGGCCATATCGTGGTACCCGTCGGCGGCACCAACAATGCCCACCTGCCCACCGAGTTCTTCGGGGTCTATCGTCCCGAGGGCGAGAACACCATCATCCCCTGCACGTGGCACGAAACCGGCATCGAGGTCTGGGGCCGCATCAAGGGGTGGCGCTATGACGTGATGCTCATCCCGTCGCTCAACTCCAGCATGTTCAGCGTCTCCGGCTGGGCGCACGACGGTTCGGCCTCGCCCTACGAGTTCCGCGTCGCCAACAAGCTGGCCGTAGCCGCGCGTGTCGACAACTACAGCATTAAAGGATTGCACATCGGCGTCAGCGGCTTCGTGGGCAACACCTTCCGCAACGACATCATCACCGACGAGGGTTCCTCTCGTTACGCGGACGTGCGCGGCACCACCGTCATCGGCGGCCTCGATTTCAGTTACAAGACCGACGGCCTCATCTTGCGCGGCAGCGGTCTCTACGGCTACCTGAGCGACTGCGAGTTGATTTCCGTTTACAACTCCACCCTGCCCCACAGCTCGCAAGCCCCCTACCCGCAGACCCTCGTGGGACAGTCGGCGTGGAGCGCGGGCGGCGAAGTCGGCTACGACGTCTTCCATCACCACAAGAACCCCAAGATGGACCGTCACAAACTCTATGTTTTCGCCCGTTACGAATACTACGACTCCTACATCCCCGGCCACAACATGACCGACTACGCCTGGACCGACCGCCACTGTGTCAGCGGCGGCCTCAACTACAGCCCCATCAAGGAAATCGTCATCAAGGCCGAGGGCGGCGTCCGCCTCCTCAAGGAGCAGTACAACCCCGAGCCCTGGTGCGCCCTCGGCATCACCTGGGCAGGAATGTTCAGCAAGGAGTTCCATAAGAAGGTTTAAGGGTTATGGGTTAGGCGGTCGCGAAAGGATGAACGATGGACAGACATGTATGAATATTATTCCTTGAACAGCCCCGGAGGGGCAAGACGCACAAAGTGCAGGTAACCCCATACAAGCGCAGCGCAGTGTGGGGCTTGACACAGAAGAGATGTTCGGACTGCGGGAGCTGTAGAAATGAAACAAACTAAAACAAATACAATATGAAAAAAACAATCATCGCCACAATGGTGGCAATCGCATTCCTGAGCATGGGATGCAAACATGGCAGCGGAGAGCTGGTAGACGAGAAACAGGCTCAAGTGCTGGAGCAGTACGTCAACCACACCATCGCGCCGACGTACACGAATCTGGCCAACTCCACGGAGCAGCTGGTCAACGAGCTGAAGGCCTTCCAGAGCAGCCACTCGCAGAGTGACCTGAACAAGGTGTGCGAGACGTTCCTCGCCGCACGCGCCTGGTGGGAGAAGAGCGAGGCTTTCCTCTTCGGCGCCGCCTCCGACTTCGGCATCGACCCGCACATCGACTCCTGGCCGTTGGACGTGGATGCCTTCAACAACCTGATGAACAGTCCGAACATGCTGGCCGCGCTGGCCGGTGAGGACGGCGATGTGGTGGCTGGCGAGCAGCTCGGCAACGCCCTGCTCGGGTTCCACGGCATCGAGTACATCCTCTTCAACAACGGACAGGCGAGAGACGCCAGCGAGGTCACCGAGACGCAGATGGTCTATGCCGTGGCCGTTGCTGGCGACCTGCGCAACCGCTGCTTCCAACTCGAGGTGAGCTGGATCGGCGATGCCGCCGCCAAGACGCACCGCGACAAAGTCGAGGAGCTGGAGCTGAACAGCACCGTCAACGGCGGCAGCTACAGCTACGGCGACAACCTCAAGAAGGCGGGCAATCCGGGCAGCACCTACGCCAGCAGCGTGATGGGTCTCATGGCCATCGTCGATGGCTGCAAGACCATCGCCGACGAGGTGGGTACCTCCAAGATCGGCAAGCCCTACAACGGCGAGGATCCCAACTACATCGAATCCCCCTACAGCCAGAAGTCCATCGACGACTTCCACGACAACATCCTCAGCATCCAGAACGCCTACTACGGCGGCATCGAAGGGCAGCGCAACGACAAGCTCTCCCTGCACGCCTACGTCAAGAAGATGGACTCCAAGCTTGACAACGAGGTCGAGGAGGCCATCAACACCGCACTGGACAAGATCAGTGCGATGCCGCGCCCGTTCGTGAACAACTACACCAACGCCAAGAACGCCGAGGCCATCGAAGCCTGCCAGAACCTCGACGACGTGCTGTCGAAGGTGAATGAAGCGTTGAGAACGTACGAAGATTAGTTAGCAGTTAGTAGTTAGCAGTTAGTAGTTATGGAAAAGATCACAAATAGTTTGATATTGTTCTTGGCAGTCATCATGTTTGTGGGCTGCCACAAGCCGGAGAACGGCGAGATGTTCTGGATTGAGGAGGAGACCTACGCCGGCGGCAAGTTGGGCACCACGTTCAACACCTCCTCGTCCGCGTATGAGGACCCCGCCCCGGCGGTCACCGACATCTCCGCGTTCAAGTACGGCGAATACCTGTTCGAGCGCGACTTCACCCAGAACACCCCGCCGTTCAACGGGTTGGGACCGCTCTACATCCGCAGCTCCTGTATCGCCTGCCATCCGGGCTACGGTCACGGCAAGCGCATGGACCGCTACGCCGCCAGCGACTGGGGCAACGGCTACCTGCTGGTGGTCTCCGACCAGAACGGCAATTACGTGAGCTCGCTCACCGGTATGCCGCAGACCAAAGCGGTGCCGCCGTTCAAGGCGCCCATCGACGAGAGCCAGATCCAGATCAGCTGGTTGGACTACACCGACGAGTGGGGCAACCGCTTCCCCGACGGGGAGACCTACAGCCTGATCTATCCGGAGGTGTACATCCCCGCTTCCGCCTACTACGTGCCGCTGGAGGTTGGCGGACAGCCGTTAGCCTACGGCAGCGAGGTGGTGCGGCTGGAATCCACCATCGGCATCTACGGCACCGGCTTGTTGGACGCCATCCCCGACGATTCGCTGAAGGCTCAGTATCAGCGTGAGTATAACGCCGGCGCGAACCTGAACCCCGCGATGTGGGCCGGCACTGACTGGGCCACGACGGGCCTCTACGGCAAGACCAACCATCCGAAGCGCTTCACCTACGCCTGTTCCCGCGGTCCGCTGCAGGACGGTCCCGGCGCCAACGCCATCTGGAACATCACCAACGTGACCCGTGGCGACCGCCGCTATCACTACATGACCGAGACCTACGCCCGCGTGGCCTCCCAGGATCCCGAAGTGCAGGCCGCCTTCTACACCTATTTCCCGGAGTACAACAAGACCGGAAATCCCGAGACCGACATCTTCAACTACTTGATGAGCAGAGAATTGCCCGCTGAGATGAGCAATGACGACTACGTCAACCTGATGGTCTGGCACCGCGGTTTGGCTGTCCCCGCCGCCCGTAACCTCAAAGACGAGGAGGTGCAGAAAGGCCGCAAGATTTTCCGCGAGATCGGCTGTGCCACCTGCCACCGTCCCAGCTGGACCACCGGTCCCGACCGTTTCACCGACCCCAACGGCTTCTTCACCACCGGCGACCAGCGTCTGCCGCGTTACCCCAACCAGAAGATATGGCCTTACACCGACATGGTGCAACACCGTCTTTGCATGAAGAACGACATCCGCACCGGCTGGTGCCGCACCACCCCGCTGTGGGGTCGCGGCCTCTCCAACGTATGCACCGGCTCCAGCGACCGTCTGCATGACTGCCGCGCCCGCAACGTCATCGAGGCCATCATGTGGCACGGCAGCGCCCAGAGTGACGCCCGCTGGACCGTCGAGAAATTCCGTAACCTGAGCAAAGAAGACCGCGACGCCGTCGTGAAATTCATCAATGCTATTTGATTTCCGACCCCACACTGCGGCTTCGCCTTGTGTGGGGTTATTAGCGCTTCGCGCGTCTTGCCCCTTCAGGGCTGCTCAAGGAAATTGTTTTTTTAATATTTTTGCAACCTTTTCTGAAACCCGAGTCACAAATCACCAGTCTCAAGTCTCAAGTCACCAATCACTAATCACTAATCACTAATCACTAATCACCAATCAATGAAAAACCTCCGACACATTCTCTCTGCCCTCCTCCTCGCCCTCATCGTGACAATGGCGGCGGGCACCGTCGTGGAAATGGGCCACGGCAACGAATACGCGCTGAGCCACGTCTATGGCAGCTGGTGGTTCGTCACCCTGTGGGCGTTGCTGGCCGCCGGACTGGTGGTCATGATGGTCACGCGCAAAAGCTGGCAGCGGCCGGTCATCTGCGCCCTGCACTCCTCCGTGCTGCTCATCCTGCTCGGTGCCCTGCTGACGATGCTCACCGGACAGCACGGTGAGATGACGCTCTCCCCAGGGAAGGCCGTCAACCAGTTCAGCGTCGAGAAGCATGGGGACGCCCGAGAGGCGGAACTTCCCTTCTCGCTCACCCTCGACCGCTTCGAGGTGGAGACCTACCCGGGCACCCACACGCCGATGGACTTCGTGAGCTACCTCCAAATCACAGACGGAAGTGAAGTGACCGATGCCAAGATCTCGATGAACAACATCCTGAAGTATCGCCACTACCGCTTCTACCAGAGCGACTACGACGAAGAGGGCAACTCGGTGCTTTCCGTCGCGCACGACCCCTGGGGCGTCGGGGTGACCTACGCGGGCTACCTCCTGCTGTTCGTCGCGCTGATCGGGCTCTTCTTCGAGCGTAACGGCGAGTTCCGCCAGCTGCTGCAAAAGACCGCGGGCAAGGCGGCGATTCTCCTTGCATTCATCTCATTGGCCGCCACTCTTCCTGCGCAAGCCGCCGACAAGCCGAGCGTTCTGCCGCGGGAGAGCGCCGACAAGATGGGGCAGATGTACGTGATGTACAAGGGCCGCGTCTGTCCGCTGCAGACCCTCGCCAAGGATTTCACCACCAAAATCTACGGGAGTGCCCGTTACAAAGGCTACACCCCGGAGCAGGTCTTCAGCGGATGGCTGTTCTACTTTGACGAATGGAAGGACGAGCCGATGTTCAAGATCAAGGGCGACGAAGTGCGCAAAGAGCTCGGCATCAGCGGCAAGTACGCCCGCTTCACGGACTTCCGCAACGATTACGGGGATTACAAGCTCGAGAAGATTCTCGCCTCGCTGCCGATGGGCGATCCGAAGCGCAAGAGCTTCCGCGCCGCCGACGAGAAGTACCAGCTCATCGAAATGCTCTGCAACGGCCAGTTTCTGAAGATGTTCCCCCACCCTGACAGCGCGCAAAACGTGACGTGGTACTCGCAGAACGACCCGCTGCCGCAGAGCATCCCCGACGACGAATACCTCTTCATCCGGAAACAGCTGAGTCTCTGTCAGGAATACGCGTTGACGAGCAATTACCACGAGCTGGGCAACCTTTTTGAGAAGACCAAAGTCTATCAGGAGAAATACTCCCTCGGGCAGGTGCAGCCCAAGGCGCAATTCCGGGCCGAGCGGCTCTACAACCGTCTCAGTGTCGGCCGTTGGCTGGCGATGGTGACGATCACCTTGGGGTTGCTTAGCTTTGCCGCCGCCCTCATCTGTCTCGGAAAAGGGCGAAAGCTTCACAAGCCCGTCCGTATTATCGCAACCATCTGGGTGTCATTGCTTTGTCTCTTCTTGGCCGTGGTGTTCATCCTGCGATGGATTGCCGGCGGTCACGTGCCCATGGCCGGCAGTTTCGACTCGATGAACCTGTTGGCGTTGAGCATCAGCGTCATCACCCTAATTATGATGCGGAAATACGAGATGGCGTTGCCTTCGGGTCTGTTGATGATCGGTTTCGTGCTGTTGGTGCAGATGATGGGCGGTTCCAATCCTCCCGTCACCCATCTGATGCCGGTGTTGTCGTCGCCGCTGCTGAGTCTGCACGTCACCGTCATCATGATAGCCTACGCGCTGCTCTTTTTCGTGATGCTGAACGGTCTCAGCGCGGTGATAGTGCGTATAGCGCAGCCCTCGAACACGCAATATCTGGAGCGATTGCGCGACATCAGCATGATCTTGCTCTACCCTGCCGTCGCGCTGCTCGCCGCGGGCATCTTCATCGGCGCGGTATGGGCCAACATCTCGTGGGGCAACTATTGGTCGTGGGATCCCAAGGAGGTGTGGGCGCTCATCACGCTGCTCATCTACGCCGCCCCGCTGCACAAAGCGGTGTGGAAATCCTTTGAGAAGCCGATGTTCTTCCATCTCTACTGTATCCTGGCGCTCCTCAGCGTGCTGATCACCTATTTCGGGGTGAACCTGCTTCTCGGCGGCATGCACAGCTACGCATAAGGTCTTCCGGTCTAAGAAACGAATCCCTAACGGCCCCGCCGGCCACCTTGTTTGAGTGGCGGATGCTGTCAGGGATTTATTATATCCGTTGAATTGCACTTTGGCCCGGAAGTATTTCGAGAGTAGAGACTTTCTAAAGTCTCTTTATTATGTTAATTCGTTTGACATTGCTTAATTCATAAAAACAATCAATACACAATAACTCTTTTTTCCTTATCAATTTTATATCCACTGTCTTCAGGGGTGGCTTCGTTAGGGGCACGTCCTTTAGTTGGCTTTTGTTCGGTCTCCTTGCGTCGTTTTTCAGTTTTGCGAGCTTCTTCTTTCCGTTTTTCCTGTGCTATACGCATGTCCTCTTTTTGCTTTTCTTCGGCTATTCTCTTCTCTTCCGCCATTCTTTCTTCTTCCTCTATTGCCGAACGAATGGAATCCGCGTATTGCAGGACGCATTGCTTATCGGATTTACATAAGTAATAATCTCGTCCGTCCTTGTTTATTTTACTGTCTTTTTTAACATTATCAACAAAAGAACTTATTTTTTCCGCGTCATTGCGTTTTCTGGCATCATTTAGAATATTAAATGCCATGTTTTTATCCATTATATAAACTTTGTCGTATTTTGTAATCTTGAGGAGATTGTCGTATGTCACGCTGTCGTCTAACGTAATACCCCAAGCAGAAGCAAAATATTTTATTTCATACATGTCTTCTGATGTTAGGGAACCGGCTTTCACTAACGAAGCTAAATCATTCTCGACAGTGGTTGCATCGTAATAGCTGTTCAGGGTGACTTTATTGCAACTGTACAGAAAGAAAACAGCCATAACAAAGACCAAACACTTTTTCATAATAATTGATTTTGATGTTATAAATATTAGAAAATAATGACATCAGTTACTTTGTATTGACGGCATAATTCAATATTGGGGCGTCGCTTCCCTGAGATTTCGTCAATGTATACATTATTACCTCGTGGCGTGGATTTCTTTTGATCTTCCGCTTCATAATCAATGTTATAGACACTGTACCCACTAATCGATCCCATTGTTGAAATCTTATAACTTTTCCACACTTTTGTCTTGCTAAGGGTGACCGATTTGGTTGGGTTATTTAATGGAGTGTAGATTACAGGTTTCCCTTGACTTCCACCCTCAACACTGAGACATTCAATCGTTTTACCATCAGTTGTGTACAACATGTACCAGTCAATAGCGACGCTGTCCTTGTCGTAACGAATGTTTTCATTTTTGTTTTTTGACTGCGCATTAACGTTAGTTGCCATTAACAGGACTGCAACAAATGCTAAAAATGCTTTTTTCATAATAATAATTGCCAGTTATATCCCATCGGCCCATCGGTATTATGTGAATAATAAGTGACTTATCTGTTACTATATTTCTCGACTAATTATAGTCTATAATCTTTTTAATAAAACACCGCAAAATAACCACATTTTCTCCGAAAAACCATAACCCACTTTAACCCATTTGCGTGTGGGGCAGAAATCGATAATCTCCAATCATATTCGGCTTCGGTGTACCGCTGAGGGGTCATACCCACCCTATCCTCTATGTGAGGCTGAACGACGTAAGAACCCTATTCTCGATTCTCTTTCTTGGTTGTACAAGCACTCGTTGGGGCATAGTTCAACTTGTCTTTCGGCCGTTTCCCTGTTTTCGGGAATGCTGCTTTCGCCGTTTGGGATTTCATTTTTCGTCATAATTCGGATTGGTTTTTGAATGATGATATTTTTTTTAATGTATTCATCATTATATAAACGAAATGCGAAAAAATTAAGGTGCTACAGACATGTAGCCCAGTACGGTCCCCCACGATGTTCCGCAGAACCCCGTCAGGGGTTCCATCACCATTTCCCCACCACGTATGCCGCCCCCGCCACGAAGAACGGCAGCAGGAAGAAGATGACGGCGTGTAGAGACGTGCCATGGCGCGTCTCCTATGGGGCTTACCCACGCGGTTGTTGAAGAGTTGCACCCGCGATTTGGTCCAGAAGAGTTTCGGGGAGGATGTCTACCCCCCCTGTGGGTGAAGCCGATGATGCCTCCCGCGAGCTGGTACAAATCAAAACTATCTGGAAATAAAAGCGCCCATACTCGGCGGAATCTATAAAATCTCAACACTTTCCGCCGAGTATAAGAATATTTTTCCTACTTTTGCGCTCAGTAAAATTTATCCAGTATGCTCATAGGAAGAGAAAAAGAGAAAAGGAGTCTGACCCAAGCCGTTCAAGAAGAAGACTCAATGTTTGTGGCACTTTACGGTCGTCGTCGTGTGGGGAAAACCTATTTGGTTCGAGAAACGTTCAACAACCGATTCACCTTCTACCATACGGGTCTTGCCAACTCGACTATGAAGAAACAACTTGCTGCGTGGCGGCTCTCTCTGCGCGAATACGGTCTCCAGAAAGCCATCTTGCCTCACACTTGGCTTGACGCTTTCGATGCGTTGAAGGAAATCATTCGTCAATCCGATGAGCCTAAGAAACTCATTTTTATAGATGAGCTTCCATGGCTGGACACTCAGCGTTCCGGATTCGTCCCCGCTCTCGAAAACTTTTGGAATGGTTGGGCATCGGCACGTAAGGACGTTGTCCTTATCGTTTGCGGCAGTGCCACATCTTGGATTATCAAGAAAATCCTCAAAAACAAAGGAGGCCTCCACAACCGCGTCAACACCAAGATTCATCTTCAGCCGTTCACCCTCCACGAATGCGAGCAGTATGCTATCCACCGCAAACTTGGCATGAACCGCAGGCAGCTTATGGAGTGCTATATGGTTATGGGTGGTATTCCGTTCTACTGGTCGAAATTAGAACGCGGTCTGAGCCTCTCTCAAAACATCGACAACCTTTTCTTCAATCCCGACGGCGGCCTGTATGATGAATTTGACGAGTTGTATGCGTCACTCTTCAAAAACCCCGACCCTTATATTACCATTGTACAGACGCTTGGCCATAAACGAATCGGGATGACCCGAGAAGAACTTATATCGGAAGCTCATCTTCAGGATAACGGGCGTCTTTCGGAGATGTTGCAAGACCTCGAAGCCTGCGGTTTTATTCGCAAATACAACAACCTAGGTCTTAAATCCAAATTTGCCGTTTTCCAACTGATAGACTCTTACACATTGTTCTATTACCGGTTTATCCAGCAGAACAGCGGCGGCGATGAGTGTTTTTGGTCTCGTCAGACAGGTTCGCCCTTATACTACAACTGGTGCGGGCTCGCTTTTGAGCGTGTTTGTCTTCTGCACGTCACTCAAATCAAGAAAGCCCTCAGTATCTTCGGCACCATAAGCAGGGTCTGCTCGTGGTATCAACCCGCCACTTTCGAAAAAAAAGGTGCGCAAATTGATCTGCTCATCGACCGCAATGACGGTATTATAGACATTTGTGAGATGAAATACACCAAGCAGCCCTACGAGATGACATCCGAGGAAGAACAGAAAGTCCAAAACCGTCGGAACAGTTTCAGAATCGCGACGGGGACAGACAAGTCCATCCATCTTATCCTCATTTCGGCCAATGAAGTAAAGCAGAATTCTTATTCTGTTGAATTTCAAGACATAATCACCGCGGATGCCCTCTTTGAGAAGTAAGTTCCGTCGAACCCGCAGAACCCCGTGAGGGGTCCCATCACCATTTCCCCACCACGCACGCCGCCCCCGCCACGAAGAACGGCAGTAGGAAGAAGATGACGGCGTGTAGAGACGTGCCATGGCGCGTCTCCTATGGGGCGTTGCCCACGCGGTTGTCGAAGAGTTGCATCCGCGATTTGGTCCAGAAGAATTTCGGGGGAATGTCTAACGACTAGTGGGTAAATTAACCATCATTTTGCAGTTTTCAACAGTTGTATCACCATTTTGACCCCATCAATCGTCACCTTGTTTCCATCGACGGCGGCCAAAATAAAAACGTAGTCATCGTTTCTTTCGGCATAGTCTTCGCAACGGGTGATTTCCACCACCTCATAATCCCAGCCCATGTCCTTTACCGCGATTTCCGCAACTGATCCGACCAACGACAACGACAGCGGAATACCACCATCTTTGTCGAAGAGCGTGACGGCCCAAGTTGTGAACTGTTCGTCTTCATCGATGCGAAATGTCCCGCCGTGCTTTTTCAACAACTCCAGGAGCTGGACATTCAACTTGCCACACGTCACAGTGTTTTCGAGTATTGTACTCATAAAGTATCACAATTGTTTTACCGTCCAACCGTTGGCATTTATGATTTTAAAGGGCCTGCCGAAGCCGCTTCTCCATTTACAACCAGTCTGCTTCAAGAAATCATCAGCGGAAATACCGTTTGATTCGTTCGATTCAACCACGAAGCTCCATTCTTCACTGGAACTTCTGACGGTGCTCCCGTCAGGCTTTTCTATCCACTGCAACGCAGACAAGCCTTTTCCTGTTACTAAAAGTTTATATCTCATGATAATACGATTTTAAGTTGCCTACTCTTTTCCGGATTTTCGGCTTCCTCCTTGATACTTTTCAAATACAAGTATAAACCACAAACAGGAATGTATGCCTTGTCGAATACTTAACCAACTAAATTTCAATGATGTAATATTTAGCTGGTACAGACGTGATTGGATCCGCCACGTTATTTCTGAGCAAAATGTCTGTTGGACTCCAAATTGCTTTATAAGAACCGTTGACAACAAGCTGTATTGGTCCATTGTTCTGTAAAGGATTGTTGATTACACCAGTAATTGGCTTTTTGTTACGGAAATAGCCATAAATACCTTTGGTTTTTAATCCTTGTTTGGTGCAAAAATTCATATCATAGACAAGAGAAACCGCACAACCGCCAGTAAAACCGATATTTTTCAACCGCTCAATAAAACAAATATCTTCAACGAATTGGAACATTCTTCTTGGATATGCACGATTACGAGGAAACTTTAGTTCAATGGCGAACTTTTCGTTCTTGTCAAACACCGCAATGTCAATCTCTTGTTTTACAGTGGCTGTATTTATTCCAAAGAAGTTAGTGTTTCTCTCAAATTGCACACTGTAATTGGGGCATTGGTTGCGTAAGAATATGCCAAGTTCGTGCTGCAATGAATATTCATTATAGAGTTCGATTTTTTGTCTGTCCGCGTAACTGAAAAAATCGCTGATGTATATGGATAAATCTTGTGTTGTCATAATAATTTTGAACTAAATTAATGAAATATGAATAAACAGATGCGTTTTCTTGTGGAACATGCCCAAACCGAGCACTTATTGTTTCGCTTTGGCTATCCCGTAAACAATTACAATGAAAATCAACACCAACAAACCTGCCACGATGATGAAGGCGGGCGGGGTGAATTGAATGAAGGCATACACGAAGCAGCAGATGAGCATAATGAAGGTGAACGCGCCACCCAGTACGGCGATGTTGCCGGATGTGCGGGATTGTTCGAACCGGACACCTAAAGCGGTGGCCAAAGGGATGAATGTGGCGATGCCGCCGCCAATGCCCAAAAGCAGTTCCTGTCCTTCGGTCTTGCAAAGGGAATACAAGGCATAGCCAATCAATGCGCTGATGGCTAATGCAATAATGGTGGGAATACTGTTAATTTTCATACTCTCGTTATTTTGGTTGGTTAAACGCTGGCGGTGCCAACAAAACTAATTTCAAAACTTCTGGCGTGTTCTCCACTGTCTGCCATTCGCTCATACCCGGCTTCCAGACGTAAGTGTCTTTGGTGATCTGTTTGGAGGAAATGAGTTTCATTACTTCGGTTTCGGACAAAGGCCCGACGGAATTGCCGTTAATGACGACATAGAAAACTTGTGGAAGAGGTTGTGACATTGGCGCAGCTTGCGAAGGCTGTGCCTGTGTCATCGGGTTCATCGTCCCTGGGATGTACATGCTCTGCATCGTTTGGTTCATTGTCTGAACCATCTGCTGGGCAACGGCCATACTCATACCGAACTCGATTAGTCGGTCGATGGAGAAGAAATTGTTATTGTCCATATTTCACTTTTTTATTAGATGTTACGGCATTGGAGGGGCTGGGGGCATAGGCGGAGGAACAGCTCCGAACAGATTGGCGAGTTCCTGTACGTTGCCTGCAAATTCCCAATTGGGCATCCCTTGCTTCCAAACATACGTTTGTGCAGTAAGTTGTCCGTTCTGCACCAATTGTTGCAACTGTTGCATATTGTAAGGGCCAAATTGTTGTCCATTGACAGAAACCAGATAAGCCACATTCACGACACCAGGCATAGGCGGAGGTGTCATCTGTGGCTGTGCTTGTTGCTGTGGCTGTTGCGGCATGCTCGCTTGTTGCATCTGCTGCCCCATTCGATTCATCATATTCCCCATTTGGCCTCCCATAGCGCCACCCATTGCCATTCCCATCATCATCCCTGCAGGATTCATCCCGCCCACATTGCCATTCTCCAAGTTCACTTGGCTCATCTCACCGAGATTTTGTGCAGCAGTTGAGAGTACTTCAGTCTGTTTGTCTATGCTGTGAGCGGCAATGTTTGCATTCTCTGTCTGCAGACGTTGCGCACGCTGTGCTTCTTCACGCTGTACACGGAGCGACTCCTCCATATTTTCAGCATTGATACGCTGCATCTCTCGCATATTCTTGAGATTGATTTCTGTTTGTGTTTCTATGGTCTTGGTTTGTTGGCCAGCGGTTATTTTACGCAATTCAAGATAACCATCACTTTCTTTGTCAGGTTCAATAGCAGCGATGTCAACCGCTTTCATATTCACTCCGAAGTCATTCTCCAATCTGGGTTTCAAATGTTGAACCACGATTTCGTTGATTTCCAATATTTTCCTTTCCATCTGCAAGACAGGGATGCCATTTTCTTGCGGCACGTTGGTCACCACCC
Source organism: uncultured Bacteroidales bacterium (assembly GCA_900319925.1). Classification (GTDB taxonomy): domain Bacteria; phylum Bacteroidota; class Bacteroidia; order Bacteroidales; family WCHB1-69; genus F23-D06. The sequence goes on along the minus strand of ONQE01000010.1, from coordinate 14,243 downwards.
CTTTCACATATTTAACGATGGCGTCCTTAATCTGTTTGCTGAAATCTTCCAACTCAAAATTGATGAGGCGATGTAGTTTAATAAACGCCTTGTAATCAGAAATGTTAAATGTCAGAGTCCCCCTCACAGCCATAGGCACAGGATAGTCAAGAAATCGCGGATCAAAGACATCAAAGTAAGGTACAGCGAACCTGACCTGCATCACTTGGGAGAGGTTGATGAAAAAGACCTCGGCTTGGAATGGGGAGTTGCCTCCGAAAGCCAAGCCAACGATGCTCGTGAGTATTGGGAAATTTGCAGTTTTGATAGTGTCATCGTATGGTCCCTCGATGAAATCCTGCATAATGCCACCATCCTGTTTGTAAACAAAAACCGCAACTTCACCATCCTTCACCCGCAGACTGCTGCCGTAGCGGATGGCGTTTTCTTTTTTTGTGCTGTTAGCATCCTGTCCGGCAGGACGCCATTTCCAAATCAAATATTCCGGTTCATCGCAACGGATGACATCCATCAATCCGCCTTCTTTTCTGTTAAATAGTCCCATAATTATGCATTTGTGATTCTAACTCTTTGATTCTTTTTTGATTCGGGCAGGTTCGCATCGACTACTAATAACCCTATCCTTCCTTGCTTTCAATTTGCTCATTTCTGTTTCTTCCAACAACATCTTTTCTTCTTCAAGCAACTGTAAAACATCTTTATAAAGCTGAAGTAACTCTTTCTTTGTTCTAACTATCTCGTCCTTCCGTTTCCGAGGAATGTGTCCAAACATAAAAGAAATTACGATTCCACCTGTACTCAATAATAAAGCGACAATAATACTTGCTATTCCAATGTCCATGATTTTCACCTTGAAATTTTAGTAATAAACGTGTGTTCTTTAAACAAAGTAAACCCAAATATGATATGAATATTAATGGAATAAAGAACGTATGTCTGCCCAAGTCCACCAATGTAAAATAAGTCCTAATATTCCAATAATAATAGGTAATCCAAACATAAGAAAACACAACAACGCCATAAATCTATCTCTTTTTTTCTCTTCCGTCGTTATCTCAGCGGATATTTGCTCAAATACAGGGTCCTCAGGAAACAATAATTTTGCTTTGGATAGACATTGTTTGCATTTTTCCGAGTAGCCCTCCACTCTCAAAAATGAAATGAAATCTAACAGATCATTTTTTGTGTTTGGTATTGGAAAAGACTCGATGAATGAATGAATCTTACTTCGGCTGTCACTGTCAACATTGTCTTGAGCTTTTTCTAAAGGAGAATAACTCTCTCCTTCTTCTTTTTCTGCTGAGAACAAACCGCTCATTCTCAGTTCTTGCTTTTTTCGAGCACTTTCCTCTTTTATCTTTTTTATTTCATCTGCCACTAATTGGGATGTGGTGGACACGCCTACATTTGAGAATTCATAGCCACATTCTTTGCAAAATCCTGTCAATTGGGGCACTAGTGCCCCGCAAGCCGGACATTTTCTTATGTCACCATGTTTGTTGCTTTTAGGAGCTGGTGAAGCTACTTTTTCCTCAACTTCCTTTTTGAGTTTGATTAGTCTAGCTTCTAGAACCATTTCAAACTCGTCTAAGTCCACACCCATGACCATGGCTTTTTTATAAAGAATCTGCTTTTCTTTTTCAGTCAACGTGCCATCCGTTAACGCCGCATCAATTAACTGTTCCAATTGTTCGTTATACATATCATTTTATTTTAATCTATTTCAAAATAAACTTTTTTATGCTGCTTGCTCGCACACCAATCCACATATCACATTGTTATTCGTCGAAAGTTTGTAACTTCATATTTTGAATATTTAGGGTTAGCAACGACCGTTCCATTGCTTTTGCTATGAAACTGGATGGAATATTTTCCAATGTGTTTTCCTTTTTTATTTTGCGAAGCTTCTGCAACAAACTCTTGCGAGGATAAAATCCAAAATACATCTAATTCTTCGGAATAGAAGATAAACCAATAATTATTTCGCGGTTTATTGTGAGAAATAGCGGCAAAAAGAGCACCGTTTGTTACTGCTTTCACTTGTATCTCATTAAAATGGTTCGTCGGAGTTTTGACCAAGATATCTATTGCTTTATCATCCACTTCTGGAGTATAGACATCAGCACCTTCTTTTAATAACAAGGCCTTTACGTATAATTCGACTTGTTTTCCAAAAGCAGCTTTACTCCGCTTAATAGTCTTTGCCATATTGCAGTGATTACTGATTAGATGAATTCTGAATTGATCTGTTGAATAGTATCGTTTGCTTTAACATTTCGATTGTGGTTGTTAGGACAGAGCACCAAGTATCATCAAAACTATAAACAATACAATCGCAATAATCAACAGAATTCCTGCTGTTTTTAATATCACCCACACTACGCGTCCTATTCCACCCATTACCATCCCTGTCTTTTTCATATTTCCCCGGAATTTTCCCCAACCGTTTTTCTTTACTTTTGAACCAATTATTTTTTCAAAATCTGGGTCTTCGGGATATAGCAGTTCAACCTTTTCCACGCATTCATCATATTTCATCAGGAAAGCGTCGCTATGCTCGGAATGTTGGATTTTAGGTTTCAGGTAAAGCATAAAATCAAGTAGGTCGTCTTTGTCAGATGGGGTAGGAAACTGAACAAGAGCCTCTTTGATTCGTTTTTTCTGTGCCTTAAGTTCTCTGAAGTCTAACATGTCTTCACAATCAGCAGATGTCATATACTCACCATCAACAATGTCATCAAGAATGTCATTCAGTTTTTTGGAAGAAAGATTACCACTATTGAGCAACTGGGCAAAATTGCTCCTGTTGGGCGAATTTGATCTCAAAGGAGTTTTATTGTTCTTGGAGATAGTTTTTTGAGGCCTCTTTTGACTCGCTGATGACTTGATTGTATGTTTGGGATTTCCTATAATATCGTGTAAGATATCGGAAACATCTGATTTTATGTCGCTAACAACGTCTTTGAAATCGTTTACAATATCACCAACTAACGAGTCGTTGTCTTCATCGTACTCCTCCGTATCTTCCTCATCTTCTGTATCTTCTTCGTCTTCCTCATTTCTTTCTTTTATTTTTCCTCCGTTTTCCTCGAATTCTTCTATCTCATCTTTTGTCTCTTCCTCCTCTTTTTTCTCCTCTCTTTCCTTCTCACTTATCCCTATGCTTTCTTCGTTTTGTTTTGGTTGTTCTACTTTGTTAGAAACAGAATTATTATTGTTACCGCTTAGAGAATCTGAAACACTTTCATTTTTGCGCGATAATATACGCCTATTTAGTTCGTTTTCAAACTCAAGAAGATCGATACCCAAAGATTGAGCTTCGTTGAAAAGGACTTGTCTTTCCTTTCCTGACATCATACCGTCTTTTAAGGCCGCTTCAATCAATTGTTCTAACTGTTCATTGTACATAATAAATGGCTATATTTGAAATTCAGTTTAAATATTATCACCTTTCCAATTCTCTTCTTTTCCACCCGCAAAATAAAAACTTTCCCCTCAAACCGCCATAACCCATTTTGACCCATTTTAATGGGCTGTGCGCTTCATGGGATGACGCTTTCTTTCCCGTTCTTATCTGGGGTCAAAAATATACAATATATAATTATGATTATCAATTGTTTAGCAAAGTGTTGCTTGGCAGATTGCACAGAATTAATGGGCGGAAGCGGCGGGATGTTATGCTTTTGCAGTTTGAACTATAAAAAACGTATGGATTTTTGCAGTTTAAAATATAAACCGACAGCGGCATGGTAACATACCGCACCTTAACTTTCCCCCACCCCGTTTATATATTCCCCAGGCTGCCCCTGCCGCTCGCGGTAGGAGCGGCTCAGGTCGGCGAAAAAGTCGTAGTCGAGGATTTGGGCGAGCTTCATCAGCGTGTTCGTGTCAATCCACTGGCGGGAGAAGATGAGATAGACGTTGTTGCGGTGGCAGCCCAGCTGCTGCGCCAACCACGGCACCTTGATCCCCTTCCGGATTACCTCCCGACGGATGACTTGCCCTATGTGCAGACCCTCTTCGCTCATTGCGCTACCGTTTGTGACATAAAAATGGCGTGGAATTTCGCTTGTCCGACTCTCGGGTTTCCACTCCCACACATCCGACAAGCATTCCACGCCGTTACAAACGGCTTGCGGAATCTGTCCTTGATGTGTGTTGCCTCCGATTCGACGGAGAGCGTGTGGAAAATGAGAGTCAAGGATAGCTGCAAACGCTATTTTATATGTTCGATTGTTTCTTTTCTGTTCTTTTTCTACTATCTATTTTGGTGACACTGACAAACGGGGATGAAATTCCGCCCCGTCCATTTTGACCCGCAAAACTACAATTTTTTCGGATAGGTTGGAATGGGCCAAAATGGGAGAAAAAAAATAGTATTTGGTTTTGTGGGTTAAGAAATAAAATGTATTTTTGCAGACTGAAAATACAAATTATTCGTATTATGAGTTCTCAAAACAACGTACTGAGGTTGATGTTAGAATCCGAAAGAACTGTATTCCAGATCCAATCAATGGTTCTGCTGACAGGCATTTCAGATGGTGTGAGATTGACGAAAATGCTGAACTACTACGTCAAGAAAGGGGAAATCCTTAATCCAAGACGCGGAATTTACACGAAACGTACTTTCAATGCTGAAGAACTGGCCTGTTCGATTTTTCATCCTTCATACCTCTCTCTGGAATATGTTCTGAAGCGAGCCGGGGTCATTTTCCAATACGACTCTGCCCTGACTTCGGTGAGCTATCTCTCGCGCACTGTGGAGATTTCAGGACAAGTGTACTCCTATAGACAAATAAAGCCAGAATTGTGGTTGGGTGGAGAAGGGATTATGCAAAAGGATAATGTATGTATAGCCTCGGCGGAACGGGCGTTTTTGGACATGGTGTATTTAAGTGCCGGAAACTGTTATTTTGACAACCTTCGACCTCTTGACAAAAAGAAAATCAATGCTCTAATTCCTTCATATCGTTCCAAATCACTGGAGCAACACACAAAACAAATCCTAAACATTTGACATTATGGATATTGCAAAACACCGTTATTTTATGATGCAGGTTTTACTTGCCATTTTCCGAGATAAAGAACTGTCGAACCAACTGGCCTTTAAGGGAGGAACCTCGCTTTTGTTGTTTCATCAATTGCCAAGATTCTCCACAGATCTGGATTTCAACTTGTTAGACAGCACAAAAACGGAGAATGTCTTCCATAAATTACATAATCTGCTGTCGAAATTTGGGGAGATTGATGACGAGGCTATGAAGTTTTACGGTCCGCTGCTCGTTCTCAACTATGGTGGTGGAAATCGAATGTTGAAAGTTGAGGTCACCACACGGCAGTATGACAACCATTACGAAATCAAGACTTTGGCAGGTACGGATATACGGGTGATGACACTTCCAGACATGTTTGCCCATAAGCTGTGCGCATTAGGAGAGCGCGTCACCCCACGAGACATTTTCGATGTTTGGTTTTTCCTTCAGAAAAGCACGGCAATCAATCCAAACATTGTCCGATTGCGAACGGGCATGAGTGTGGCAGACTATGCTGTGCAATGCGCAGAAAGTGTTCGAAAGACAAGTCCGAAAATGCTAATGCAGGGTATTGGTGAACTTATTGGAGACGAAAAGCAAAAATCTTTCGTGAAAAGCCACTTGATTGAAGAAACAGCTTCCAATCTGGAACTGTTTTCTCTATCACCCATTTTATCTGATCAACCAATGACCGAACGGATGCGTCTGCTTGCGGACAATCCGACAATATCAGACCTGATGTCGCAAAATGATGTTGATCTCAGCATTGTAAGTGAGAGACAGTTACATTTACTAGTTGAAGAACATGCCACACTGGTGTTTCCGACGCGAAGTGGCAAAAAGGTGAGCATACGTATTTGAGACCATCCAAATGGGCCAAAATGGGCAGCGCGGACAACCTGCAAATTGTGTATTTTTGCCGCCGAAAAACGGATTCTACATGGACGACAGCGACAAAATCTACATCGAACAGCTGAAAAACCTCCTGTGCGAGGCGGTGGAACGGCAGATGAACCGTGCCTCCGACTTCGTGTTCCTGCAAGCCTACATCTTCGAGCGCACCCGCGAAAACATCGGACTCAACACGCTGAAACGAATCTGGAACTATGGCAACACTCCCGTGACCCCCCGCAGCTTCACGTTAGACACCCTCGCCAAGTCTGTCGGTTACCGCAACTTTGAGGATATGAAACTTTTTTACGGCGACGAAGGTGCAGACGCTTCCGATAAAATTCTCGGCAAGGTGGTGAGCAGCAGCGAATTGCGTCCAGGCGACCATATAACACTCTGTTGGGACCCGGGCCGCCGCTGCACCGTGGAATACCTCGGCAGCAACGCCTACCGCGTGGTCAGCAGCGAGCGCACCAAGCTGAAACCCGGCAACACCTTCCAGACCGCTTTCTTCGCCACCGGCTCCCCCCTCATCCTCTCCAACCTCGTCCAGGACGACTCCTTCGCCCCCCTCTACGAGATCGGCCGCAAGACCGGGGTGACACAATTGACGGTGGAAACCGCGAAATAACCTCCATCCTAATCCAAACGCTACCGAGCTCTTGCCCCCTGTCGGGGCTGCTTAAGGAATCTGTCTCTATCCTCTACCGAGCTCTTGCCCCTGTCGGGGCTGCTTAAGGAAGCTGTTTCTATTATATTGGAGCTTTTCGTAGCTGCTAACTACTAACTACTAACTGCTAACTGCTAACTACTAACTACTAACTGCTAATTGCTTCTATCCTTTTGAACTTTCCCCACACCTCATGCTTTCGGTACTTCTCCAGCGATTGGGCGGGGACGTACAGCACTGCGCTGTCGGGGATGCCGTACAGGGAGTTGGGCATCATCGCGGGCGGCTCCACACAATGGACAACCATGGTCTCCAACGCTCTGTTTTCGTTAAAGGCATAGTTTTCAATGCGTTTCACACCGCTGCCAATTTCCACTTCACGCAAATTCCAACAATAGGAGAAACTGTACCCACCGATTGCTTCGGTTCGGTCGGGAATGACGATCTGGGTGATACCGCTTGCATAGAAAGCCCCGTGGGATATCGTCTGCAGCGAGTCTGGAAGACGGATACTGCGGAGGTTTGTTGATCCGTCGGCAAAATTCAAAGGCAACTCACGGAGGGTGTTGGGAAGCTCTATTTCCTCCAAATGTTCCATAGGATAGAATACGTTTGAAGGCAATTGCTCCACACTGTCGTCAACGATAGCTTTTCTCAAGGAGTTGCATCGGTAGAAAAACGATTGTTCTGCATATTCCCCGACACCTGTGCTGCAGTTCCGAGCTTTCCAAACAAGGGTGGTGAGCGTGTAGCAGTCGGCGAAAGCGTATGTTTCGATGCGCTTCAATGAGCGGGGGACGAAAAACGTGTCAGCGAGCAAGTTACAACCGCTGAAGGCTCTATAACCGATGCGTTCGAGGCCGTCGTGGATGGTGAGATGGGTGAGCTTGACGCAATCCTGAAAGGCACTGGTGTCTATCTCGGTGAGTCGATAAGGGAGCCCACGATGCCGGATGTGCGCCGGGATGACCAAGTCTCCGGAAGGGGGATTGGGGACATCGCACCAGCTCTTCGCCTCAACAGGGCAAACTAACGCCATGGTCCGGTGCCAGTGCGACAACACCTTGGCATAGACGGTCTGCCCGGAATCCAACGTGACAGGGAATTTTTTTCCGTCGGGATGCATCCAGAAGCAGAACAGGCCGATGAGGAGCACCGGCGACAGCCACAGCTCCCATCGTGGCCGCATTAGCTTTGTCAAGGCCGACACTGACTGCGGGCGTTTGTTGGGGTCCTGGCGTTGCGCGCGGCGAACGGCACGGCCGTAGCGATGCGGGAACATTCGCTTCAGGATGCCGCCCAAAGCGTAGAGGTCGCTGCGGTGGTCGACCGTCTGTCCGGCCAGCTGCTCGGGCGCGGCGTACTTGCGCGTGCCGCCGGTCTGCCGGAAGGCGAAACTGCTGTTGTCGGAAAGCCCGAAGTCGATGATCTTGGCGGTCAGCCCATCTTTGGTAATCAGGATGTTGAATCTGCCGGACAATCCGCTTGCGGGCAGCGAACGGCGGGTTCGTGTCCAGCCATTTGTCGAGACTCTCCCCATCGACGTACTCCATCACGATGCAGAGCCCGACCTTGGGATCCTCCTCGATGCTGTTCACCCGCACGATGTTGGGATGGTCGAGTTGCACCCCAATCTGGTACTCCTTGGAGAGGTACTCGCGACAAGCGGGGTCGTCGCGATACTCGGGAGCAAGACCTTTGAGCACGTAGTAGCGGCCGAAACGGCGGGCACGGTAGAGCACGTTGCCGGGTTGGCTCCGTGGGGGCAGCATCTCATAGCCGGAAAACTCGGCAGACAAGGCGTCTATCGAGCCTGAAACAACACCGGACTGAGACGTTTCGCTATCGTAATCCATCATTCGGCAATCGGAAAGTTAATCCAGCCGTAGCTGCTCTCTCCTCAAGAAGGCCTCCACATTCCGCAAATCCTCGTAGAACGGGGTGTCCTCCACGAAAACGGGACAGATTTCGCGCACCTGCTGGTAGACCTGACGGGAGATGGGGGCCAGCTTGTCCGCAATCTTCAGGATGTCAACGGCTTGCGCGAGCGCGATGTACTGGATGGAGAGCACCTGCCAAGCGTTGTCGATGACCGTGCGGGTGAGCAGCGCGGTGTTGGTGCCCATGCTCACAATATCCTGATTGTCATTGTTGTTCGGGATGCTGTGCACGTAGTTGGGCATGGCGAGCGTCTGGCACTCGGCGGTGGTGGAGGTGGCCGTGAACTGGCACGCCTGCATTCCGTAGTTCAGTCCCAACGTGCCCATATTGAGGAACGGCGGCAGAATGCCGTTGATGCGGTCGTGGAAAAGGTAGTTGAGCTGCCGTTCGGCGGTCATCGCCAAGCGCACCATCGCGATTTTCACCTTGTCCTGCTCCAACGAGATGTAGTCGCCGTGGAAGTTGCCGCCGTGATAGACGTTGCGGGTCTCGGGATCCACGATGGGGTTGTCGCAGGCGGAGTTGAGTTCCTCTTCGAGCACGCGGCGACAGTTGGTCAGCGTCTCGTATATCGGGCCCAGAATCTGTGGCGTGCAGCGTAACGAGTAGTAAGCCTGCACTTTATGCTCAAAGGTCGTTTCCGTATGATGGCCGTCGTAGAGCAGATGCTCACGTTGCAGGAGGCACTGGCTGTCGCGGGCGAGGGCGCGCATCCGGGCCGCGATAACCTGCTGTCCCTCGTGGCGGCGCACCTCATTGAGCGGTTCCGCCATCCAATCGTCGTAGGAGCCCGCAATCTCGTTCATCATCACGGCGGCGAGCGTGGCCCAGTCCAGCAGTTGCTCGGCCATGAACTGGTTGACCGTGGCTATGCCGGTCATCACGCCGGTGCCGTTGGTGATGGAGAGGCCTTCGCGGATGTGGATCTTGAACGGTTCGAGACCGTTCTCTCTCAACACGTCCGCCGCGGGCCGCCACTCTCCGTGGTAGTGGACACTCCCCTCGCCTATCATCGTCAGGGCGAGATGCGCCAGCTGCACGAGGTCGCCGCTGGCCCCCACGCTGCCGTGGCGGGGAATCATCGGGAGGATGTCGCGGTTGATCATCTCCACCAGTAGCTTCACCAAGTCGGGGTGCACGCCGGAGCGCGCCTGCAGGAAAGTGCCGAGGCGGGCCACCATCGCGGCCTTCACGCACTCGTCGGGAAGCGGTTCGCCCGCCCCCGTGGAGTGACTGCGGATGATGTTGTATTGCAAGGCGGTGAGGTGGTCGTCATCGACACGCCACTGCGCCATGGGTCCGAAACCGGTGTTGATGCCGTAGATGATCTTGTCTGCGCTGAACTCTTTCAGGAAGTCGTAACATTCCGCCACCTTGTCCATCGGCAGGTCGGAAAGGGCGATTTTCTTGTCCCCGTAAACGATTTTTTCAACGTCCTTGAGCGTAAAAATGGGTTCCATCAATATTAAGAATTAAAGGCCGCGAAGATACGATTTTTTTCGGTAACCCTATAAACCGAGAAACCGTGCAATCATTATTCCTGGACCGCCTTCCGCCATCCTCTCGCCAAAATCGTCACGTCGTTCCAGACGCGGTAGTTGCGGACGTAGAGTTCTTCGGTGCGGGCCAGCATCTCGTCGGAGAAGGCCACATCGGGATAGGCGTCGGCGGGATGCAGAACCCCCTCGGGTAGTGTCGTCTCCTTCGACTGCGACGTTCTCCGCAGCCCCACCCAGCTCTTCCGGCCGCCCAACACGGCGAAGAGGTTGCGCACAAACGCGCCCTTGCCGTCCACGAACCAGATATCCAGGGGGAGGAGCAAGAGGAGCAGCAGCGACGACACGATGTCGAAGGCGCGCTTGCGACGGCGGTTGCCCGGCAGATAGACCGGCTGCGTCGGGATGGTGTAGAGGTCCTCGGCCGTGAAGATGGAGTTGCCACCGATGAGCGAGAGCGCGTCCTCGGGGGCGATCTTGAACTCCACGGGCTGGTCCTGCAGACGGTTCATCCAGCCGATGATCTGGTCGGCGGGGAGATCCTTGGCGCAGAAAATCACCTCGTTCATCTGGTATATACGGAGCAACTCGGGCAGGTCCTCAATGCTGCCGATGCAGAGAGGAGTCTCTTTATCAAGGGATTGCGTGGTCACGATGCCGACGAACTCCCGGGGGACGTTCATCGACTGCACCATGTTCAGCACCCGAGCCGTCTCTTCCGGACCACCGACGATGGCGATGCGCTGGCGCAAACGGCGAGTGTCCAGGTCGAGCAGGTGTGCGCGGACAAGCAGCTGCCGCAGCACGTTCACGGCCAGGAGTGCCCACACCGCCCCCATAACGACGACGGCGCGCGAGAAGCGCATGGTCTCGGGCAACAGCGCGTATATCAGCAGGATGACCACCGTGCCCGCCACGATGCCGCGGTTGAGTTTTGAACGGTTCACGGGCTTCCTGTAACCGCCGCTGATCCATATCGCGAGCTGCCACAACAGGGTGTAGCCGACCAGCACGCCGTAGAAATAGTAGTCTGCGAACGAGGAGTTGCGATGCATCAGCACGGCATGCTCCCAATATTTCGACAGGGCGAAAAGCCCGGCATAAATCAAGGCAAAATCCAACAAGGGCAGCAGTATCTTGCCGAGAATCCGCTTCACGGCGGCCAGAGCGGCACGGAACCATATCGCCGCATCGACCGCGACATTGAAAATCTTGGCGTTGTTGGCCGAGAAATGCTTCCGCGCGAAAATCTGCATCGCCTTGTAAAAGACATAGACGTAGTTCAGACTTCCCTTCTTCGTGCTCTCCCCCTTGTAGTGGATGATGCGCGTCTGCGGGAAGTAGTAGTTCTTGTAGCCGCCCTTCAAGATCCTGTACGACAGGTCGATGTCCTCGCCGTACATGAAATAGTCCTCATCCAGAAGCCCCACCTTGTCGAGCACCGACCGACGCATCATCATGAAGGCGCCGCTGAGGACCTCCACCTCGTGGGTCTCGTCCTCGCCGATGTACGTGGCGTGGTAGGCCCCGAATTTCTTCGATTTCGGGAAGAGTTTCGAGAGACCGAAGAGCTTGTAGAACGACGACGAGGGATACGGGATGCCGCGCTTCGACTCGGGGAGGAAACGGCCCTGTCCATCGACCATCTTTACGCCGAGGCCGCCGCAATCGGGGGTCTCGTCCATGAAACGGATGCACTTCTCGAATGTGTCTTCCTCCACGAGGGTATCCGGATTGAGCAGCAGCACATATTCGCCGGTGGAGATGCGGATAGCCTGGTTGTTGGCTCTCGCGAATCCCACATTATCCTGATTCTCAATAAGGTTTACCTGCGGAAACTTGGCCTTCACCATCGCCACGGAATTATCCACCGAATGGTTATCGACCACATAAATCTCCCCCTCAATACCGCGCATAGCCTTCACCGCCGACGCGAGCGCCTGCTCCAGAAACGCCGAAACGTTGTAATTGACTATGATGACGCTTAGTTTCAATATGGTTTAAGGTTTAAGGTTTAGGGGTTAAGGGTTAGGGGGGGAAGGTTTAAGGGTTAAAGTTTAGGGGTCAGGGTTTAGGTTTAAGGTTTAGAGGGGACGCGGTTAGAAGGTTAAGGGTGCATTCCCCGCAACTGCTAACTACTAACTGCTAACTGCTAACTACTAACTGCTAACTGATGTACGCCAGCACCGTTTTCTTCGACACGACCTTGTCGCCTTTGCTGACGGCGACGGTGGCGTCTTTGGGGAGGAAGACATCGACGCGGGAGCCGAACTTGATCATGCCGACCTCTTCGCCCTGTTCCACGTGGTCGCCGACTTCGGGATAGCTGATGATGCGGCGCGCCACAAAACCCGCGATCTGCCGGAAGAGCACCTCCACGTCGTCGTTGCGCACCACGATGGAGTTGTGCTCGTTGTCAACCGATGATTTCGGGAGCTTGGCCAACAGATACTTGCCGGGATGGTAGGCCGTGTAGGAGATTTCGCCCGAAATGGGGTAGCTGTTCACATGCACGTTGTTGATGGACATGAACACCGAAATCTTCAGCCGTTCGTCCTTGAAATACTCGTGTTCGAATGCCGTCCCCACATAGACAATGGTACCGTCGGCGGGAGAGAGCACGCCGTCATCGACCTTGTTGATGACGCGTGTCGGGACGCGGAAAAACCGGAGGATCATCACCCCGATGATGAGCATGATGGCGAAAAAAATCAGGTTCACCCACCAGAGATTCGCCAACAGCAGGACATAGCAGAGCGAGGTCAGCGCGATGGTCACAAAACTGACGAAGATAATCAGTTTTCCCGCCTGATGGAACTTCATGCCAATCACAACCGACTATTTCTTATATAAGATATAGGTGTGAGTCGGGACATTGGTTTCCGAAGAGACGGTCACCCACTGACGCGGATAGTGTTTGTCGTTCATATAGTGCAGGCCTTCGTAGCTGAAGGTGTAGTCCACCACCTTTGACAAGTTGTTGGCCACATAGGTTTCCACATGTTCGGTCAGCGGGAGATTGAGGTAGTAGCCGTTCACCTCGGCGTATGCGAATGGCAGACCGTAGAACGGGTTGTAGGAGGTCACATCGTAGGTGTAAGTATGCTTGACAACCGTCAGCGCAATGGGGAATTCCTCGACATATTCGGAAATATTCTCGTATTTTTTGTGTTTGCCGGGATCGTACGTGAAACGCTTCACCGAGTACATCATCAAATCCTTCGAAGTGCTGTTACGGAAGACTTCGGCAATCTCCTCAAAGTTGCCGAACACCTTGTCGTACAACGGATGCTGTTTGCCGCTCTTCCAGAAATACTGGTCGTAAAACTCGCGGTCATACATTTCTTCTATATAGTCGATGCGGCTGTAGGCTTTGTCTTTTTTGTTGTCAATGCGGTGAAAGGTATATTCCAGACGCACGATGCCGTCGATGGTGTAGGTCATCTTGTCCACCAGCTGGTTCGTCCACTTGAAATCGATGGTCTCGGTGTAGCCATCCTCGTTTACATGGACAATCTTGCTGACCGTTTTGTCCTTGTTGTAGGAGAAATCGAACGTGTAGAGGCTATCGACCACGATTTGCTGGAGCTGTTTGCCTTTACTGTCATAGACATAGACCTCGTTGGGGTCGCCCACATCGCTGCGGTACCAGATCTTGCTGATTTTGCAAGTGGGGTTGTAGATTTCTTCATCGGGCTTGCAGGAGGTGAGCGAAGTCGCCAGCAGAGCCATCATTAACAGGGGTAACAAATATTTTTTCATAATGCACAATTTTTCTAAAATACGGCGGCAAAGATACATTTTTTTTTGTGAACGGAGAACAGTGATTTGCGATTTTGTAGAGACGCAAATTTTCACGTCACTACTCAATAGGCCGCCGCATTGAATCCTTCTGCACGGAGTTTTGCGACAATCCCGTCTAAATAGGCCTTGTCGAACTTGTGGAGATCGAGGGCGGGCGTCTCGCGGTCCAGCGAGTAAATCACGATGCGTTTGGGGCGGATGCGGCGGATACGAGCAAGCCACTGCGACCATTCGGGGTCCACGGAATTGTCGAACGCCCTACCCTCCCGTTCGCCGCTGAAAAAGAGCGTCTGGATGACGAGATTGCCGTTGAACGTGCAGAGCTGATCGGTAACCTGCTCTATATCAACCGGAACGATGGGGGCATTCACGGTGTTGAGCATAGCCTGCGTGCCGGCGTCCAGCTTC
>ONQE01000113.1 GCA_900319925.1 uncultured Bacteroidales bacterium | reverse complement strand
ACTTTGCATAATGTTAAGCTTGTCATAAAAGAAAAGTTCTATCTGCCATCGGTTCTTGTAGAGGTCGGCGACTTGCGGGGATGTCAATTCGAATGCGTTGGAAAGGAACATGAGCTCACGGCTTTGCTCCTCATCGAAGAACCGCACAAGCCTCAGATGTTCGGGATATCGTTTCCGACTGTCAGAGAAAGTCAACTCTATCTCGGCATCAGTCAGTATCCCATCGGGTAGCCTGCGTTTCCATTTGATGCATTTGTACTGCAAATTGGACTTGGCCCGGACAACAAAGAACGAACCCGTACAATGAATGCGGTAGAGTTCCTTGAAGTTGTTGTACCCTCTGTCGAAAATGTAGTAAGCACCGCTTTCGATGGGGATTTCCTTCATCACTTTGGAGTCGTAGACCGATGCCGTGGTGATGTGGAAGAAGGCAGGAATTTGGGTCTCCAAGTCGTATAAGGTATGAATTTTGATTCCACCCTTGTATTTGCTGAACTTGGCCCACCAAAACACTTCGAGGCATAGCGAGACGGTCGTGGAGTCAAAAGCATAGACATTTCCGTCAAGCTTGAAGATGTCCGTCGCTCTTTTGCGTCTTGCCTCGCCGACAAGATAGTATGCGAATTCCTCGAAGATATGAAAATCTCTTGTCTGGTTGGCTCTGGCAAGAGATGTCTTGGAGACATTTTTCCCAAAGCCGAGGTGATAGCACTTGCTGCGATGGGCTTCGATGGCTACAACCAAGTCACGCAGACTCTCTCGATTGCTCAATTGGCCGAACATCATGGCAAGCAGCTGGTTCCAGCATGTGAAATGTTTCACATATTTGTTCCCACCATACTTGCGGACAAGATAATTGAAGTGGTTCCTGTCAAGGAATACTGTCAGTTGGGCGAAAACATACTTTGAATTGTTCATAGGCAGTCATCATTTCTGACTGCAAAGATACAGATTCAAATCCGTTGACTCGAAAAATCTCTACAACTAACTATATATCAATCGTTTCAAAGAACATTTTTAAGTTTTAACGGGACAGCAGTGGGTTTATGGTTTAAGGTTTATGGTTTAAGGGTTAAGGGTTTATGGTTTAGGGTTTAAGGGTTAAGGAAGGTGTGCCAGGATTCGAGGAAGGATTTCTGGAACTCGGTGGAACGGTAGTCGGGGGTGAAGAGGTCGGGGTTGCGGAAGAGGAGCGGGGGCTCGCCCTTCCGGTAGAGGATCAGGCAGGGGAAGTCGGGCTCCCGAAGCGGGAGGGTGGGGGAGAGGTCCCCGTAGAGGGCGGTGGTGTCGTAATAGAGGGTGAAGGGCTTGTCGAGCAGACGCCGTATCGAACTGCCGAGCTCGTAGGCCGCGAGTCCCGAGAGGGACTGCGGATAGACGTGCCCGATGTGGACGCCCGCCATATCGGATTGCGACATCAGCTGATAGACGGCCTTCACGCAGCCGGAGCATTCGATTCCCTGGTGCAGCACCAACACGATGCGCTCGGCGGGCAGTGAGTCCAACCGCACCGCCCTGCCACCGGGCGTGAACAGCTCGACGTGCGGGAACCATCCCTCGGGAGTGCCGCCAACGGTCGGGGTGTACCGCATGACCTGGTAGGCCAGCGTGGGGGCGCCCTCGGCGAAGAAGTGGTCAACGTCGCTCATATACTCGGCGCGCGTCTTCCCTCGCCAAGGAACATCCGTCCTGTAGGTGAGCTGCACGATTCGGTCTCGCTCGTCCGCGTGCCCGATGTCGAGACCGCCGGTGAAGAGTGTAAATGGGAATCGGCGTGCAGTGTAGGCACTATCTTCATGATTCGTTCGCAGGAAGCGGGTGGTTGATCCGTCTTGACTGCGGATGGCGTATTGCAGCGCCGATTTCCCAGTGAGCGTGTCCATTTGCAGGTAGAGTAGCACGAGATCCCCGCGCAGCGGCATCACGACCTTAGGGTAGGAGTAGTCGTACAGCTCGTCCTTGACGGCGTAGATGCGCTCGATCCCGTAGGGGACGGAGAGTGTCTTCCGGATGTATTCGTCGTCGAACGCCTTCCAATGGGGCAGCTCGAAACGGATGCTGTCGCGGAAATCTCCGTCGAGGTCGTACACTTCCACGCGAGGGTGTCTCGTGCTCAGGAAGAATACCGATTGTTGGTTGTGGGAAAGATAGCGGTTCGGCTGGATCTGCACGACGTGGGGGGCTTCGTAGGGAAGTTCCCGCACGAGTGCTGCCTTTCCGCCTCCCAGGTCCTGCTGAAACCACTTGTACCCCTTGTCATGGTCCTCCTCGAAAAAGTTGACCTTGTTCCGGTGCAGGTATCCCATGCAAAGGTTCGGGTGACGATACGTTGACTCCACACGGTAGGTTTGGTTCTGGATTTGTTTGTAAAGGATTAATTCTTCCTGTGTCGTCAAGAGTATATAGTCGCCCTCGATGTCGAAATCGTATATCCAGAGGCTCAGGGCCTTCCGTTCTTTGTCACGGCTTTTCCCGGGCATCGGGAGTTCGATTTCCGACTGTTCGTAATTCTCCGTCGAAAACGTGTGGACAACCGCTTGGTAGCCGTTCTCCTTGTTCTGGAATCCCTGTCGTTCAACGAAATAGAATGTCCCGTCGATCATTCGGCATTGGATGAGGTTCAGGTTCTCGGGTGTGCGCACACCGTGGAACGGTACGATCGTGTCCAAAGTGAACTGGTCGCCGATCCAGTCCTGCCCGCTGACTTTCAGGCACAGCAGAACAACGCTAACGATGAATGTTACACGTGCTTTCATAAAGACCTGGTTTGGGGGTGTGAGGGATTAGTGTCCTAAGGAGGAGAGGATGTTCACCTTCTCGATGTAGATGGTCATCGTGGAGGCATTTGCGGTGCTCGAGGTCACGACACCGCGAACCACGTAGGTGTCCGCCTTCGTGGTCGCATTGTTGTTCGCCACGGCGATGGTCTTGGTATAGACGCTCGGCACGGTGGTGGCTTTGCTGCTGCTCGGCTTGTTGTTCGAAGCAACGCACTGCTCCAAAGCGGACTCATACTGCACGACCACGTTGTTTGCAGCGCTCAGGAAGGCGTTCAGCATGCCGGCGTCCGTGATGTGGACCACCGTGCTGCCGTCGTTGACGGGCAGGCTCGCGCAGATGGGCACACGGCATGCGGTGAAGCCGCTGCCGTAGCAGTCGAGCTTGGCGATTCCGTTGCTCGTCTGGTCTGCTGGCGTGTACTGCACGTGGTTGTACCGGTTGAATATCGCGGACAATCCACCGAGTTGCTTGTGCACAATGACGGCCGGCACCTTCTCGGCAAAGGCGGCGAACGATAAGACAGTTAATCCCATGAATAATACTAATTTTTTCATAGTCCTTTTGTTTTTAAGTTGGTGATTAAAATTGTTTTTTGTGGGTTGCCCCCTTTTCGCGGAGGCGACAGTTGCCTGTTTACGTTAATCGACTTTGTTCTCACACAGGTGGATTAAAGTTTTGTTCCTCGTTGCGGCGGTGTTCTTAGGTTTTGGTTATACAAGGTCTGTTTCGCAGGTTGGTCTGCTTTCACATTCTTTCCTCAGAGGGGGTCGCCAACCCTCTCTTTGAACACTGCAAATATACAACGCGGAAACGCGTTTGTCAAGGTTTTTGAAAAATTTTTTTCTCGTTGACTAACAAGTAGTTGACGGAAGGGCGTTAACTAATCGACCTCGAATAGTTAATTTTTGAGTCCGGATTTCGCAGGATTTTGTCGTTTTGCTGCCAAAACCGAATCGGGGACCCTACAGGGCGACCTGGTGCTTGGCCATGATTTTGCGCAGGTTGATAAGGGCATAGCGCATGCGGCCGAGTGCGGTGTTGATGCTCACGTTGGTCATCTCGGCGATCTCCTTGAAGCTGTAGTCGCTGTAGATGCGCATCTTCAACACCTCCTTCTGCTCCTCGGGCAGGTACTCCACATAGTGGTTGAGGTCGGCGTAGGTCTGCTCGCGGATCATCTTCTCCTCGATGGACTCGTCTCTCGAGCCGATGATGGTGAAGATGTCGAACTCCTCGCCGCCATCGACGGTGGGCATACGCTGCAACCGACGGTAGTAGTCGATCTTCAGGTTGTTGGCTATCCGCATGATCCATTGGAAAAACTTCCCCTCCTCGTGGTAGTTGCCCGAGCGGATTGTGTTGATGACCTTAATGAAGGTGTCTTGGAAAATGTCCTCCGCCACCTCTTTGTTTTTGACGGACACAATAAGATATGAGAACAACCGCCGCTCGTAACGGAGGATGAGGTTCTTCAATGCAGTCTCTTCACCGGCTTGATAACGCGCTACCAACTCGTCATCGGACAAGGCATTCCAATTCATGATATGCTCCTTTCTTTTAAGGGTTTATAACTTCAGAAAGTAGATGTATCTTCGATAGCGGTCTTTTTTTATGTTTAAACTATTGAATGCCTTTGATGTTTAATTTCATGCGGCAAAGATATAATTTTTTTGAATATACCACGCATTCGTGAAAAAAATTATCTTTGCAGTCGTATTAAGGATAGTATTGTCATGATGAAGAAAATGATTTTTGTATTGGTCCCGTTGCTCTTCGGTGTCTTGGCATCGAATGCGCAACCGTATGACATTCAGATGGATAACAAGATATATATGGATGGTATCGCCAGCGTCCAGCTCTTCACGGGCGAAGACCAGCTCTCCGCGCCGGTTGGGGTGCTGGGGGAGGCAACCTTCCATATCGCGTTCGACGACCTGAGCGTCGAGGTCCGCCATCCCAAGTACACGTTCATCCACTGCACGCACGACTGGCAGCCCTCCCAGATGAATCAGATCGAGTATATCGAGGGTTTTATGGAGGAGGACATCACGCAGTACGACCACTCCTTCAACACCATCGAGCCCTATCTGCACTATCATGCGGAGTTTCCTAACGAGAATATATCGTTTTCGAAATCAGGGAATTATATCCTCTTTGTCTATGACGACTCGCCCGATAACCCCATCCTGACCCGTCGTTTCATGGTGGTGGAGCCCCTGCCCGCCAAGATTGTCTCGGATGTACACTCGGCTTTCGACGTGAACAACCGTCAAACTCATCAAGATGTTGACTTTGTGGTCTTTACGGGAGCATATCGCGTCCGGAACCCGCAGCAGTCCGTGCATGCCACCATCCAGCAGAACGGCCGGTGGGACAATGCCAAGTACGGGCTCGTGTATAAGTCGGGCAACGCTTCCGAGCTGAATTTCACCTATATGGACGGTGCCAACACTTTCCCCGGCGGCGCGGAGTTCCGCACGTTCGACATCTCCACCCTGCGCTCCAACGCCGACCGCGTGGTGGGTATCTCCTTCGTGAACCGCCATACGCACGTCTATGTCCTCCAGGACGATGCCCGTCCCTATTCCGCTTACGAGAGCCGCGGGAATATCAATGGACGCTGCTATTACCGAAACCGTGACTTAGTGAACGATTATTCAGAGGATTACGCCTTTACTCACTTCACGTTGAAGAGCTCCTTCCCCTTCAACGAGGGCAACGTCTATGTGTTCGGCGAACTGACCGATTGGCAACTCTTGGACGAGGCCAAGTTGCACTATAACAAAGAGTTTGACTTTTGGGAAACGGAGCTGCTCCTGAAACAGGGCGTCTATAACTACCAATATGTGTATCTCCCCTACGGCAGCAACGCGATTGACGCCACCTACATCGAGGGCTCACACTACGAAACCAATAACATATATAGTATATATGTCTATTTCCAGGAGGAGGGTACCTCCTACGACCGGCTTATCGGTTACCACACCTGCTCCATCACCGATCCGAAATAGGAGCTGCGGCATTCCTAATTCTTGTTTTTGACGCACCTCACGGAGTAGAATGCCTCTTTCGGGGTGCAGTTGATCTCCACCGTGGCGTTCGTGTAGTAGAAACGGTGGATAGGGGAGGTGTCGGGACTTCCGTCCGAGCAGGTCCAGAACCCCGCGTTGGTGCCGAACCCTTCGGCCTGTCCGTTCCACACGCTGCCGGCGGGAAGAACGGAGAACCCGGTGCCGTTGTTGGTGGTGACGCTCTCGATAATGCAGCAGGCAGCCCCTTGCGTCAGGAAGTCGAACTGCCACCCCTCGGTGGAGGCCATCGCCTTGGCCACGTTGTTGACATCCGTGCCGCAGCGGTAGTAGTCCTTGTAGCCGACGTAGTCCTCGATGCCCATCCACTCGAAATTGGCGGGCACATGCCAGCCGGTAGGGCAGGGGCCTTGCACGCGGCCGTCGGTCTCCTCCGTCGGTTCCGCCCCGTTGAGCGTCGAGAACCACGTATAGAGTCTTCCGAAGCGGCCCACGTTCTGCGGGTCGTTGTTCGGGGCCTCGGGTGCGGGCGAAATGTCGCGGCCGTCCGCATAGTGCTTCACGCGGAGGTTCTCCCGCATCCAGCAGTCGTCGCCCATCATAACGGTCTGATACTCATTGCCGTCGATGTCCGTTACGGTGCCGCAATCCTTGACTGCCGGTTGGGCCATTGCAAAAATGGCGACGCCACAAAGGAGGGCGGTCGCCAGTGTTCTTAAAAGGTGTTGGTTCATATTACTCAATTCGGTCCGAAATCAGGTATTTGTTGCGGTCGGAGCCGTTGCGGACGACCAATTCGGCGAGGTAGCCCGCGAGGAACAGCATCAGACCGAAGACCATGGCCAGCAGCGCGAGGTAGAAGAGCGGCTGGTCGGTGACCTGGCGGAAGCCCGGCACCAGATGGTTCATGCGGTACAGCTTCTGCGCGATCAGCACAATGGTGATGATGATGCCGATGAGGAACGACAGCGATCCGAGCGACCCGAAGAAGTGCATCGGTTTCTTGCCGAACTTCGACATGAAGCTGACGGTCAGCAGGTCTAAGTAGCCGTTGATGAAGCGGTTCCAGCCAAATTTGGAGACCCCGTGCTTGCGTTTCTGGTGGACGACCACCTTCTCGCCGATCTTGGTGAACCCCGCCCATTTCGCGATGACCGGGATGTAGCGGTGCATCTCGCTATAGACCTCGATGGATTTCACCACATCCTTCTTGTAGGCCTTGAGCCCGCAGTTGAAGTCGTGGAGCTGGATGCCCGACATTCTGCGCGTGGTCCAGTTGAAGAACTTCGACGGGATGTTCTTGGCTAATTTCGAGTCGTAACGAACTTTCTTCCAGCCGGATACGAGGTCGTAGCCCTCCTCTTTGATCATACGGAAGAGCTCGGGAACCTCGTCGGGGCTGTCCTGCAGGTCGGCGTCCATCGTGATGACCACGTCCGTAGTTGCGGCGGAACTTGATGCCCTTGATCGCGGGATTCTTCCCGTGAAGTTCCTGAATCACCGACCACGACTCGTCGGTGGAGCCGTCATCGACCATGATGACTTCGTAGGAGAAGTTGTGCTCCGACATGACGCGCTCAATCCACGCCGCCAATTCCGGCAGCGACTCGGCTTCGTTCAACAGGGGTACTATTACGGATATGTCCATTTTGGGTGGGGTAAGGTTTAAGGGTTAAGGTTTAAGGGTTAAGGGTTAAGGGTTATTGAAGTAGTTAGTAGTTAGCAGTTAGTAGTTAGCAGTTAGTAGTTAGCAGTTAGTAGTTAGCAGTTAGCAGTTAGTAGTTAGCAGTAGATTATTTTATTGTTCGTTTTGTTCAGCTTCGGAGGGGACGAATTCCTCGATCGGTTTTTTGGAGGTGTAGTGGAACATGGCGACGAAGAGGCCGAAGAACATGCCGTAGAGCAGGTACATCATCGCGCTGACGGCGGCGTATTGGCCGTTGCGGTCGTAGCGGGGCACGCGCGATTTCGTCTCCTCGAAGCGCTTGTCCAGCGGGTCGATGCTGTCGAGCTCGACGTTGGTCTCCTGCACAATCCCCTGCACGTACGGGGTCGAGGGCTTCTCTTTGTTCTGGTCGATGTAGCTGACCAGCGTCTCGATGAGCACCCGTTTGGCGTAGGGCGTGAAGTGGCCGAGCGTGTACTGCTCTTTGTCGGATTCCGGCTTGGAGCAGAGCTTCCCGACGTAGTATTGCTGGACGAGCAGCGTGCCGCTGTTGATCTCGTCGCGCAGCTCTTGCCGGAGCGAATCGGTGGGCAGGTCGCTATCCTTTGCGATGGTCGCGCCGTTAAGCAATTCCTCCTTCCGTTCGTTCAGGATGGCGGCGGCCGCATCGGTGTAGGTGTTCAGCTCGGTGGCCGTCAGCGTGTCCTTGGCCAGGTTCTGCCGGTACTTCTCCAGGGCGACGGTGTACTTCTTCTGCAGTCCGTCCTTCTCGATGACGGAGTAGTGCAGCATGTCGTAGCCGAACAGCAGCACCGCGCCGATGAAGGAAATTACGATACAGCTGAGGAAGGCCTTGGCGAACGTGAGTCGTGCGGGATAGACCTCCTTGAACTCCTTCACGCCGAAGTGGAGCACGAGGATGAAGCCGATGATCATCGCCAGGTCGAGCAGCTGCGCCGATTGGTAATCGACTTGGCGGGCCAGCATCTTCAAGATCTCGATGCCCGCCAGCAGCGCACCCGCGATGACCCCCCACTTGAAGTGGATCTTCCAGAAAGTTTTGTCTTTTAACATCCGCGTCTTACTTCGGGCAGCAGAACTCGGTGAGGACACCGCCGGTGGCCTTCGGGTGAGCGAAGCCGATCATCAGCTGTTCGGCGCCGGGACGGGCGCACTTGTCGATGAGGCGCACCTCTTTGGATGCCAGCTCGTTGAGGGCCTCGTTGGTGTCGGGCACTGCGAAGGCGATGTGGTGGATGCCCTCGCCGCGGTTCTCGATGAACTTGGCGATGGTGCTCTCCGGGCTCGTCGGCTCCAGGAGCTCGATCTTGGTCTGTCCGACCTTGAAGAAGGCGATCTTGACCTTCTGGTCGGCGACCTCTTCGATGTTGTAGCATTTCATCCCGAGGATGTTCTCGTAATACGGGATGGCGGTTTCCAGACTTTTCACGGCAATGCCGAGATGTTCGATGTGGGTGATGTTCATATTTACGGTTTTATTTGTTAGTTTACTTCGTGTTGCCCTCACACTGCGGCTTCGCCCGCTTGTGCGAGGCCCCACACTGCGGCTTCGCCCGCTTGTGCGAGGCCCCACACTGCGGCTTCGCCTTGTGTGGGGTTATTAGCGCTCCGCGCGTTTTGCCCCTCCGGGGCTGCTTAAGGAAGCATTTATATATATTATCACCAATTTCCGAGTGTTCATTATCAATTGTCAATTATCCATTATTCATTATCCCGTCAGTCGCGGTCGGGGGTGGCGTCGAGCCAGTGGGTTTTGTGTTTGATGAGTTTGATGAGGAGGGCGAGGACGGTGTAGGCCAGGGTGATCCAGAGCATGGGGCGTTCTCCGGTGAGGCAGCAGTCGCCGGGGCAGTTGCGGACTATGATCAGGTGGAAGAGGAGGTAGTCCACGACGGTGTAGGAGACGAGTACGGACATCAGGGTGGCGTATTCGCGGCGGATGAAGGTTTTCCAGGAGAACTGGAGCATGCCGCCTTCGTAGAGGGACCATTTCGGGAGGAATGCGGGCACCCGGGCGGCCCACTCCTCGAACTCGTCGCCGTATTTCGAGCGCAGGAACGCCTCTTCGGCCATCATGATGCGCTCGTAGTAGATCCAATAGACGAGTGAGACGACGAGGAAGACGCAGATGTTCATCGTGAAGACGAGCAGTCCGGCCCAGATGAGGTAGTTGGCGAGGTAGAGCGGGTGGCGCACCACGGAGTAGATGCCTTTGGTGTTGAGATGGTCGGCGACCTGCCGGGCGGTGTTGCGGCCGGAGGTGCCCTTGGGGGTCGTGCAGACCGTGTAGGCGCGCAGGGCGAGGCCGGCGAGGGTGAGCACGGCGGCGCAGACGGTGCAGACGACCATCAGGGGGGAACCCCACGTCTCCCAGACGTATATGTTGCTGTTAGTGAACCACATAAGCGGCAGGGCGAGCACGAAGATGAGCACCGGGATTTGTCCCCGGTACTTGAAAAGCTTCGCGCCTGTCGCCTCCATCGATTGGATCAATGCCATAATTCAGCCGTTTTTTTTCGAGGCTGCAAAGGTACACAAAATTCGAATACCCCAAACGAAAAAAGGACGGCCGAAACCGTCCTTTTCTCATTAACCATTAAAATCTTTACATTATGATTACCCTCTGCGCTCTTTGATACGGGCTTTCTTACCCGTCAAATTACGGAGATAGTAAATTCTAGCTCTGCGGACGACGCCGCGTTTCACGACCTTGATGTCGGAAATCATGGGGGTGGTGAAGGGGAACACTCTCTCGACGCCGATGCCGCCGGAGATCTTGCGGACGGTGAAGGTCTTGTTCACGCCGCTGCCCATGATTTGCAGGACCACGCCCTGGAATTGCTGGATACGCTCTTTGGAACCCTCGACAATTCTGTAGGACACGTTCACGGTGTCGCCAGCCTTGAACTTCGGGAACTCCTGAGTCGTGATGAAATTATCCTCAACGTATTGAATCAACTCGTTTTTCATTGCCTTATCGTTTTTTTTCTTCTGTTACTTTCACCTAAAATTTGAGGCTGCAAAAATACACTTTTTTTTGATTCCCGCAACATGGATGGAAATATTTTTCCTGAAATCGTAAACTGTTGAATGCTAAAGCTTTGTATTTT
>ONQE01000110.1 GCA_900319925.1 uncultured Bacteroidales bacterium | reverse complement strand
GTTTTGAGTTTACATATAGACACCCCGCCGTCCTCCACAAGGACGGCGTTTTTTTTCCGACGGAATCATCAACGATAAAAAATAGAAATGTATATAGAACGACTGGGATAAGCCTAACGTGTAAATAACCACGTTAAAATACACCAAAGTGCCATTCAAAAGTATACCACTTTGGAGACTGCAAAAATACAAAAAGCGTGTTATAAATCATTGCTGTATCACGAAGACCTCAAAATGGTATACTTCTCAGTGGCAATGGCGGTATACTTTTGGATGGCTATTTACACCCCACACAAGGCGTAAGCCGCAGTGTGGGGCATGTCATGTCACAGAGCCGTCAGCAGCATGAAAATCCCGATCCCTAAGTAGTTGCCGACGGCGTAGCCGAGCAGCCCGATGGCGATGCCCGGGAGGATGACGGCATTGTTCTTCAGCACGGCGGCGACCATCGGCACGAAAGGCGGGGAGTTGATGAGGGAGATGGACGCGGCCAGGGTGAGGTCGCCGTCGAGCTTGAGGAGCTTGGCGAACAGAAGCTGCAACGCCAACGACCCGAACACGGCAAAGGCGATGTACCATAATATAAATAGGTATCGGCTGAATTCGAGGTCGCGGACGCTCACCATCGTGGCCACGGCGAGGCAGAACACATACACGAAGTAGAGGCCCGTGTCGAAGGTGTTCTCGACCCGCTTGAGCGGTCTCCAGAACGAGAGCGCGATGGAGAAGGTGGTGAGCAGGAGGACGATGACGGCAGTGCTGTTGTCGATCGGGATGACGAGCGAGAGCGCGTAGGAGACCGCCACGATGACCGCGGCGAAACCGATGCCGGCGGCGCGGTTCGCCAGACGCCTCCAGAACGGTTTTGCGGAAACCGTTTCCGCCGACGGGAGGTCGGCACCTTCTTCAGGCGTCGTCGTGGTGGTGCTGGCGGGGAACAGCCAGCGGACGAGTCTGCCCCCGAGAAAGACGATGAACAGGAGGTACAGACTGGTGACCACGAGGTCGTAACCCGAGACCAGCAGGAAGAGATTCTCGGGCAGGTTCACGGCTTTGGCCACGGGTGCGAAGTTGGGTATGCCGCCGGTGTAGATGCCGGTCATGGCGGCGCTCACCCGTGCGAAATCGGAATTGTTGATACCAGCGTTAATTGCTTGATTGTGAAAGAGAAAGAATCCGCCAATGGTGACAACGAGGATGCTGAAGAGTCCGACGAGGAAAGCTTTCACGGCTGCCTTTGCCGACCATGCGCGGAAGTCACAGCCTATAAGCATCAGTGGGATGGAGAGCAGCACCGCGACGTTGGAGACGTCGGTGCAGAGCTTGCGGGCACCTTCGCCCACGATGCCGACATTGCCGACGGTCAGCCCGATGACATAGAGGATGACCATCGGGGAGATCTTCTCGATGACGGGCCATCGCTTCGCCGCCAGCATCACGAGCAGCGGGATGGCAAAAAGGTAGAGTAGGATGAGCATAGGCTTGGGCTTTTAAGTCAAAAAGGCGCGGAAACCTGTGAAGATCCGCGCCTTTCTGCATGGGTCACAACCGAATAGGTTGTGGAGATGTCGGTCTCTCCATTATTCGGGTTTGTAGAACGGCATCTTCACCGTCACGGCCTTCAGCAGGCGGTTGCGCACCTTGATGAAGATCTCCGTGCCGGACTTTGCGAACTCCTTCTTGATGAGTGCAGTGCCGATGCCCTTGTTCACGGACGGGCCGAACGTGCCGGAGCGCACTTCGCCGATGACGTTGCCCTCAGCGTCGCACACTTCGTAGCCGTTTCTCGGGATACCGCGGTCGATCATCTCGAAACCGGCGATTCTGCGGGTCACGCCGTTGGACTTCAGCTCTTCCATATACTTGCGGTCGATGAAATCCTTGCCGTCCACGAATTTCGTGATCCAGCCCAAACCGGCCTCGATCGGGGAAATCGTGTCGTCAATCTCGTGACCGTACAGGCAGAAGCCCATCTCTAAACGCAGGGTGTCGCGGGCGCCCAAACCGATGGGTTTGATGTCGAACTCGGCGCCGGCCTCAAAGACGGCGTCCCAAATCTTCATCGCGTCCTCGTTGCGGAAGTAAATCTCGCATCCGCCGCTGCCGGTGTAACCCGTGGTGGAGAAGAGGATGTTGTCGATGCCGGCGAACGTGATGATCTGGTTGGTGTAGTACTCCATATCGATGACGTTGGCGGCGGTCAGTTTCTGCATGGCCTTGAGAGCCAAAGGACCCTGGACGGCCAATTGGGAGATACTGTCGGAGATGTTCTCGATCTCGGCGCCGAAAGCCTTGTTCTGCTCGACGACCCAAGCCCAGTCCTTGTCGATGTTGGCGGCGTTGACCACCAAGAGGTAGTCTTCGTCGTGGAGGTTATAGACCAGCAGGTCGTCCACGATGCCACCCTTGCCGTTCGGGAAGCAGCTGTACTGCACCTTGCCCGGGAACAGCGCGGCCACGTCGTTCGTGGTGATGGGCTGCAGCAGCGCGAGGGCCTTGTGTCCCTTGACGGTGAACTCGCCCATGTGGGACACGTCGAACACGCCCACCTTGTTGCGCACCTGCAGGTGCTCGTTGGTGATGCTGTCGTACTGGATCGGCATGTAAAAGCCGGCAAACTCCTCCATTTTGGCGCCCAACGCCTCATGTTTCGCTCTGTAAACGGTTTCTTTCATAGTATCTCTGAATTTTTTTATTGTTTGGAAAATAATGAAATTTCGGAGCGCAAAAGTACACTTTTTTTGTGATGGACGGGCAACGAAAGAGATTTTGACGGCAGATTCTCACAAACGCCCATCCTCAGCGAAGCTGTAGTAGTCGTCGCGATGGATGATGAGATGGTCCACCAGCACGAGATCCATCACTTCGGCGGCCCGCTGCAGACGCTCGGTCAGCTGGATGTCGCTGCGGCTCGGCTTGACCGATCCCGACGGGTGGTTGTGGCAGAGCACGAACTGCGTGGCCTTGTTCAGCACGGCCTGCTGCAACACGATGCGGGTGTCCACGGGGGTCGAGGAGATGCCGCCACGGCTGATCTGGACGGTGCTGAGGATGCGGTTGGCCTGGTTCAGGTAGATGGCCCAGAACTCCTCGTGCTCCAAGTCGGCGATTTTGTCCTGCATGAGGTTGACCACGTCGGTGCTGCTTCGGATCTGCAGGCACTCCTCCACCTTCTCGGCGCGCATGCGTTTCCCCAACTCAAAGGCACTCAGCAGGGAGATGGCCTTCGCCTGGCCGATGCCTTTGACGTCCGAAAGCTCGCGCAGGGATTTTCCTGAAAGTCTGGACAGGCTGTTCCCCGATTGGGCGAGCAGCTTTTTGGCCAACTCCACGGCGGAGTCGTTGGGGTTCCCGGTTCGCAGCAAAATGGCGATGAGCTCCGCGTCCGACAGGGCAAGAGCGCCGTTCTTGGCATATTTCTCGCGCGGTCTGTCCTGGACGCTCCACTGTTTGATGGTAAGTTTCTTGTCTTCGTAGTTAATGGGTTGGTTCATGGGGTTTGGTTAATACATCTGTGATCGTTTCAAAAGATAGGGTAGCAGAATCTGTTCGAACCCTTGCGTGATGTCGGCGGGGATGACGTCAATCTGGTACTGCCCGCACTTGACCTTGATTTCCTGGAAGTAGTTGCGCACAGTCTGCTGGTAGTATTCGCGGATGTTGTTGGCGTGCACCTTCACCTCGTGGCCGGTCTCCATATCCACGAACCGGTAGAGGCGGTTGTCGAAGGCGAAGTCGTATTCCAACTCCTTGTCGAAGGTGTGGAAGAGGACGACCTCGTGCTTGTTGTGGCGGAGATGCCCCAAGGCGAGCAGCAGCTCATCGAGGTTGCGCCCGCTCTCGAGCATGTCGCTGAAGATGATGACCAAGGAGCGACGGTGGATCTGCTCGGCAATCTGGTGCAGCGTGTCGGTGACCATCGACTGCCGTTGCACGTCGTCGGCGATGGGCTGCAGCACCTTCTCCAGCTCCCGGTAGATCATCTTGTGGTGGGCGTCGCCGCCCCGGGCGTGCGTGTGCAGCTCCAACTTGTCGGAGAAGAGGCTCAGCCCGACCGCGTCGCGCTGGCTCTTGAAGACCTGCATCAGCACGGCGGCGGCATACACGGAGAAGAAGATCTTGTTCGGCTGGGCGAGGGTGTACTTCTGCCGTTTCGGGAAGTACATCGACGATGAGTTGTCGATGACCAGGTGGCAGCGCAGGTTGGTCTCCTCCTCATACTGCTTGACGAAGAGCTTGTCGGTGCGGGCGTAGAGCTTCCAGTCGATGTGCCGGATGGGCTCGCCCGTGTTGTAGGGCCGGTGCTCGGCGAACTCCACCGAGAACC
The DNA here is from genome assembly GCA_900319925.1 of uncultured Bacteroidales bacterium. Lineage (GTDB taxonomy): Bacteria > Bacteroidota > Bacteroidia > Bacteroidales > WCHB1-69 > F23-D06. The sequence continues at coordinate 3,445 of ONQE01000110.1, read as the reverse complement.
CGTGCATCGGGCTCTTGTGGATGCCGGTGATGAATCCTTCCACAACCTGCTTGGCCACGAACTCCACGTGGTCGAACTGCGTGATCTGCGTCAAGTCAATTGTATATGCCATATCCTCTTTTTTTTCGGGCCGCAAAAGTACAAAAAAAAGGTTTAAGGTTTAAGGTTTGTGGTTTATGGCACTAGTGTCCCGTTAAAATTGGGACGTGTTATTAATCAAAATTATCAAACAAAGTTGGCTCGTTAAAGCCAAAACGTTCTTTGTCATTTTTGAATATAGTTTTGTTGAAGAGATCTTTGAGAGGCGTGGTGTCTGTAAGAGACATGCTGAGGATTTGCAGGACCTCATAGGTGCTTCTGTCCAAATGCATATCGTGCTCGATGATGGCGATAAGGCAATACGTGATAATGGCAACATGGATTTGTATTCGTACGGCATTCTCGGAGTCGCCCCAAAACCGTTTGACGCGCAGATGCTGCTTGATCCACTTGAAGAAATTATGAGAAGCTTCTCATAATTTCTTTTATGACAAGCTTAACATTATGCAAAGTTGGTGTCAAAGCCATATTGATGTTCAGCCAGTTATCCATACTACTTCTCGTTTCAACTTTGCATAATATCATCAGTGGTTGAGGCTCTTCAGCCATTCGAGGAGGTTTTTGTTGCGTTCCCAGGCTCGGTCGGATTTGACCTCGGGATTAAGGTCCGCGTAAGCTTTTTCCAAAGCCTCACGCTTGGCTTTTGAGTCCGCCCTTGCATAGATGTCCGTAGTTTGTATTGACACATGGCCAAGTATGTCCCTGATATAGACAAGGTTGACGCCAGCTTGCAACAAGTGCATGGCCTTGCTGTGCCTGATGCTGTGACAGCTGAGCCTGTCCGGTATGAGCGAAGGGTTGACCTTTCTGGCCATGTCCGCATAAGTTTTGAGAACGTATGCCACTCCTTCTCGCGTAAGCTTCTCATGTCTGTTGTTGAAGAACAATGGTGTCCCGAACATGTTGCTGCTGTCAAGACGGTTCTCTTCCATGTATCGCCTCAGATGGTCCACTTGTTCCTTCACCATAGGCACAACCCTCGCTTTGCGGCCTTTCCCGAAGAGCCTGATAGTGTATGGCTCGCTGTTGATGTGGACACATTCAACAGTCAGATCGGCTATTTCCTGCACCCTCGCCCCTGTGTCGTACATGAGTGATAGAATGGCCAAATGCCTGCGACCCTGCCTGGTCGTGACATCGGGCTGCTGAAGAAGAAGCCTGATGCCTTCCTGCGAGAGATAGTTCAACGCTTTCCTCTCAGTTCGCATGGCCTTGATGGACAATATCTTCTGCCACTCCTCGGATTGCTCTATGATGTTGTACTGCAGGAAGGACACGAACGCGTGGATGGCAGCCAGGCGGTAGTTCCTTGTGGCCGGAGAGCAATGTCTTTCGTCAAGGACCCAATTGAGATATCCAAGGACGTTCTGCCGCGTGAGGTGCTTAAGCTGCAGTCTCTCGACAGCGACGCCTTTTTGGTTGCGCATATAGTCGATATACTGGACAAAGGCATCCCTGTATGCGGACAGGGTGTTGGGGCTGACATTGCGTTCATGGGGCAGATACTCGGTGAGGAACCGGCTAAGTTGTCTGGCAAAGTCTGTCGCTGTCGTCATAGGCCTTGCAGAGTTTCGGGTAAACAAAAGCGTTTATCGGAGAGCATCGCCGCTCCATTTCGGGATACATCGCGTAGGTCAGGCGGACGTACTGTTCCGTTGCCGCCAAAGAGTGGTGTCCTAGACAAGCCGACAGTATGGGAAGACCCGTGTACAGGTCTACGCCGTTACGGTCCATCTGAGCCAGACTGTGAATGGCGTACGTGTGACGCAGGTCGTGAACCCGCGGCCCGTGGTGGTTCCCTTTGAATGGAATGCCGCATACGTTGAGCATCTTGCGGAAGAACTGGTACACTGCATTGGCGTTGAACACCGTCCCGTCAGCCTTGACGAAGAAGGGATGTTCGTGTGCGGATATCCCGACTATGGGCATCCTGTCCCTGTACGACACGTATTCCGACAGGACGTTCCTCAAGGATTCGCTGACTGGCACAATACGCTCTGTTCCATTCTTGGTCTTCCGAAGATGGATATATCCCTGATCAAGCTGCACGTCCTCATTGACCAAGGACAAAGCCTCTGAGATCCGGGAGCCTGTCCCGTAGAGCATCCTCAGCAGGGCGGGCATGGAGAAGAGAGCCGTCCCCATTCTCACATCGTACAGACGGCATGCGTCACACGCGGCGAAGATTGCGGCCATTTGCGATTCCGTAAAGATGTACGGTGTGAAGCCAGCCTTTGGAGTTTTGGGGAGCTGGGGGATATAGCAAGGACACCCCCTTCTGTTCATAAAGGTCGTCAACTGGTGCCACACAGAGTACTTTGCATAGAGAGTACGGTCGCTGTCAGCCTTGCGGGTCGTACGCCACTTGGCTACAAAGTCGGACGTGATATGCGGGTCGGTAAGATTCTCAGACACGGCAAAGTCGTCGAACTCAAGCAGTATCCATTTGGTTCTCTGCGCACCGATTCCGGCAGAGGCCTTCATCTCAAGAAGACTCCTCATATATGGGGCAAGGACACTTCTGTATTTGAACATCTCACTCATAGAAAGCACCTCCTCTCTGCATGTAGAACCCCTCGGAGACGGAAGGAACAGGCAATGCGCACTTCATCAAGGACCGGATGTCGATTTTCAGGTACATCATTGTGGTGTTTGTGTTGCGGTGTCCCAGCGATTCCGATATGACTGGCAGAGTCGTTTCCTCATGGAGCATGGCGCTGGCCAGCGAGTGGCGGAGGGAATGCGGCCCGTGGTGTCTCAAGTGGACATCTACACCTGAGGCGACAATGGAACCATTGATGGCGGAACACACACATTTGTCTGTCGCCGCTGCGTATGGGGCGCGACTTGACAGGAACACATTGTCAAGGTTCGAAACGGGTCTGCCATTCCTGAGATAGTCAATGACGGCGTTCCCCACTTCGGCCAAAAGGGGCAGTTGTATAACTTTCTGCGTCTTCTGCACGGTGAGTGTTATCAGATTGTTGTCCCAGTCTATCTCGCTGAACTTGAGATTCGCAATGTCAGAAGCCCTTAGGCCAAGCCTTGATGCAAGCAGTGTCATCGCATAGTTTCTCTTGCCAACGGCACTGCTGCGTGATATGGAAGTCTCGATTCGAAGCACCTCTTCCTTCGTGAAAAAAGACGGCACGCGCTCGGGATGTCTGACACGGAACGCCTCGAAGAACTGGCCGAAGTCGCGATCAAGGATGTGTTCCTCTTTCCAAAACCGGAACAGCACTCGCAAGGCGGACACGATGTTCACCTTGTTGGTGGGATGGGCAAGGACAAAGGAGACAATGTGTTTCTCGGCAATTTCTTCTTTATGGTGGACTCCCTCCGCCTC
>ONQE01000107.1 GCA_900319925.1 uncultured Bacteroidales bacterium | reverse complement strand
TACAGCCGCGCCGGTCTGGTCGCTGACCTCGCCCTGCTGCTGAACGTTTTCTTCATCATCGGTGTGCTCGCCTCCATGGGCGCCGTCCTGACGCTGCCTGGTATCGCCGGTATCGTCCTGACCTTGGGTATGGCCGTTGACGCGAACGTGATTATCTACGAGCGTGTGCGCGAGGAAGTGCGCGCCGGCAAGGGCATCCGCGTGGCGGTGGACGAAGGTTTCAAGAACTCCTACTCCGCCATCATCGACGGTAACGTCACCACCTTGATCACGGCTATCGTGCTGTACATCTTCGGTTCCGGTCCCATCCAAGGTTTCGCCACCACGTTGATCATCGGTATCCTTTCCTCCCTCTTCACCGCCATCCTCGTTTCCCGCGTGATCATCGAGGCCCGTCTGAAGAAAGGCAAAGACTTCTCCGTGGGCACTGCCGCCACCATCAACGCTTTCACCAACACCCACTTCGACTTCCTCAAGGTCCGCAAGGTTTGCTACATCATCTCCGCTTCCTTGGCCGTCATCTCCATCATCTCCTTCTGCACCCTCGGTCTGCAACGCGGTGTTGACTTCACCGGCGGCCGCAGCTACGTGGTTCGCTTCGACAAGGATGTCGTCACCAAGGACGTCCGTGAGGCGGTCATCAAGGAATTCGGTGGTTCTCCCGAGGTCAAGACCTTCGGTAGCAACAACCAGGTGCGTATCGTCACCAACTACAAGATCGAGAGCAACGACGTGAAGGTTGACGAAGAGTGCCAGCATAAACTCTACAACGCGTTGAAGGGTTTCTATGACAAGCAGAACCTGAACGAGTACGACTTCACCCACCTGACCAACGATGAGCGTGGTATCCAATCCTCGACCAAGATCCAACCGACCGTGGCCAAGGAGTTGCTGCGCAACGCCATCTGGGCGGTGTTGGCCTCCCTCGTGCTCATCTTCATCTACATCGCCATCCGTTTCCGCAACTGGCAGTTCGGTATGGCCGGTGTCTTCGCCCTGTTCCACGACTCCTTCCTGACCATCGGTATGTTCTCCCTGTTCTACAAGGTGCTGCCGTTCACGATGGAGATCGACCAGAACTTCATCGCCGCCATCCTGACGGTCATCGGTTACTCCATCAACAACGTGGTGGTTATCTTCGACCGTGTGCGTGAGAACATGGCCCTCTATCCGAAGCGCAGCAACTACGACAACTTCAACAGCGCCATCAACGGCACTTTGGGTCGTAACGTGAACACCGCCGCCACCACCTTGGTCACCCTGTTGGTGATCTTCATCTTCGGTGGCGAGGTTATCCGCGGCTTCGTGTTCGCCATGTTCCTCGGTATCGCCTTCGGTACCTACTCCGGCATCTTCGTGTCCAACCCGTTGGCTTACGACTTGCTGAAGCTGAAAAAGGACAAGAAAGGCCACAACGAGGAGAAGAAGTAATGGATAATTGAGAATTGATAAAAAAGGGGGACCCTTCCGGATCCCCCTTTTTTTGGGGTTTAAGGGTTAAGGGTTAGGGGTTAAGGAACGGAGATCGGTAGATTTATCGGTACCCGTTTTTTCATTTAGGATACGCTTCGCGGAATAAATTGGGTACGCTTCGCGGAATAATTAGTACGCTTCGCGTAGAAATCTTAGAAAATCATAGAAAATCTGACCATAAACATTAAACTATAAACCATAAACCTTAAACCTTAAACCTTACCCCCTCAACCTTAAACAAAAAAATCGTATCTTTGCCGCTTAAATTTTTTGGAATGAGAAACGACAACGACAGACGAAGAAACCACCGCAGAAACGACGGAGCGGGCCCTCAAAGAGAGAACAACGCAAACGCAAATATAGCTGACAACAAGAACGTTGAGTCCAACCCGGAAAAGAGCGAGGCGAAACAGGACAAGCCGCAGGAACAACCCGCGAAGGAGAAGGGCAATGCCGCAAAACCACAGGGACAGCCCGCAAAAGAGAAGGGTGAAGGCGGCGGCAAGACCCAGAACGGGAACGGAGGCAACAAGACCCAGAACGGGGATAACAAATCCCAAAACGGAGGCAACAAAGGCCAGAACGGGAACGGAGGCAACCGCAAAGACAACGGCGGTAAGAACAACAACCGCCGCGACCGCAACAAGGCCAAAGGTGAACGACTTCTCAAAGACCCGACCCTCGACCACAGCGATGACGAAAGCGACGAGGACCGCGAATACTACGACACCCTTACCGCCGAGGAGCTGGAAGAGGTAACCAAGATGATGCGCAAGAAGACCGCACCCATCGACAAGCAGGACCTGGAGAGCAACGTGCCCACCGGCGAGGACTGGGAACCCTACCTCAACATGGACATCCGCACGGGCGTCTCCTACGAGGCCGACCAAATTGCCGGCAACATCTTCCATACCCGCGGTTTGAAGGACACCCCGAACCCCGAGCGCGCCCACTGCGACAAATATCAGTACAGTTCCTGCAAGCTGCCCTCCTACAACTGGATGGACAAGCTGGAAATCGGGCTCGACTATCTGGAGTTTCCCATCGCGGAGGTGCGTTTCAAGAACAGCCACAAAGACTTCTACCTGCTGCCGCCCGGCGTGGTATTCAAGGTGGGCGACATCGTGGCCGTGGAGTCCAGCCCGGGCCACGACATCGGCATCGTCTCCATGCTCGGTCTGCAGGTACAACGGCAGATGCAGGCCAAGCGTGTGAAAATCGAGAATATCACCAAGAAGCTTTACCGCCACGCCCGCTACGCCGACATCGAGGAGTGGATCGCCACCGTTGACAAGGAATACGCCACCATGCTCTCGTCGCGCTATACGGCTTGGGACCTCGACCTGAAGATGAAGGTCAACGATGTGGAGTACCAGGGCGACGGCACGAAGGCCATCTTCTACTATTCGGCCGAGGAGCGCGTGGATTTCCGCGAGCTCATCAAGATTCTGGCCGAGCAGTTCCATATCCGCATTGAGATGCGGCAGATCGGCGTCCGCCAGGAGGCAGCGCGATTAGGCGGCATCGGCTCCTGCGGCCGTGAGCTCTGCTGCTCGCAATGGCTCACCAACTTCCAGTCCGTCTCCACCAGCACCGCCCGCACCCAGCAGCTCTCCCTCAACCCACAGAAGCTCGCCGGCATGTGTGGCAAACTCAAGTGCTGCCTCAACTTCGAGCAGGAGACCTACCAGCGCGAGCTCAAGGAGTTCCCCTCCGCCCGCACCGTGCTCAAGACCCAAAAGGGCAAGGGCATATACAACAAGATCGACATCTTCAAGAAACTCGTGTGGTACGCCTACGAGGACGACCCCAACAACCTCTTCTCCATCCCCCTCGACCGCGTGAAGCAGATCATCAAGATGAACGAGCAGGGCAAGATGCCCGAGAACCTCGAAAGCTTCTCCATCGTCAACCAGAAGAAGATGGAGGAGGGCGGCAACGTGAGCGCCGAAGAACTCAAACACATCGCAGATTCCTAACGGCTATGAAACGGACCCTCTTCTTCCTTTTCGCAACTATGACGCTGCTGTTTTCCAGCTGCCACCACAAAATCTATTACGGCGATGTCAAGACGCTGCCGCATGAGAAATGGGCAGTTGACAAGCCGCTGTATTTCAAGATGAACATCGAAGACTCCATGCAGTACTACAATATGTACATCCAGCTGCGCAACACCACCGACTTCGCGACGCAGAACTTCTATGTCTTCATGAAAACGAAGTACCCTGACGGCCACAGCGAGCAGGACACGCTCGGCTTCATCCTCTGCGACAAGTTCGGCAACTGGACCGGCAAGGGCAACGGTCGCCTGAAGGACAACAAGTTCCTCTTCCAGCCGAAAGTACGCTTCCCCTTCAACGGCGAATACACCTTCACGGTCACGCAAGGGATGCGGGAGGAAGTGGTGGAAGGCATCGAAAGCTTCGGGATATTGCTGGAGAAGTTTGAAGACAGTTAGTAGTTAGTAGTTAGCAGTTAGCAGTTGTACCGAAAATACATATTGAAAAATATTCCTTAAACAGTCCCGAAGGGACAAGAGCTCGGTAGCCAGGGGTAAGGCGCGAGGCACGAGCGCTGCCACCCCTGAGACCTCGAAGAGACAAAACGCACGCAGTGCATGTAACCCCACACAAGCCGAAGGCGCAGTATGGGGCAATGATAACGAAAACTATGGCACCATCATACCCAATCATCTCCTGGCCAACGGAATACGCGGAGACCATACTCCCGCTACGTGAACGCTCTGATGTCCACGGATATTCCGATGTGCATCTCCAGAGCGCCATTCGCAGTAGCGACCTGGAGTCCATGCTCCGCTGTGAGGTGTCGATGCCCGTACCCTGCCGTGCCATCCCATACGAGCCGGCGATGGCATTGGTGGACGAGGAGAACGGCATCTGCGTTGACGTGGAAATTGACGCGCCGTATCATGGATGGTACCGATTCCCGATGCACTACACGGAAGGCAAAGACGGGGTTCGCGACGGTTACTTCAACAACTGCGGCTGGGCGGTGGTGCGGTTCACCGAGCGGCAGGTGTGCGAACAGCCCGACGCCTGCGTGGAACTCCTCCGGCGGATTGTCGCCGTATTGAAAGGAGGGAACGGAAAACTCGACGGAATCGTGAAACCTCAAAAGCGGTGGACACAACGGGAGGCGGTGACCATGGAACGGAACCTTCTTCGCGAGAAATACCTCCACATTCAGTCGTTCGGGATGCCCGACTATCTCGGGGATTTGGTGGCGTCCGTCAAGGCGGGGCACTCCCCCACGCCGCAGACGCAACATCCTGACATCGTCTTCAGCGAAGCCACGCACACGTACGCCGATGCCCGCAACACCACAGGTTCCGCCGACTACACCTCCGTGACCACCCTCATCGAGAAGTTCTTCCCGCTTTTCGACGAAGAGGCCTACATCGAGAAGTTCATGAAAGAATCGGGAAAAAGCCGCGAGGAGGTCGTCCGCAAGATGCTTGAGCCCTCCGAGCGCGGCACCTTCATGCACCAGCAGATCGAATACTTCCTAAAGGGGAAACCTCACGAGGAGGAGTTCAAGGAGTTCCGACTCTTCCGCAAGTTCCACGAAGAGCAGATTGTGCGACGCGGGCTTACCTTTTACGATGCCGAGAAGATCGTCACACTTCCACAGTACGGCATCGCCGGCACCGTGGATGCGCTCTTCCGCAAGCCCGACGGCAGCTTCGTGATGGTCGATTGGAAGCGCAGCAAGAACCTCATCATCGACGGATACCCGAAAAAATACGGTCCCGGACAGGGACTATCCATCCTCGCCCATCTTGACAACTCCAGCTACTACCACTACGAGCTCCAGCAGAGTTTCTACAAGTACATCCTCGAAACGGAGTACGGCATGAAGGTCTCCTCCATGATTCTCTGCGTCCTCCACCCCGACTACGATCGGTACTATACGATTAAGTTATCCGAATACCGAAAGGAGGAGGTGGAGGAGATGTTGGCGGCGCAGGTGGCGGTGAGCATCTAACGACAATCAACAAGGATTATATCCAGTCATTTTGTTGACCACCTATGAAGAATCCGCCGGCGACGTTGTCGAGATCGTCCTCATCGAGAGGCCATTCCCCCACGGCCATGAGCTCGTCCTTCAGGACCTGAGCTTCTTTTAATAACTTCACGAGCTGTTCTTTCTTTTGCTCAACTTGTTCTTTTGTCATTTTTTCCATAATCATTTAATTTTTTAATTGGGTAAATCACTTTCAATTATAACTGTTGACAAATCAGCGGGGATTTGCGGAAATTCTATTTTCGGACGTACCGAATGACTTGTCTTTGCCGATAGTCATAAAGGGTCAGGCGGCGCAGACGGTAGTAGGTGATCCAATAATTCTGCAGGCTGGCGATTTTGTTCTGCTGGGCGGTCAGCCAGTTCGTTTGAGCCAATGAGAGGTCGGTGGTGTTCGCCTGTGCCTTGATAAAACGGAGCAGGGTCTGGTTGTAGGCATCTTCCGCGATGTTCAGTGCTTCTTGAGAGGCCTCCACTATGGTTTGCTGTTCGTTGAAATCGTTGACCGTCAGCATCACATCGAGTACGTTCAGCGGCCTCCACCTTGCTCAAGGCGGCCATATAGGCGTTCTTGCGCTTCCCCCAATCGACTATCGGCACGGAGAGCGTCACCATGGCCACGTCCTGCAAAAGCGGGTGCATATAGGCATCCACGAAGCGGTAGGCCACCTGGTTAAGGCCTACGCTGACATCCAGACTCAGGTTGAGATTCTTTTCCACACGGGCTTTTGCGGCATCGCGGCGTGCTTCCTCTGTGGCCTGACGGCTTTCCATATATCGGGGGTTGTTCTCGCGGGCGTATCGCAATGCCTCCTCTGTATCGACGCGCAACCCCTGCATAAGGTCGGGGACTTCCAGCTCGAGGTAAGTGGAGCGGTCCATCCCGAGGTAAGTCGCCAACTCCTGCATAGCGCGTGTGTACGCGATACGCGCATTGGCGAGGGCAATACGGGCGTTAGTCTTGTCCAATTGGAGCATGGAGAGCTCCGCCTTGGAGATGCTGGCGATGTTGAAACGACGCTCGGCAATGGCGTAGATGGTGTCGCACGACGCGAGAAGCTTCTCCGCCATGCGCAAGCCGTCTTGGGCCATGGCCAAGGTGAAGAATTTCTCCACCGCCTGCTCACTTGCCGTCTCAATGCCGTAGGAGAGTTCCTGCTCGGCACGGCTGAGCTTCAACGGCTCGATCTTCTTTGCCCATTTCCAAGGGTTGTAGAAAAGCAGATTCTGACGGTAGCCCACTGCAATCGGGATGGTCATGAACTGGTTTTGGCTGATCTCGCCGAACGTGTGAAGGTAACCGAATTTCGAAGATCCATAGAATTCGCCTCCCCACGGCTCCATAGCCTGCGTAATGGTGATGCCAGCCTGGGAATAGAGGTCCTGCTGCATCCGGTACTCGTCGATGTCCTCGAACGAAAGGTAGCGCTGGGTCATGTATCGTTCATGCAGGAAAGGGGTGGCCTCCAAGGAGATCTGCGGCTTCCGGGTGGCAATCCACGACAAGTATTGATAGCGCGAAATGTCGTACACGCTCTGGTATTTCTGCGCCGTGAGCGAACTGTCGGTGGCCAAACGCACGGTGCGTTCCAGGTCGAGCACCACCTTCTGCTGCGCATACGCCGCCCCCGACGCGAGACACGCCACCACAAACACCCACACCATCCGTTTTAATTCACAATTCATAAGTTACATATCACTAATCACAAGTCACTAATCACTGATTTTCATCGCTGCACTGTACTCACTTCCACATTCATCCCGTCGAACAGTTCTGTGGCCGTGGTAAGGCGGGCACGGATGGAGACTGCGCCTTGTGCATCGACCACCGGGTTGATTTCGTTGACCACAGCCTTGTAACGAGCCGTTTTGTCGACCATCGGGACGACCGTGACCTCAGTTCCCGTCCTGAAAAGCGGGAGCTCGGCCTCCATCACATGGAACTCGACCTCCATCTCCTTGTCATCGATCACGCGGCAGACCACCTGACCGGGCTGTGCCAGCTGGTGGGCCTGGACGCTGAGGTTGGCCACCACGCCGTCGAACGGGGCGGTCAGCGTCCCGCTTCGCAGTTCATGTTGGGCGGCGGCAAGGCGTGTGCGCGCTGCCGCAAGTTCACTCTTCGACAAGGCGTAACCGGACTTCACGTCAGCGTTGTGTCGCACCTTTTCGGGGACGGAGGAGGCCTTGTCGGGATCATAGCCCTGCGTGATAATCACATCCTGCATTTTCAAATCGGCCTGTTCCATCTCCAGCTGCGCCTTCTCGATGGCTTGTTCCTGCTGTTCAATGGCATTGCGCAGTTTGAAAACGTCTAATACGGCAAGCGTTTGTCCCTGCTTGACATGCTGTCCGTTTCTGACCAGCACACGCTCGATAGGCAGTGCGGTTTCGAACGCCAAGTCGGCGTACCTGGCGGACACCACCTTGCCCATCGTGGTCAGCCTCGCGCCTTGCATATCCTCGTCGGAAACGGCCGTCTTCTCTGCTGTTTGGGGCATTTCGGCACTCGCCTTCGGATCTGCCTTCCCGCCGCAGCCCATCATCAGGGTAAGAGCCGCCAACAAGAGCATCATATTTCGGATATTGTTCATATTCAATTGGATATATTATATTTGTCTGAGACTCATTTCATAGAACAGCCCTTTGTTTTCCATCAACTCGTCGAAAGTTCCCTCTTCGGCGATTTTGCCCTTGTCAAGCACGATGATGCGGTCGCAATGGCGGATGGTGGAGAGACGGTGGGCGATGACCACTCGGGTGCACATCAGTTCGTCAAGATTGTCGCTGACGGCCTTCTGGGAGATGTTGTCGAGGGCCGAGGTGGCTTCGTCGAAGAAGAGGATGTCGGGTTTTGAGATGAGGGCGCGGGCGATGAGGATGCGCTGCTTCTGTCCGCCGCTCAACCCACCGCCGCCCTCGCTGACCAACGTGAAGAGTCCCATCGGCATTTTGCGGACATCGTCTTCGAGACTTGCCATCCGCAAAGCCTCCCAAGCCTCCTCGCGCGTGGCCCACGGAGCCGTGATGGTGACGTTGTGGAAGATGTCGCCCGTGAAGAGGCTTCCGCTCTGCAGACAGCAGCCTATCTTGCGGCGCAACGAGGTTTTATCGACTTTTGCCAAATCGTAGTTGTCATAGTAGATGCCGCCGGTCAAGGGCTGTTCGAATCCGAGCAGCAGTCTCATCAGCGTGGATTTGCCGCAGCCAGACTTCCCGACGATGCCCACATACTCGCCGGGTTCAATCTTGAGGGAGAGGTTGTCAAGAATCATCGGGCCGTCCTCCTCGTAGCGGAAAGAGACGCCCGACACCTCGATGCCCCCGAAGAGATCCTCTACTTGCGGGGCTTTTTCCTCCATCTCGGGTACCGCATCCAAAATGGGGGCCACACTTTCGAGCAACGGTTTGATTTGCGCCAATGTCGGCAATATCCCGTTGAGCTGCACCAACGAGGCGGTTATCATGCCGAAAGCCGAGCTGAAGGCAATGTAGTCGGAAGTGGAAACGCCGTTGGAAAGTGTGCTCCAAAAGATGAACATCGTGCCGCCGATGCCGAGGACGGCAGTGAGGGCTGGGTAAAGACGACTCTTGAATGCCGGATTGTACAGGAAGCGGGCCGTGTCGCTGTAATGGTCGAGCCAACGGGCGAAGGCTCGGTTCTCGCTGCCGGTGAGCTTCAACTTCTGGATGCCGGCAAAAAGGTTATATTCCAGACCACTGAGTTTGGCGGCGCGTTCGGTATAATTGTTCCTCACCGTGACGGAGCGACGGTAGCTCAACAGAAGGACGATGCTCTGCGCGACAATCACGACCACCGCCGGCCAGAACAGTTTGCCGCCATAGATTCGCACTTGAATGAGGTAGATAACACTCAAAATGGCGCTCAAAATCACGCCCACCAACGTTTCGTTGACGAGTGAGGCGACTGTGGAGACATTGTTCAGCTTCTCAGAGAGTTCACCGCTGGATGTCTTCGAAAAAAAAGTAGGAGAGAGTAGGAATGTGCGGGCCATCACGGCGTTCTGCACGTGCATCTCGGCGATGTTTCGGATTCTGATGATGTAGAGATTGCGGGTGAGCGTCAACAGCAACGTGCTGACCGTTGCCCCGATGAGAAGGCCGGTGATGGGCAGCAGGCCGGATGCGTCACCGGTAGGAATCACGGTGTCGAAGATGAGTTTGTTGGCCATGGGGGTGAACATGCCGAGCAGCACCACCACAAGGGCGCATATCACAAGCAGCAGGGTGTTCGGTCCGGAAAACGAACTCCAGATGAACCGAACAAGATCCTTGACCTTGAGGGGTCTGAGGGGCAAAGCCTTCGTGAAGGTGATAGCCCGCGGTTCCAGCGCTTCCGCCATCTCGCGACGTCCCACCTTGCGCACGATGCCGTCCTGGTCGCGATACTGGTAGCCCAAACCCGTTTTTGTCGGGGTGAGCGCGACCAGGCGACCGTCTTTGGAGTAGCCTAAAAGCGGCCCGATGCACTCCTTCCACCATTCTCCCCGGAGCTGGATGTCGCGCATCATGATACCGCGCGAACGGAGGATGCCGGTCAGCTGTTCCTCGGGCGAGAGCATGTCGTTGTCTTCCAGCTCATAATCCACTATCCCGAGGGCTTCGAGCAACTGCCGCAACGCACTCTCGTCGTCTTGAGGGAGCACACGCTTCTTGCCGATGAGGCCGAGCCGTTCATTCGTCTTCTCGTCCACATCAGCCCTGGCAGCGCGCTCCGCCGCCCGACGTTTGTTTATTTGGTTCAAATATATGGCCATTCTATATCTATATCAATTCACAATTCATTTCCTCCTCTTTTTCTCCCAGGGGTTGCAGCGTTCGTTCCTCTCGCCTGACCCCTGGCTACCGAGCTCTTGCCCCTGACGGGGCTGCTTAAGGAATTATGTTCAATTATATTGGGGTATTTCCGACTATAACTCCTAAACCGTAAACCATAATCACTCACTCCTCATCAGTTCCCGGTAAAACCCTTCTTCATTGATCAACTCCTCATGCCGGCCGCGCTGCAGAATCTTGCCTTGGTCCATGACGATGATCTCGTCGCAGTCGCGGATGGTGGAGAGGCGGTGGGCGACGATGATCTGCGTTGGGCCCATGCGGCGGATGCGGGTCATCACCTCATCCTCGGTCTTGGGGTCGAGAGCGCTGGTGGCCTCGTCCATGATGAGGATGGCGGGTTCCTTGGCGAGTGCTGTGGCTATCTCGATGCGCTGGCGTTGTCCGCCGCTGAAATTCTGCCCGCCCCTGACAATCCGCGTAGCGAAACCTTCCGGACGGCTCACGATGTCGGCGCGGATTTCCGCGTCGTTGCAGGCAATCATCATGGTGAAATCCTCGATGGAGGGATCCCACATGCGGATGTTCTGCGCCACGGTGTCGTCGAAGAGCACCACATTCTGGTCGATGACGGCCACCGAATTAGTCAGCTCTTCGTTGGAAATGCTCTCGATAGGCCTGCCGTCGAACAGGATTTCCCCGCTCCAGGGCTTGTAAAGTCCGGAGATGAGCTTGGCCAACGTCGATTTGCCGCAACCGGATGTCCCGACAAAGGCCACGCTGTGCCCCGGCTCGACGCGCAGGTTGAAATCCTCGATAAGCGGCGGTTGCAGTGGGGAGTAGCCGAACGTCAGATGTTTCAATTCCAGAAGGCCGCCCAACTTGCCCTGTATCACCTCGCCTTCCATGTCGCGGTGGTCTTCAGGGTATTTCATCACATCCTCCACACGTTCCATCTGGCTGCGCATCTCCACGATGGTCTGGGAGGCGTTCACAATATCGTTCACAGGAGCCAGGAACGCGCCCATGAAACCTTGGAAGGCCATGAGCATACCGACGGTCATTTCGCCGCGGATAATCAGCATGGCCCCCAACACCAACACGAGGACATTCACCAGTCCCGTGGCTGCCAGAGGCAGTATCGACGCCCACACCTGTTCCTTGGCGACATTGTTGTTGACGTTGAACTTATGCGCCCAAAGCCCGCTCCAATACTTGAAGAAACCGGTTTCGGCGCCCGCCGCCTTGATGCTCTCCATATTGTCGATGCAGGAGATGGTCGCCGAGACGTACTTCCCCACACTCTGCTCCATCGAACGTGTCAGATTAAGGCGTTTGTCGGCGAAATATTTCACCATCAACAGGTTGAAGGCTGCCGCCAGGATGCCGATGAGAGTCAACCATACGGGGTAGGAGAACATCAGCGCGACATAAAGCACCAGCAGCATCACGTTAATCACCTGAGGAGCAAGCACTTCAACCAAAGAATGGGTGATGGTTTGGTTCAGGTGCATGCGTTGTTGCAGGTCGCCCACATGCCGCATGGCGAAAAACGACATGGGGAGCCGTAAGAGGTGCCACAGATACTCCTTGTTGCCTTTCAGGGCCAGGGAACCTGCCACCCGCTTGGAGTAGCGGCTCTGGAGCAGCACCACGAAGAACTGGTACAACGCCACCGCGCCCATCCCTGTGAAGAAGTAAGGCACCCAGTCGTTTTTATTCCCCGAAAGGATTTCATCCAAGAAGATTCGGGTGAACAGCGGGGTGACAAGAGCCACGAAAGCGGTTATCAGGGCAAAGACAAACGTGAGCCAGAACGCTTCGCGAGCGCCCTTCATGTTCTTGCGGATGTAGGAGAGGATGCTCGTCTGCTGGCCGCTCTTTTCGAATTTCTCCGTCGGGCTGAAGGTCAGGCAGACTCCTGTGAAATGTTTGCGGAACTCTTCAAGGGGATACTTCACAGGTCCTACACCGGGGTCGTTGAGGCAGGCGTACCCTTTGCGGTCGAAGCCGCGGAAGACCACGAAATGTTCGAAGTTCCAGTGGATGATGGCGGGTTGTTTGCCTTCCAAGGCTTCGGGAGGCATCCGGAAACCTTTGGCGTCAAAGCCGTAGTTGCGGGCAGCCTTGAGGATGCTCTTCGCGGAGGAACCGTCGCGGCTCACCCCGCAGTCGGCGCGCACTTGTTCCAACGGCAGCCACTTCCCGTAGTAGGCCAAGATCATAGCCAACGAGGCGGCACCACATTCCACAGCCTCCATCTGCATTACCATCGGCACCTTCGCCAGTTTGTTCTTGCCCATAGTTGTTACTTAATTTCCCATTACTGTTTCGGTGGCATTTTCGACAGCCCCGATGAGCACACGCCACACCGGTTTTTTGTGGGTGATAATCTGGATGTCGCAAAGGGAGCCGTTGCCGATTATCACGTCCTTGCTCTTCTCGCGGCTCCAGACAAGCTTGCCGTCTTGTTCATCCAAGGTGACGCGGACCTCGTAAACCGCCTGTCCGTCTTCGATGAACGAGGCCAAGGGGTCGAGTTTCACGCGGTTGACGATTTCCTGGCGGTTGGTCGGGTACTCTTCGATGCCCACCACGGTGCCGCAGGCATATCCCCAGCGTTCACGCTGCCGGTTGGCGGGGGTGACTTGCACCTGCATGCCCGTTTTGAGGTCGCGCAGTCCGTCATACGTCACATAGCAGAGCATTTCGCGGCCCGTCATCTTCTGTGCTTGGGGCAGAAGCCAGGCCACCGGCTCCCCGGCCTTGAACAAAGTGCCGGGCTGGAGGGTGGAGATGACCACGCCGTCGCGCGGCGCAACCACCGCCGAGGTGGAGAGCGGTGTGCGGATTTCCACGACCGGAGTCCCGTATGCCACCGCATCGCCGTGTCCGACCAGGCAACGGCTGACCGTTCCTTCGTAGGGCACACTGACGGGCGCAGCCTCCCCGAACGGGAAAACCACCCCCTGCGCGGTGACTTTGTAATTGATGGTCCCGAAAAAGCACCAGAAAAGCACCACGACAATCATGGCGACCATGGCGGCGAGCACAAGGCGGAGTTTCGGAGACGCCACACGCGCCATCTCCTTGTCTTCGCTGCGGTCGTCAAGCGCGTCAAGAGCTTCCTTGTTAAATATGCTGGCCATACAACACTATGCCCTTTCGACAGTGATGTGCCTGGTGAATCCAGTCATCTTCAGGATGTCGAAAATATCGTCGTTCACGTGCGTCAGCTTCATCTGGCCGCCAAGACTGCGGACGACGGTACGCATCGTGGCCTGCAGGATGCGCAGACCGGAACTGGCCATGTAACCCAACTCCGAGCAGTCAATCTCCAAATTGACTCCTTGTTCCAAAGCGGGCTGGATCTCTTGTTCGAATTGCGCGGCATTCAATGTGTCGATGCGCGCACCTGTTTTGACAACTGTCTTTCCTTCTTCCTTAATGATCTCAGTCATAATATTTTGATGTTCTATTTTTTAGCGTGAATGTTATAATTTTTTCTTCATGGTCAACTGATTCGTTTCGCCTAACCGTTGGTAGGAGACCTCATTCATGATGTTCTTCACGATAAGGATGCCCATTCCGCCCTGCTCGCGGTCCATCGGATTGGTTTCGGTGTCCGCATCCTCCTTCGCCGCCACACAGGCGTTTAGGCATAGAAGATGACATTGGTCACCATCTCCTCCATGGCCAACTGCAGCTTCATGGCCAGGTGCATGTCGAGTTGAAGTTCGTCGCACACGCTCTCCATGAATTCGGCAACGCGCATCAACTCCTGTTCCTCATTTTTGAATATCAATTCTCTTTTCATAACAATAATGACAATTCGTGATGGTAATAAACCCGCAGCAAGGATACGACAAGCTGTGTCCGATGTCGCGGAATCACAGCCTGTCGCACAATCTTCCATTAGGCCAGATGGATATCCCGGTTACGAAAGTCTGGGCAAAATCAACCCGCCGGCAATCCGTAACCCGTCCGTTGCCACGCCGACTATCTCGAAAATCTGATTACCGCAAATCAGCACCGTCAGCAAAATACCGGCGGCGATTTTCAAACCTTTTCGCGCCGTTTCCCAACGCTCTTCCGCCGTATATCCCTGCGTCATCCCGATAAACAGCGCAACCGTAATCGGCGGCGAACACGTCACGAACAACTTTGAGTACAAAGCCAGCAAATAGCGGATATCCTCAACCATGTCTGCCGTTGATTGCAACAGAAAACCATGGCGGTTGTCACGCAAAATTAAACGAAACCGATGACAAGAAATACCGAGAAAATTGCAAAAGCCTTTACATGCCTTTCAAAAGCCCGACGACACCGAATGTCATCAATTTAAAACCAATCGCCAAAATCAAAATACCGAACAACTTTGTACAGATTTGTATGAACGCCGGCTT
>ONQE01000166.1 GCA_900319925.1 uncultured Bacteroidales bacterium | reverse complement strand
CGCCGGTACTGGGCGAAGCGCTTTTGGACGTGATGGACATCGCGAAACAGGGCTTCGGCACCGCTATGGACGGTATCTCGCCGATGGCACTCATCGTCGGCTTCCTCGCGGCGTTCATCACAGGATGCGCCGCCTGCAAATGGATGATCAACATCGTGAAGAAGGGCAAACTGATCTGGTTCGCCGTTTACTGCCTGATTGTCGGCATCTTGGCCATCATCCTCAGCTTATGAAAGAGAGCCGGAAGTTCCACCATGTTTCCTTTGACCTGCCGGGGTTGGAAATCAATCCCGAAGGTGATCTTCTGCTGATAGACAAGCCCTACAATTGCACCTCTTTCGATGTGGTGGGCAAAGTGCGCAAGATGGCGTCACGGATTGCCGGCCACCACGTGAAAGTCGGCCATGCCGGCACACTCGATCCGTTGGCCACCGGACTGCTGATTATCTGCGTAGGCAAGATGACCAAGCAGGTCGATGCGCTGCAAACGCAGGAGAAAACCTATACCGGCACATTTCGCATGGGCGCGACAACCCCGAGTTTCGACATGGAGAAGCCCATTGATGCCACCTACCCTTACGAGCATATCACCCGCGAGATGGCCGAAGAGGCCGTGCGCGCACTTACCGGCGACATCCAGCAGGTACCGCCGGTGTTCTCCGCCGTGAAGCATCAGGGCGAGCGTTCCTACCTCATCGCCCGCCGTGGCGAAGAGGCACAGCTGACGGCCAAGAGCATCACCATCTATGAGTTCGAGATTACCCGTTTCGAGCTGCCCGACATCGTCTTCCGCGTCCGCTGCTCGAAAGGGACATATATCCGCGCCCTCGCCCGCGACTTCGGGGAGGCGTTGGGCAGCGGCGCACACCTCACCGCCCTGCGCAGGACGAACATCGGCAGCCTCTCCGTGGAAGACGCAATAGTGCCGGTCGTCACGGAGCAGAAGACCATCGGTTAGGCGCTTACTCTCAAAAATATATTATATAAGGAATGTAGAGGCGCAAAATTTTGCGCCTCTACGGTTGAATAGTCATCAGGCTTTTTTCTTCATCGCGGCGATGGAGAGGAAAAGGCCGAGGATAACGCTGCAGAAGGCGGCGAAGAGTACCTGGAGATCCTGCGGCAGACAGAACGTGAGCGTATGCGCGGGTATCCAGAACAGCGGGATGGTCTTCTTGAAGACAAAGCCCCACTGCACACCCCAGTCCATCTCGCAGATGTGACGCTTCACCGCTATGGGTTTGAACAGCGCGGAAAAGGCACCGCCGTGCTCGTTGATGTGCATGTCAGAGATTTTGTGGACGGTCATGAAGACGGGCGCGAAGGCGGTGTTCATCATGACGCTGACGCAGAAGGCGCCGAGGAACTTCATCCACGACATCGGTCCCACCATAGCCGCGGAGATTCCACTGAACGCCGCATAGCGCTCCATGAAGGCCGGCACGCCGAGACGGAACACATTCATGGCCAAGGCAATCCACATACCC
The DNA here is from genome assembly GCA_900319925.1 of uncultured Bacteroidales bacterium. GTDB lineage: Bacteria > Bacteroidota > Bacteroidia > Bacteroidales > WCHB1-69 > F23-D06. The sequence goes on along the minus strand of ONQE01000166.1, from coordinate 2,696 downwards.
AAAAGTCCCCATACCACGAATTTCGGGGCAAGGCCGAAGCCTTCGTGATAGTAGCGGCCCGTTTTCACGCGGCAGCCGAGCATCTCCCCGAAGGTGGCCAAGATGCCGAATTTCAGGAAGGCCATCCACAACGGAAATCGCTGGTTGGCAGCGCAATAGGCATCATAAACGCTGTCGAAGAGGAAGAACGGCAGCAGGCAAACCACGATAATGGCAATAACAATAAAGTCGGCTTTTTTCATAATCGGTTTTACTATTGTCAAAAAAGAGGCGACCCCGCATCAGGACCGCCTCTTGGTTATTAATCTTGAAAATTACTCCGCCAAGAGCAGAATCTTGTCCTTGCTAACCTCGACCACACCACCGCGGATGTCGAAAAACTGCGTCTTGTCCTCGTTGTCCACGACTTTCACGCGGCCCTCCTTGAGGGCGGAGACCAACGGGGCATGCGACTTCAGAATCTCAAACAGGCCGTCGATGCCAGGGAGTTGCACCAGCGTGACATCGCCGGTGAACAGGGTGCTGCTCGGAGTGATGATTTCTAATCTCATAGCCTATTATTTTGCGGCGGCCAACTCTTTCTCACCCTTCTCGATAGCCTCCTCGATGGTGCCCACGAGGTTGAAGGCGGTCTCGGGCAGGTGGTCGAGTTCACCGTCGAGAATCATATTGAAGCCCTTGATGGTGTCCTCAATGTTGACAAACTTGCCGGGGATGCCAGTGAACTGCTCGGCCACGAAGAAGGGCTGCGACATGAAACGCTGCACACGGCGTGCGCGGTGCACGGTCTTGCGGTCCTCTTCGGAGAGTTCCTCCATACCGAGGATGGCGATGATGTCCTGCAACTCTTTGTAGCGTTGCAGACTCTCCTTCACGCGCTGGGCGGTCTTGTAATGCTCCTCGCCCACGATGTCGGGCGACAGGATACGGGAGGTGGAGTCGAGCGGATCGACGGCGGGGTAGATACCCAGCTCGGAGATCTTACGGCTCAACACCGTGGTGGCGTCCAGGTGGGAGAAGGTGGTGGCAGGTGCCGGGTCCGTCAAGTCGTCGGCGGGCACGTAGATAGCCTGCACGGAAGTGATGGAACCGCGCTTGGTGGAGGTGATACGTTCCTGCATGGTACCCATCTCGGTAGCCAGCGTCGGCTGGTAACCCACGGCGGACGGCATACGGCCCAGCAGAGCGGAAACCTCGGAGCCGGCCTGGGTGAAACGGAAGATGTTATCCACGAAGAAGAGGATGTCACGGCCGCCGGTGGTCTCGTCGCCGTCACGGTAGCCTTCCGCCACGGTGAGGCCGGAGAGGGCCACACGGGCACGTGCTCCAGGGGGTTCGTTCATCTGACCGAAAACGAGGGTAGCCTGCGATTTGGCCAACTCCGCCATATCGACCTTCGAGAGGTCCCAGCCGCCCTTTTCCATGCTTTCGAGGAAGGCGTCGCCGTAGCGGATGACCTTGGACTCGAGCATCTCGCGCAGCAGGTCGTTACCCTCACGGGTACGCTCACCCACGCCGGTGAAGACGGTCGTGCCACCGTAGTTCTTGGCGATGTTGTGGATCATCTCCATAATGAGGACGGTCTTGCCCACGCCAGCGCCACCGAACAGACCGATCTTACCGCCCTTGGCGTAAGGCTCGATCAGGTCGATGACCTTGATGCCGGTATAGAAGACCTCCTGCGAGGTGGAGAGGTTGTCGAATGTCGGCGGCATGCGGTGAATATCGCTGCGCTTCTTGGACGGAATCTCGCCGATGCCGTCGATGCTTTCGCCGATGACGTTCATCAGGCGGCCGTTGATGTTCTCCGTGGGCATGGTGATCATGCGGCCGGTGGCGACCACTTCCATTCCGCGGTGCAGACCGTCGGTGGAGTCCATGGAGATGCAACGCATGGTGTTCTCACCGATGTCCTGTTCGCATTCCAAAATCAGCTTCTCGCCGTTTTCCTTGCGCACTTCAAGTGCGTCGTAAATGTTGGGCAGTGTGACGTTCTCTTCGAAGTGGACGTCCACAACTGCGCCGATGATTTGGGAAATTCTCCCTTTTATCTGTTCTGACATATATCCTATTAGGTTAGTTTCTTTACCTTAATATTTGAGCCGCCAAAGATACAAAAAATATGGAATAGGGAGCACGAAAAAAAAATTTCACCAAAGTGTCGAACCATATCAAAAAAAGTGTATTTTTGCCGCCGATTCCAACCAGCGGAAGTAGCTCAGTTGGTAGAGCACGACCTTGCCAAGGTCGGGGTCGCGAGTTCGAGTCTCGTTTTCCGCTCATCTGTAGAGACGCAATGCATTGCGTCTCTGCTTGTTTTAAACCCGCCTGTTTTTGGTTTCGCCTGCTTAAACCGTCATGTTCCACGCCTCGTGCACCTTCCCCGCTATCGCCTCTTCGTCGAAGCCGACCTCCCGGTACAGACTCGGGATGTCGCCGTGGGAGATGAAACGATCGGGAAGAGCGATGTGGAGCAGTCTCGGGGAACCCGGCGACTGGACATCATTGCCGTTTGCAGAGACACGACACGATGCGGCTCTACGGGAAAGGAATTCCGCCATCTCGGAGAACAGTCCTCCCTTCTCGGTGCCGTCCTCCACGGTAATCCATACAGGATAACGGTTTGCGAATTCCTCTAACGTCTTTTCATCCAGCGGTTTCAGGAATCGGACATCGTAGTGCGCCGCACGAATTCC
>ONQE01000106.1 GCA_900319925.1 uncultured Bacteroidales bacterium | reverse complement strand
AAAATTGTACCGGCCTCTTGACAAGAGGCCGTTTTTTGTATCTTTGCCGTCCAAAACAGAACCCCTATGGCGAAAAGCAAATCGATGTACTACTGCAAGAACTGTGGCGCGCAGTCGGCGAAATGGCTGGGCCGTTGTCCCGAATGCAACGAGTGGAACACCTTCGAGGAGGAGGTCATCCTGCATGAGTCCGCCACGCCCTCGAAAGGGCGCTATTCCCCTGTGGTCCTGCAGAGTACCCCCAAGGTGATCGACGACATCGAGCTGACTCGTTTCCCGCGCACGGCCACCGGATTCACGGAGTTCGACCGCGTGCTGGGCGGCGGCATCGTCCGCGGCTCCATCGTGCTGTTAGGCGGCGAGCCGGGCATCGGCAAGTCAACCCTCCTGCTGCAGATGGCCCTCCACCTGCAGGGACAGAAGGTGCTCTACGTCTCCGGCGAGGAGAGCGAAGCGCAGCTCAAGATGCGCGCCGCCCGCCTTTCAGACGCCCCCGCGCCCCACTGCTACGTCCTCACCGAAACCAGCACGCAGCAGATATTCAAGCACATCGAAGCGTTGCAGCCCGACATCCTCATCGTCGATTCCATCCAGACGATGCAGAGCGACCTGATCGAGTCGGCGGCGGGCTCCATCTCCCAGCTCAAGGAGTGCGCGGCCGAGTTCCAGCACTTCGCCAAACGCACCGCCTGCCCCGTCTTTCTCATCGGCCACATTACCAAGGACGGCTCCTTGGCGGGACCGAAATTGCTGGAACATATCGTGGACACCGTGTTGCAGTTCGAGGGCGACCAGCACTACGGCTACCGTATGGTGCGCTGTATCAAGAACCGGTTCGGCTCCACTTCCGAGCTGGGCATCTTCGAGATGCTGCAGGACGGTCTGCGCGAGGTGACGAACCCGTCGGAGATTCTCGTCTCCCAGCACGACGAGGACTACAGCGGCAACGCCATTGCCTGCATTCTGGAGGGCAACCGTCCGATGATGATCGAGACGCAGGCCTTGGTGAGCAGCGCGGTCTATGGCACGCCGCAACGGTCGGCCACAGGCTACGACATCCGCCGGATGAACATGCTGCTGGCGGTGTTGGAGAAGCGCTGCCGGTTCAAGCTCGGGGCCAAGGACGTCTTCCTGAACATCGCCGGCGGTCTGCGCGTGGAGGATCCCGCCATCAACGTGGCCATCGTGGCCGCCATCCTGTCGTCGGCCACCGACATCGCCCTCGACAACAAGACCTGCTTCGCGGGCGAGATGGGACTGAGCGGTGAGGTGCGCCCCGTGACCCGCATCGCCCAGCGCATCGCCGAGGCCGACAAGCTGGGCTTCACCCGCATGTTCGTCTCCAAATACAACCTCAAGGGCATCCGACCCTCGGACTACCACCTGCAGATCGTGCCGATCACGAAGGTGGAGGAGATGGCACGACTATTGTTTAGTTAGTAGTTAGCAGTTAGTAGTTAGTAGTTATGATCGATAGGGCCGCGGGGTGGGCCAGGCAAGAAATAACGAACAAATATGAACAACGAAGAAAGCAACATCTGCCGTGAAGGCATCGTCCTCGCCGTCAATGGTGACGACATCAGCGTGGAAATCATCGTGAGCTCCGCATGCAGCGGCTGCCACGCCAAGAGCATCTGCATCCCCTCCGACCGGCGGCAGGAGATCATCACCGTGAAGAACTCACGGAACGAGGAATACAGGGTGGGGGAGACCGTGGAGCTGCTGTTGGAGAGCTCTGCCGGCAACAAGGCCGTGGTGCTCGCCTACGTGCTCCCGCTGCTCGTCCTGCTTGTGCTGCTCTTCGGCTGCTACGCGCTCACCCACCACGAGTTGCTGAGCGTCGGGGTCAGCGTGTTGGGAGTTGTGGTCTATTACCTCGTGTTGAAATCCTTCAGCAAGGGCGTGGAGAAGAAGATAGAATTCGGGATACGGAAGAAGCGTAAGGACGGGGAACAAGGAATGTGAGATGATATAATCGTTCTCTTAATTATTCTTAAAAGTCACAACATCCCTTATATTTGGAAGAAAAAGTATTATTTTTGCAGTTCAGAGTGCTCTAATGGCAGACAATCAGATTATAGAGGAGATACAAGCATTAGCGAAGTCCGTTTTGCCTTCGGGCAGTTCGTTATGGCTTTACGGCTCACGTGCGCGTGGCGACGCACACGAGGGCAGTGACTGGGACTTGCTTATCTTGCTAGACAAAGACATCATTACAGCCTCTGACTATGATGTCACCTATCCGTTTCGAGAATTGGGATGGGAGATTGGTGAGGAGATAAGTCCGCATTTATATTCCAAACAACAATGGGAGAAATGGACTTTCTTACCCTATTATAAAAATGTAGAACACGATAAATTGATACTGTTATGAGTCTGAGTGATGAGGAACGGAACACTATAGTCCGTCTTGAAATTGAAAAATCGAAGAATACGTTTGCCGAAGTGATTGCTTTGGTGAATGCGGGTTTATGGAGTGGGGCCGCCAATCGGTTGTATTATGCGGTCTTTCATGCTGTGAGCGCCTTGTTGGTGCATGATAGGCATCAGGTGAACACACACCAGGGATCTCATGCGTTATTTGGACTTCATTATATCAAAACAGGAATCCTGCCTTCCGAATTTGGCCATTTATTCGGCCAGCTTCAGACTATGCGGGAAAATAGTGACTACAACTGCATTTACGATGTAAAGCCGGAGGAACTCCAAGAGAGGATTGAGCCCTCCCGTCAAATGATAAGAGCGATTGAAACATTGATTTATTCACAACAGTAATTTTTTTAACTTTGATGAACTTAAAATCTTTCATAATATCATTCTTTCTCCTGTGCAGCTTCACCTTCGCGCAGGCCCAACATTTCGACGACTATTTCGTTGACAAGACGTTGAGGATCAACTATCTACATATCGGCAACAAGAATGTCGAGCAATTGCAGATCGACCATTTCACGCTCGTGAACCACTGGAACGGCACGCGTTCGCAGTTGGTGGAGCCCTACCAGTATGGCGACATCCTCGTCGAGGTGCTCGACCAGGCCTCGCAGAAGCTGATCTACAGCCGCAGCTACTCCTGCCTCTTCACGGAGTACCGCACCACCGAGCGCGGCGAAACGGAGATCGCCCGTATGGAGGAGTGTGCCAACATCCCCATGCCGAAAAAGCCCGTGCGGCTGCGGTTCACCTCCTACGACCGCAAGAACGTGCCCACCTTGCTGAAAGACACGGTGCTGGATCCTGCCCATCTGCCCGTACAGGCGGCCAAGAAGGAGTATGCCGTCATGAACCTCCACAAGGGCAGTTCGCCGGATAACGCCATCGACATCCTCTTCATCCCCGACGGTTACGCCAAAAGCGATGCCAAGACGCTCCGTTACGACATGAAACGGTTCGCCAAATACGTGATGAACTGCACGCCCTACAAGGAGAACCGTCGTCACGTGAACATCCGCGCCATCGAGGGCTATTCCGAGCAGTCGGGCATCACGCAGCCGCAGAACAACTTCTATGTCAAGACGTTGCTGAACTGCACCTACAATGCCATCGACCTCGACCGCTACCTGATGTGTCCGGGTGTGTGGAACCTGCACGAGGTGGCCGACGACGCGCCCTACGACGCCATCATCATCATCTGCAACAGCGAGAAGTACGGCGGCGGCGGTATCTACAACTTCTACTGCACCGTCTATAACCACGGCGAATATCCTGATTATGTGGTCGTTCACGAGATGGGACACCTCATCGGCGGTCTGGCCGACGAGTACTACACCTCCGAGGTCTCCGTGCAGGACTTCTACCCGGAGGGTGTCGAGCCTACGGAGCCCAACCTCACCACGCTGGTGGATTTCGACTCGAAATGGAAGGATAAGGTGGAGAGCGGTACCCCGATTCCCACGCCGCCCGTGGCCAAGGGGCATCCCGACTACGACCGCATCGGCGTGTACGAGGGCGGCGGCTACGTGGCCAAAGGGGTTTATCGCCCTTCGCTGCACTGCACGATGAACAGCATCATCTACAACGATTTCTGTCCCGTGTGCAGGGAGACGTTGGAAAAGGTGATACGGTATTACAGCAGGTAGGGTTTAGGGGTTAAGGTTTAAGGTTTAGGGTTTAAGGTTTAAGGTTATCTTTTCGCTCGGAGTGGTTGCCTTCTTTGGATGGAATCGTTACGGCTGATAGGTGTATGGGCTGATGCTAATTGCGCCCGTAGAATTGCCGATGGTCACGGTGCCACAAGTGCCATTCTTTCCGGCTCCGATGCTGTAAATGGCTCCAGTGCCGTGCGTGGCCGTCACGCTGGTTACGGTTGATGTAATCGTGATACTGCCGCATTGGGTGTTATTATCGATTGGGCCGCCGCCACCGATGCCAGCAGCGTCACCACCACCCTCAGCTATGACAGTGCCACCACTGATGTTGATGGCACCGCAGTTTGCCCCACGACCGCAACCGATACCGGCAGCACCTACACCGCCCTTGGCTGTGATGTTTCCGCCGGTGATTTCGATATTACCGCAGTTTGAAACATACGCACCACCGATGCCAGCTGCATATAAATCACCAGTAGCTTCAATAATGCCGCCCTGAATGATGATGTTGCCACAGGATTTATGGTTAAGTCCCGCTCCGATGCCAGCTGCGAAGCCGTTGCTGCCGGCGATGAGCTTGCCTGTGTCAACGGTACCGCCCTTGATGGTGAGTGTGCTACCCATAGGCACATAGATGCCGGGATACTCGTTATTGAACCCGGTCACTTTATTCGTCGTTCCGTCCTTCAGGATGATGGTGGCGTTGCCCTTGCAGGTGATTCCTGCCCATAGGTAGCTCATACTATGCGTTCCGTTGATGGTTACACCATCCAGCATCACAGTGGCGCCCTTTGCGATGGAAATCTTCACCTTTGCGTCAAGCGTGCCCGTCAGGGTATCGCCGTTTTGGGCAGTGAAGGCTTCTGTAATAGTGGAGAGGTCAATCGTGGTAGGTTCTCTGCTGCTCACCTTGGTGAATTCACCTGTCTCGGTGATGCTCGGCACGCCCTTGATCTCACCGGTTTCGCTCACAAAGCTGTGGCCAAAGATGGTCAACTCGCCCTCGGGTGTAAGACCTGGGGTGAGAAAACCAAAGGTGGCGACGAGATTCGTGTCAGAAGTGACGGTGACCGTGCGGGTGGCATCTGCACTATGATCGTCACTCCAATCCAGGAGTGCGTAGCCCGCTTCCGGGATGGCCTTGACGGTCACATCAGTGCCGTAATCCACAATATAGGTGTCAGGAGTATCACCCTGAGTCACACCATCGGGAAAAGTGTTTCCTATGTAGAACAGTTGCAACTCGCCCAACTGCAAAATGGTGCCGTTAACCACTTCGCTCACCTCGAAACGGAAATTTCTGTAGGTGCCGGGAACATCCATCTCGAAGTCGTAGGCGGTGTAGTTGATGTCCTGCATGGTGGCGTCGTCGGCGACGGAGTCAATGGTGGTCCAGTTATCGCTACCATCAAGATTAGCCTTCAGCACCCAACTCTTCGGATTGCGGCCTGCTCCCCACGTCTCATTGTCGTCACCCGTAAACAGCGTGTAGCCGCTTACCCGCACGGCATTGGTGGTCCTGAATTCAACGAATTTTTTTGGTTCAGCAACGGAGCACCACTTGTTGTCGCCAGTGATGATGCCGTCGAACAGCTTGTTGCAATCTTGGCCGTACTCGCTGGTGCAGCACTCCCGTACTGAGATACTGGAGCTGGGGATTATGGTCTTGTTACCGTTGATGGTTTGAATCTCCACGGAGCCGTTGCCGATAGCCGACAGCGTCAGCGTGTAATAAGTATGAACATTGAGGATGTACAGGGCCGTGTCGGCCAGGAGGGTGTCGTTGCCGGTAAAGATGGCCTTCACGGTGTCGATACCGACGCCGTTTATGGTAACCACGCCCTCACTGTTGATGATGTTGCCGGAGTTGTTGCCGGATTTATGGACGATGTTGTAGGTCACTGGAATGCCGTGGGGATTGGTGAGTTCCTGTCCTGAGAAGGGATCCCCGAGATAGACAATGGTATCAGACTTGGCGTATGCGAGACCGGCATCCTGTTTCCACGTGGTACGTAGCACATGGTTCCCCACAGGCATCTGGAAGGTCCAAGAGAGGTTGTTCGAACCCGTGCGGGTGGGGATTGTAGGGTCAGTGTTTTGCGCCCATGCATTCGCCATCACCAAGACAAAGACCATTAATACAATATGTTTGATATATTTCATTGTTCCTAATTTTTATCGTTGATTGTTCACAATGGATATATTTCTATAGTGTTACGGTAGAGGTTGATAAATGATCGTATTCTGCCTGAGGAAGGAATAACCGTTGTTTCGGTATTGAGTACCGTCGTAGTACATCATGCCGCCGATGGTCACGGTGCCACACGAACCAATGTAGCTCTTACCGATACAGTCACAATCGGATTGGTACTCGCCATCACCCTTATAGGCAGTCACTTTGGTCACAGTGTTAGTGATGGTGATATTGCCACCACTGCCGGATAAGCCAGCGCCTATTCCGGGAGCGTTTTCACCACCCGTAGCTATGATAGTGCCGCCCATGATGGTAATAGTGCCGTTGTCGCTATCCCATCCGCCGCCAATACCAGCAGCATTTTCATCACCCGTAGCTGTGACAGTGCCGCCCGTGATGGTAATATCACCAGTGTAGCGATCCTTTCCGCCGCCAATGCCAGCAGCGTATGAACCTCCCGTAGCCGTGATGGTGCCGCCCGTGATGATAATATGGCCGCCAGGCTCAGAATTTGAAGACCCGGCGCCGATGCCCGCAGCGCCTTGAGAGCCGGTGGCGTTGAGGGTGCCGGTGCCGCAGATGGTGAGGGTATGTCCTGCGGGTACGTAGATGCCGGCTTTTGTGTTGCTGCCGGTAAGGTTGTTGACGGTACCGTCCTTCAGGATGATGGTGGCGTCGCCTAAGCAGTTAATGCCTGCCCTTGTTGTAAAACTAGTATTTTCTACGGTTAGATTATCCAGTATTACAGTAGCACCATCGGCGATGGAAATCTTCCCGGAATAGTAAAGTGTACCCGTAAGGACATCACCGTCACGGACCGTGGAATCGGACTTAATGCCCGAAACGTTTATAGGTATCAGCTCTAACTTTTCCACCTTTACAGCTTGCGCGACAGGCTGCGGGGTAATCTTTACGTTAGCACCCTTGGGAATCATTACATAGCCGCTGTCGGGGTGTGCAGTGCCGTAGGGCGTCAGCGTGGCGGCTACATTGTTGATCAACACTGTCCAGTTAAGCGGGATGCTGTCGAGGCGGTATTCGTTAATAGCGAAATGAGCTGTAAAAGTCGTATTGCTGGTAAGCGTCATGTGATGCGGGTTTTCCGTATTCTGTCCGTTCCAGTTGACAAAGTGGTAATAGGGGTTGGCAGTTGCCTTAACGGTTACCTCAACGGTCTCCATCACAAGGTATGTACCGTTACCATAGTCGGTCACCTCTTCTGGCAGTGGAGTAACCAGTGCCGCAGTACCGTTACCGTCGTTAGCCAGCGTCAGTGTGTAATAAGGAAAGTATTCCACCTCCACCCGCATATTGGCTGCGGGCATGGCGAATTTCCAGGTGCCATTGTTTTGCTTGGTCGCGGATATATTTATGGTTGGCCCAGTTGCAGACGCGTTTTTGATGGTCACACTCTTCACGTTGTTGGCATACGTCGGGGTGAACACCACCTCGTTACCTGCGCAAATGACGATGGTGCCGTTGGTGACGGTCACGGGGACTCCGTTGACGGTCACCGTCCAGCCGTCAGGATTTTGATTCAAGGTAAACGGAACAACGTAGGGCACAGCCTTGCCATTGACAACATGCCAGCCATCGCCGAGGGCAGTGGCAAGTTGCGCGGCGGTCATGTTCGACCCGTTGATGCCCTGCGCATTGCCAATGGTCTTGGTGTAATAGCAATTGGAACAATTAGTCGAACAGTTACCGTTGTAAAGGGTGTTTCCGTTTGTCACAGTGTTGACAGGATCGACGAGACAGTTGCTTATGTTAACGGTACAATTGCCATTGCAATGGCTTAAAATGCCACTCCAATTTTCATAATTCGAA
>ONQE01000085.1 GCA_900319925.1 uncultured Bacteroidales bacterium | reverse complement strand
AAGCTGCACGTCCGCGGTCTGGGTCTCGGTGGTCATATACCGGCTTCGGGTGCATCCGGCATTATTGATGAGTGCGTACAACGATTCGGTGCCGTTCTCATTCAGCCGTTTTTTTATCTCACCGGCTACGCGAACGACCTCCCGCTGCTGCATCAAGTCTCCAGCGAACCAAGAGATATCGGCATCAGGTATGCCGAACCGGATATCCCGGTCGGCTTTTTCACAATTGGCGGTGCTGTGGCCTACGGCGAGAATGCAATAGCCCTTGCCCGCCAGAAGACGGGTGGTTTCAAGCCCTATTCCAGAGGTGGCACCGGTGATGATGATGGTCTTTTTCATAATGGCGGCAAAAGCATTCCTACCAAGCCCTTCAGCCCTAAAGGGCTGGTTCGCGTATGGAACAGTGTCACGTGTTATCGGTTTTTATGCCGCAAAAACACGCATTATCTAATACCATATTGGTTTGTGTTTTGGTTATTTACAACCTATCACTACATTACAATCATTAACCTCTTTTTTAATAGTATCCCCTTCTTTAATCTGATTATAAACATTTTGAGGAATATGAATTGTTAGTAAACTATCACAAGTATAATCAAAATAAATATTACTATTATAAGGAAATTTTGGTTTTGGTTCTATTTGATGCAATAATAGTGTTACTGAATATTCATCTTCATGTTTTTTTTTGACAAAAACATTATATTTTTTTTCAACAACAACCCCTTCGAATTCAAGTCCTAAAAAATAATCTTTCTCTTTTTGCAATCTTATTCGCGTTTCTTCTTGAATGGCTTTTCCATATTGAAGCAATTCAAAAGTACAACAACCAACTATTGCAAGAGCAATTAAACAAATTATTTTCAATACGGTTGTCTTTTTAATCATATTTTTTTCTAATTATGGAATAAACCTCCAAGCATTTCGTCTTTATATTTTACTGCCGCAAAAATACACATTATTTAAAACCGAACCCCGTTAGGGGTTCCCTGTCTTTACTCTGAGGGCAAGAAACAACGCCATCAAGGTCGGCCGTGTTCTATCGTCATGGTGACGTTTTGCTTTTCGACTTCTCCTTCGGCAGACAATATCTCTGCACCTTGAACTTTGTTGCCTGTGACCGTCATTTTATATTCAATATGTGAGCCGGCTTGGCTTACGCCATCCACTGTGATGTTGTCACCCTGCCAAGTGCATTCCACGTTGATAGGCACGCAATAGTCACATCGCGTGACGACACCCGTCACGTCGTTGCCGTTCTTATCCAGCACCATGCTGGCTTTGTCTTCACCAATGGTACCCGTCATACTGTAGCTTTGGGGATGACTTGCCATCAAGTCCGTTTCTTCCTGAGCCATCACTTCCGTTGAATCCGCAACGGCCGCACCAGCACTTTCCGCCTGCGTTTGCCTGCCACGACAAGCTGAAAGCATTATCAAGGCAAAGATTATCAAAACAATTTTTCTCATATTTATTATTTCACCTTTTGAGGCGGCAAAAGTAAAAAAAATCATTTTCAATGTAACAAAATCGGCTTTCTTTGCGACCAATGAGGTGTAAAGGGAAATGTGTGTCAAATCCAGTGAACAATCATCAAAAGTATTAGATATGAAACATTTAAGCATTAAAAACATCACCGTCCTTACCCTCGCCGCCATCCTGATGGCAGCCTGCGGCAAAGACAACATGAACAAAGACGCTCTTATCGGCCAATGGGTCAACACGGCGCAGACGTTCGAAATAACCATCGCTGGGCAGGAGTACATCCCAGAAGGATGTATCTGTATGGAGTTCACAAACGACAAGGTGTGGATACTCGACTCACGAACGGACTGTCTCCCAGCGTGGCATAGTTATACTCTCTCGAAAGAATCCGGCAAATGGTTGCTGGAGATCCAAGGAGGTTGCTATGATGGAAGGGTGTTTATAGTGGAAAAGCTCACCAACGACGAGCTGGTGCTGGCACCGTTCTCCAGTGGAGTCGACTGGGACTTCCGCTACATCATGAAACGGGACGAGTCATCGATCTGGCCCAATTAGCTGCTAATGTTTTTACACCGCGAAAACACGCTTTATCTGGTACTCGTAACGGAGGTGTATCAGAGGTATAACGGAGGAACACAATAATTAGGGCCTTGTTACCTTAGAGCCAGGTAGTTTTTGAGAAAAGTTTGAGTAAAAGGGGAGTAAAACCTAAAGACCGCCGCGACGGTCTTTCGCCGCAGGTTTGGACCATAACACCGTGAGTCAAATCACGCCGGATTCTTCACCCTGACCTTCGACCACGTCTGCAGCACCACCGAGACGATGATCAGCGCGATGCCGAGGACAAACGAGAAGTTCAACTCGTGGTATTCCTGGAAAATCAGCATCGCGAGGATGATGCTATAGACGGGCTCCAGATTGTAGGTGAGGTTGACCGTGAAAGCGTCAATCTTCTGCAGGACAATGATTTGCAGCAGACATAACCCGATGGTGCAAACCACCACCATAAAGGCCATGTAGGGATAGTCCATGCCCGTCGGAAGGAACTTACCGACGGGCAGGAAGGCGTTGTAAACCGGCAAGATGACGCTGAGGACGACAATGCCGCCGACCATTTCCCAAAAGAGCATATTCTTGGCTTCGTAGTGCTTGCCGACGTGCTGGTTGGCGATGGCGAAGAGGGCGTACAAGGCCGAGGAGACGATTCCCAAGGCAATGCCCAAACGGTATCGGGTGTCGAACTGGAAAATGAGATAGACACCGCATACCGTGAGAATGCTGAACAGGAACTCGCGCACGGAGAAGCGGTGCCGGTTGATAATCGGCTCGAGAAGCGCGGTGAAGAACCCGACTAAGGAGAAGCAGACCACCCCGATGGAGACATTCGACGCCTTGATGCTGGCGTAGAAGAAGATCCAGTGCAGGCAGAGCAGCATGCCCACGCCGCCCATCCGCGCCACATCCTTGAAACGGAAATGCCGCATCTCTTTTCGGAGGAGCAGGAACAATGCCATCAGGGCGGCCGCCCACGTCATCCGGTGCCAGACGAGCACCACGGGATCCAGCTCGATGAGCCGTCCCAGAACCCCGGTGAACCCCGCGATGAACACGGAGAGGTGCAGCAGCAGCAATGCCGGCTTGCTTGACGGTTCGCCGACGACTCGGGAATGGGCTCGATCGACCAAGAGGGGCCTAGATCCTTCCCTGATAGGATGTTGTTTCATAATGGAACAGATTTTGTGACCGCAAAAGTACACAATATTGAGATAAAGTTTCCACCTTTTTGAAAATTATTGTATCTTTGCAAGTTTGGGAAATCAGCTTGTTTCCAGTATGTAGGAGGAGCTTAAGAAACTTATAAACAAGGGATTAACAATAAATAGAATCTGAAAAGGAGAAGAGCAAGGCGTGAGTAGAAAAAGTCTGCTTTGGAAGATACCATGCATCATTCTGGGTGTTGTGCTGGGGATTGTGCTGTTGCTGCTGATAGCCGTGACGGTCGTTCTGGTGACGCCCAGCGCCCGAACGGCGGTCCTGCACAGATGCGTGACGGAAATCAATGAGCGGACAGACCTGGACGTGGATCTGGGACGGCTCTATCTCTCCCCCTTCCACCATTCCCCGATGATTCTCTATCGCGCCTACAAAGGCACTGGAGACCTGCCGCTGCACATCGAAATAGACAGCCTCTTCATCGGCCACCGCGGTCAGGACACGCTGCTCTACACGCATGCTTTGCGACTGCAAGGCTGCGTGAAGAAACCTGAACCCGGAGTGTCAAGCAAAGATTTTACCGCCCGCTCCATCGTGTTGGACCAACTGCTCCTGGAGCAGACGACCGTCCATTCCGACACGCTGGTTGAAGCGGTGGGCATCGACGCCATTGTGGAGCATCTGCAGGTGAAAAGTCCGGAACTCAACATCGCGAAAGGGAAGTACCCGCTGCACGGCTTGAAGATGGCGGATGCGTATGTGGGCATCGACCTGCGTCCCACACCCACCGACACGACGGACACGACCTCCACTCCGATGGCCTTCGATATCCCGGACGGCGAGCTGCGCAACGTGCGCTTCGTGCTCAATCCGATGGGACTGGATTTGCGTGCCGGCTCCCTGACCACGAACGTGTTGGCGGATGTGGGAGGCGACATCTACGATGCGCGCCGCCTCGACATCGGGGATTTTTCGCTTACACTCGGTACGCTGCACCTGCCTCTTGACACGATCTATGGGGATGCCGTGGTGGATTTGAACACCGACTTGATTAACTCGAACGGATTACACGCCCGCTCCGATTCGCTGGGCGCGAAAGTGGACCTGATGGCCGCCACGCTGAACATCGAGACGATGCGGGTGGACTTGTCAGGCCAAGCCGATTATCGCGGCAATAGGGCCACCCTGAATGGATTCTACGACATTGATGATGAGGCCTATGATATGATGGTGAATGTCGAGCAGGTGGATGCGAGTCCGTTCCTCAAGGACAGTGCGTACGTGGTGATTGCAGGCGACATACATGCCCAGGGCAAAGGGATTGACCCTCATTCTCCCGCGATGAAGTGCAAACTCTCCATGCACCTGACCGACGGCGTCTATAATCAAATCAATGTCTCCGGTATGACACTCGACGCAGAACTGGCCAACAAGACCGTGGCCGGAAACCTGCATCTGCCGGTGACGATGATGGATAAGGACCTGAAACTGAAGGCGGAATCGGAACACCAGTTCCGCGTGTCGGACTTCTTGTCACCGGAGCGGATGAACGTGGACTACCATACCCAGATGCAGAACGTGCTTGCTCACGTGGCGGGCGAGGACTTTGACATCGACTATCTGAACCTGGACTTCACGACGGATAGCACCACGTCGCTGTATCTGGTCACCCAGGGACTTACCGTCGATGCACAGAGCCCGATGCATCTGCTCCGGCTGGTAAACGAAGCACAACCGATGCTGGCGGCCGTCGCGGACACGGCGTTTGTCAACGCCATTGTTTCGCTGCAAGACTTGACAATGCTCGACACGCTCCGACAGCTTATCCCCGACATGCAGGCGGCCATACAGTTGACGGAAGGCAGTCCCGTTCAGGCCATCATCGAGCGGAAAGGGTTGGATATCAATAAGCTGACGATGCTGCTGAAGTCCGATTCTCTCCAATCGGACCTGGCTTTGGATGTCTCGGTCCCCTATATTGAACATCCGGACGACAGTGCGGGGCTGCGCATACCCGCTACCACGGCGGCGGTGCGGGTGAACATGACGGAAGGCAAGACCATCGCCTCGCTCACGGCCAATACCAACATTACCGATGGCGTGATGAGTGTGGATAACCTCTGCACCGATGCCGCGCTGCAACTTGACCTGGAACGGAACGGGCGCGAGCTGAGCGGAACAGGGCACCTTGCGCTGGACAGCCTCCTGTACGATGGCATGGATCTCGAAAACCGGTCAGCGGACTTCTTGATCTCGCCTTCGGAACAATACGACCACGCCATCCGGGCAGATGTGCGCTTGGACGATATCCCGCTTGAATTGGTGAACAGCATCCTGCAATTAGAGAGCTTCGATCTGTATGGCATCGCTCAGGTTAAGGCCACGGTGGACGGTTTGCCTGAAAAATTGGACCTCTCCGCCGAAGTGCTGCCGCTGGAAGTGAGTGCCTTTTACAAACCCTACGAAGTGACGTTGAACTTAGGTGAAACGCCTATCGTGATGGAGCATAATAATATAAAATTCAATGATTTGCACATCTATAGCGTGGATAGCTCCTATCTGACCGTGAACGGAGGGTTGGATCTTAATACGAGGCTCTTGGATGTGGATCTGGCAGCCGATAATTTCTCTCCGCTGGAACTGGAGCAAGGAGGGGCCTTCCCGGTCTATGGCGACCTGAAAACCGATGTCCGCGGACGGGTGACTGGGCCTTTGGACAGTATCTCCGCAGACGTGGATATCACCGTCCTTCCCACCACGGATGTCACCTATCCGATAGATAAGAAAAATCTCGCGCAATTCAAACCGTATGGCACGGTCAACGCGCGGTATAACACCGTTGACGGGGAGCTTGACCTGGGAGGGAAGCTCTATGTGGACGACGGGTTGATACGTTATTCCCCCAATTTGTACCCCATCATGCCCTTCCACGTGGATTCGGGAAGCCATGTCGCCTTCAACGGCCCCTTGGGACAGACGATTCTGAACGTCTCCGCTTCGCAACAGGTGAAGGCGGATGTGCAATCCGAGGGCGAAGAGACGCGCCGTGTGCTCTTCAATACCGGCGTGCGTGTGAATGGCATACTCGATTCGGTAGGACTTAACGCCATCGGCTTCTTCCTCGAGGCGCCGAACGACGAGACCATAACGCGAGAACTCGCCTCGCTGGATGAGGACACACGCGAAGGTATAGCGGCCGTATTGCTGACGACCGGAATGTATATGGGCGAAAGCAATGTGGCGGCACAGCGGAATGGATACGCTCTGTCCAGCATCATCAACAGCCGTATCAACGCCGCTATGGCGAATTCCAAGGTGGGAAAGGTCATAGATGTCGATATCAGCAGTGGACAAACCGTGCACGCCTCCGGCAAGACCAACGACATGAATATTGCCATCAGCAAATCCCTGCTCCACGACAAACTGCGTATCACGGTCGGCTCCACCATCTCCGACAATCCAGAGGTCAACAGAGCCAATGGTTTGCTCAGCCGCATATCCGCAGACTACAAGCTGACCCCGTCCGGCAATGTCTTTCTGCGGGCGTTTTCCCAGCGCGATTATGACAACATCCTCGAAGGCGAGCTGAACAAGTCCGGTGTGGGTGTCGGGGCTACCAAGCAATGGCGGCGTAACCGATACATACCTTCGACGGGCGACTCCATCATGCGCACCTACAACTTGACAGCGGATGCGGATGTCACCTATCGTTCCAACAACAGCATCGGTCCTAACCTCACTATCGCCCAATCCATACGAAACCTTTTGGGACGCGACGAGACCTTCGTGCTCAAGGGTTACGGGGCCTACTATTGGGGATTGCGCAACCGACAACCGGGTAACCCGAAGATGACGGATACCTACAAATTCGGCGTTGATGCCGCCCTCATCTTCCCGTATTTGCACTGGGTGGGGAGCAATCACCCCGACGGCGACACGCGCTACCGGATAGGCTATAAGTACGAGAACATCGCCGGCGGATATGGCGTCCACAAGTTCTCCGGTGCCTTCTCGTATTTCATCCGTCCGTCTAAATATATCACACATGTCTTCACGCCGTTCTCGCTCTCTATTGTCAGAATGAAAGCCGAGACTCCTGACCTGATCAATAATGCGGCCGAGCATCCGGAACTCCTCAAAATGCTTGCAGGTAACGAGTTCGTGCCTTCCATCGGCTATGGGATTACCTATAGCGATTACCGTTTCAAACGTCCGGTCAACACTATGGTTGACGTTGAAATCAAAGAGGCCGGGAACCTGATGAATGCCGTCTATTGCGCTTTCGGACACAAGTGGAATGAGCTGGACAAATCAATCGGCAATGTCCCATTCAACCAGTTCCTGCGGGTGACGCTCGAATTGTGGAACAAGTTCAACCTGACAGACAAGATGTGTATTGCCACGCGCCTCTTTGCAGGCACGAATATACCGTTCGGTAATTCCGAATTTGCTCCTCTCTCCGAAGGTTTCTACGCCGGCGGCCCTAACAGCCTGCGCGCGTCCGACCCCTACGCTTACGGACCGGGTAACTTCCACAGTCCCAAATACAATCAGAATTTCTTCCACGCCGGGGATATCAAACTTGAGGCTAACGTCGAGTTGCGTTTCCCCATCGTGTGGAAACTCTTTGGAGCTGTCTTCGTCGATGCCGGCAACGTGTGGAACTGGCGGAACACCTCCGACCTCCTCAGTAGCGAGGATTATGCCGCAGTTGTCGAGACGATGGGCTTGACCGAGGAGCTGCAGGACGGATTTATCGGCAATCCGGATATCGCGAAGCAGATCGCTTTGGGTACAGGTGCAGGACTCCGCCTGGACATCGACGGGCTCGTTATCCGCTTAGACTTGGGCGTCGGCATCCACGCACCCTACCAGACATACAAATACACCAAAGAGGGCACGGTTGATTACAGCCGTCCGATAAACTCGTACTACAATATACCCGCTCTTGACGGCCTGCGCATCAACTTCGGCATAGGCTACCCGTTCTGATTGTCGGCAGCAGCGCTGTGCTATTCGACGGTCACCGATTTGGCCAGGTTCCGGGGTTGGTCCACATTGCAGCCGCGCATCACGGCGATGTGGTAGGCGAGAATCTGCAGGGGAACAGTGGCCAACAGCGGGGAATAGAGGCATTCCGTTTCGGGAATCTCAATCACGTAGTCGGCCATCTTGCGGGCCAGCACATCATTCTGGCTGATGATGGCGATGATTTTGCCGTCTCGGGCCTTCACCTCCTGGATGTTGCTGAGTACCTTCTCGTAGGTGCTGTGGTTCGTGGCGATGAATACGACCGGCATGTCCTTGTCGATCAGGGCGATAGGACCGTGTTTCATCTCGGCGGCGGGGTATCCTTCGGCGTGGATGTAGGAGATCTCCTTCAGTTTCAAGGCCCCTTCCAAAGCTACGGGATAGTTCTGCAAACGGCCTAAGTACAGCATGTTGCGTACGTCTTTGTACTTGGCGGCGATATCCTTCACGTGACCGCTGTGGTCAAGGGTCCACTGGATTTTTTCGGGAATGGTGTCCAACTCTTGGATGAACGCCGCCCGTTCCTCGTCCTTCATTGCGCCGTTCAGTTCGGCCAGGCGCAGGGCGAGCATGGCCATCACGGTGACCTGCGAGGTGAAAGCCTTGGTGGAGGCCACACCGATTTCGGGACCCGCGTGGGTGTAGATGCCGGCATCGGTGACCCGTGAGATGGAGGAACCGATGACGTTGCAGATGCCCAGCACCACGGCGCCCTTCTCCTTGGCCAGATTGATGGCGGCAAGGGTGTCGGCGGTCTCGCCCGATTGGGAAACGGCAATCACCACATCGTGCGGGGTGACCACGGGGTTGCGGTAGCGGAACTCGGAGGCGTATTCCACCTTGACGGGAATCTTGGCGATGTTCTCGATCATGTAGCTGCCCACCAGACAGGCATGCCAGGAGGTTCCGCAGGCCACGAAGATGATGTTGTCGGCATACACAAGCTGTTTCTCATATTGGATGATGCCGCCCAGACTCACCGAGTTGGTCTCGGGGTGCAGTCGCCCGCGCATGGTGTCGCGCACGATGGCGGGCTGCTCGTAGATCTCCTTCATCATGAAATGGTCGAAGCCGGCCTTCTCGATACTGTCGAGGTTCATCTTCAGCTCTTGCACGTAAGGGATGGCTTCCACGTCCTGGATGGTCTTGATATGCAGCTCCTCGCCCAGCTTGATGCGCACAACCTGCTCGTCTTCGATGTACACCACCTTTTGGGTGCGGCCCACGATAGGGGTGGCGTCGGACGCGACGAAGTACTCGCCGTCGCCAATGCCGATGACCATCGGGCTGCCCTTGCGGGCGGCAATCAGCTCGTCGGGATGACCTTTCTCCACGATGGCGATGGCGTATGCGCCGATCACGTGGTTCAAGGCGATGCGGACGGCCTCGAAGAGATCGACATGCTCGCTCTGCTGCACATCCTCGATGAGGTTGGTGAGCACCTCCGTGTCCGTGGAGGAGTGGAAGACGAATCCGCGCTTTTCCAACTCCTTGCGGAGACTCAAGTAGTTCTCGATGATGCCGTTGTGAATCAACGCGATGTTCCCCGACTTGGAGAGATGCGGGTGGGCGTTGGCCTCGTTCGGCTCGCCGTGGGTGGCCCATCGGGTGTGGGCGATGCCGATGTGACCGCTGAGGTCATGGTCGGCGGCCTTCGCTTCCAAATCGGAGACTTTGCCCTTGGCCTTGTACACATTCAGCTGGTCGGCCTCGTTCAGCAAGGCCACGCCAGCACTGTCATAACCACGATATTCAAGACGTTTCAGTCCCTCAATGAGAATAGGGTAGGCCTCTTGATAGCCCACGTATGCTACAATTCCACACATATCGATATTTCTTTAGTCTGTTTTTTCTCTTTTTTTCCCGGCCGCAAAAGTACAAAAGTTACAATATAGTGACTCCCGGGGATGGATTTTTTCCATACTTTTGCCGTTCGATTTGGAAATCCTCGCCTTGTTGGCAACGCTGAGCGGAGTGATGACCTTACCATGCTGGCCATCCACTTCAACGAGCCCCGTGTCGATTGAAAGGCTCTTTCTCTCACCGGCTACGCCAAGCTTGACCTCGGGATCGCGACGTGAGCTTATTGCCATTAACAACAGTTTCCGCCCTTCCAAGTTCCGGGTATAGACAATCTCGCATTCCCCGATGTATTTCTCCCACAGCTGCTTGAATGTTTCGACGCTCCTCTTCTTGGCTGACAGGATCGCGGGAATCGAGAAATAGTCGGTTTGCTTGACCTTTCCCAAGAGTTTGTCCCGCTTGATGAGGATGTACCGGGGATTGTCCACTGGGTCGAGGAACTCTTGCAGGGACTGTATGAACAGGTTGTTCTCCTGGGCGGGAAGATTGGAGCAGCTGACAAAGAGCGCGCCGTCATCCTCGGTGACATGCAACCCGACGTTCTTGATGGACGATTTTATCAATCCTTGGGCAGACATCGTTTCCAGAACCGTGATGGCCACCTGTTTCAGCACGCCCTCCACGGTTCCCGTCTTGAGGTATTTCACACCAACCACCCCAAAGAATAGGGCCACCGCCGCCACCATCAAAACAGTGAGAAGAATTGGCGGAAACGCTCTTAGAAGGATTAGGTATGCCATGAGAACGGTTGCCAAGAACGAAGTGATGACGAACTTGTACCCTTTGTACATCAACAATTTGGTAGTCATCATCGGAGTCTGGACACCTGTAGAGAGGTTCATCTGCTTTCTGTTGCCATAGCCGAGATACAGCGAATCGTTCCACCATTGCCGTGTCTGTTCCCGGTTGGGGGCAAGTTTTCGGGTGAGTGCCTTGAGATTTTCCACCTTTTTCCTCAAAGGTGTTTCGATCATCGGATTGTTCTTCGGGGCGTCCAGAATCCGTTCCATCCCTGAGGTTATCTCGTGCTTGCCATAATAGGACGGTGCCTCAAACCCCTGGAATCTGGCGGAGAGTTGTATCAGATCGTAGGTGTAAAGGCAGATATTCTCCAAGTCATAGTCCGAAATGGTTCCGAACATTGAGAAATCTTTGTTTTCGGGGAAATCGATGGTGGCGAGATGCCAGATGTTCGACACCTTGTCCGGATGGTTTTTGTCGATTCGGATGGCGCGTCCCCGCATCTGGTTGGAGAGCATGTAGGAACTCACCGTGCTGGAGAGGATCAGCGAGTTGATGGCGGGCGCGTCCCAGCCCTCGCCGAGCAGCGCCTGCGTGCCGATCAGTATTTGCAGGTCGCCTGCGCAAAACATGTCGGTAATCATCCCGACGATATGGTTCCGGATGCTCTCCTTTGGCGTGACCCGGATGTAGTCGGAATCGTCGTCGAAACGGCTGATTCTAATGGAATCTTCCAGAATCTTATTGTCGGACAACGCTTTATACAGTCTTCCGATAATAGACTTCGGCAACAAGATCAGCGAACCGCACAATACGCCTATGGAGATGTTCCCCTCTACCGTTCCTTTCAGTTTTCTCCAAATCGGCACCACCCCCATGCTTTGGCAGGCAACGTCGTCTATCTTGATGTGGTCTGTCAGGATGACCATGCGCAGCTGTTCTTTCAATTGGGCATGCTCCAGCTTGACAATCTCCACGATGGAATCCAGTTTCCCGACGCTGCCGGCAATCATTCTCCGGATTTTGAGGCTTTCGTCGAGCACCACTTTCTTGTTGACCACCAGTCCCAATCTTCTGGCGACTTCAAAATAGTGGATCTTCTTCGGTTCCAAAGGCTTGAGCCATTCGGCTTCGTTCCCGAAAAAGCCATTGAGGAACGCCGAAGCCCGTTGGAGATCGAATTTCGGCAGGTCGGATGGCTTGGCGTCGAACAGTTCCAGAAATCCTTCCGGAATCCGATACCCTTTGGCGTTCAGCAAGGAGGCAATGGCCACATAGAACGCCGGTGATTCAAGAATCATTTCAATGTCGGATTCCCGCGCTTCGAAAAACTCCATTCTCGACAGACTCTCCAACAGTTCTGTGTCGTTTTGGAGCATCTCGACGAACGATTTGACGTTCTGGTTATGCTTTTTCAGCAATTCCCGCTCGTTTTGTTTGAGGGGCGAGAACCAGATATAATCCTGATGAGGGCATAGATCGCCGTTTTTGACCAGTTCCGGGATGGAGATGACCTCGTCGATTTCTCCGCAGAGGTCTTGGTAGCGTTTCCATTCGGCATAATCCACGTCGTAGGGAGGCGTGGCTGTCAAGGCTAATGTCTGTTCCGGCTTCAGGTGCTCGTTGAGGTAGGTCAAGGCTTTCCACCATTCTTTCCGAAGATGGTGCGCCTCGTCGAAGCAGAGCATCGAGACCTTCGCGGCCCTCAGGATAGCGATAACCTCAGCGGCCTTCTCCTTTTTGAACCTGTCGGAGGAAGTGATGGAGTCGGTGTCGGTTTCCGCCTCTTCTTGCTCTTCGGTTTCCTCCTGAGTGGAGGCCTCTTCCTCTTCCACGCGTCCGCAGAAAGCGGCCAACAGCGCCTGGTAGGTTGTGACCGTCAGGTAGCCGGGTTTACGGATGAAAGTGGAGACGATGCCGTAATCTTTCTCTTGCAGGAAGGAGGCGCAGATGCGCTCCCGCCACTGGTTTTTGATGGTGTTGGTGGGGCAGAGTATCAGGGTCGGACGCTGCAGCCGCGCGATGACTTCGATGCCGAGGGTGGTCTTCCCCGCGCCGGGGGCGGCCACCACGTGGAGCTTCTTGTCACGCACGTGATAGTCAAGGTTGTCCAGGATCCGCTGCTGGTAGCTTCTCCAGGTTCCGTTGAAATGCAGTATCCGGTCTTGCGACTCTGTCATAAGGTTCTGTTCGTTAAGCAATTATTCTACCGTGCAACAAGGCGTTTCCATCTGCGGACCGTTTTCGATGAATTCCTGGACGCTCTTGCTGAATGCTGACTCGTTGGTGAAACCAGCCGCAAGCTCCTTGACGAGCTCGAAGTCAAGTTCCCTTTTCATCTGGTCGAGCATAAAATGTCCAATGTAGCTGTCGGAATGGCTCTTGATGAAGTCAACCTGATAGTCAAAGTATTCTTTGATGATGGGCTGCACTTGTGCGTTAAGTTCCTCAACCTTTGCGGAATCGGACTGCGCCATTTCAGCGTAGATAGCCATAATCTGGTTCTCGTATAGTTTCGCGCTCTTCTCGTGAAACGCCGACAGCTCATTCATCGCAGGACAGCCAGCTACAGTCCAGTGAGGCATATCGTTGCCGTCACCCGAGATGGTCGTGTTCTGGTTTTCGGTGAAGAAGGGGAAGATCTCGCAGCTGGCGTTTTTGTCGAACTTGATGATGTAGAGAGTCTGCGGATCGTCGAACGGCACGCTCATCACCGCTTGGTTCCCCGAGACGACGGCACTGTTCACCACCACATCCGTGCCTTCCACGGTCTTGGAAAGGAAGAGGGTCCGGCCATCTGCATTTTCGAGATTCAGCGTCACCTGAAACTTTTCGGATTGCTTGCAGCCGCTGAAGAGAAGCAGAATGGTGCATACTATTGCGCTGTAGAAAAGGATCTTTTTCATATTTCTTGAATTAGGATTAGGGCGCAAAAGTACAAAATACTTGATATTCTTGCGACGCTTAGGTCAGGGCGTCAGGCTTTTTTTTCTGTTGCGCCATGGCAATGATGACCACCGCCGCGAGAATGAGCACGATACCAATGGCAAGATAGGCCGTGAACGGTTCGTTGAACACGAGCAGGCCGATGAGCACGGCGGTGAGCGGTTCGAGCGCGCCCAGGATGGCGGTGGCGGTGGAGCCGACGTATTTGGCGGCATACACCATCAGCACCAGGGCGAAGATGCCGGGCACCAGGGCGAGCCAGCCCACATAGAACCAACTGACGGCTCCCCGAGGCAGCGTGAGCGGCAACCCCGCAACCAAAGAATAGACCACCATTCCCAAAGCACAATACAGCAGAACGTAAAAGTTGATCTTGATGGAGGACATCTGCAGGTTCCCCTTGTTCATCAGGATGATGTAAAGGGCGTACGACAGCGCCGAGGCCAGCACCAAAAGCACCCCTATCGTGGACAATGTTTCACCGTTGTCGCTCCAATACAGCAAAACGACTCCCACGCCCGACAGCAACAGCGACAGCAGCGTGGCGAAGGTGACGCGTTCGTGAAAGAAGAGCGCCATGATGACGGCGGTCATCACGGGATAGGTGAAAAGTATGGTGGAAGCCACGCCTGCCGCCATGTAATGGAAACTCAGGTACAGGGTGAGCGACGACACGATGAACAGCAGTCCCAAGCCCGTCAGCACCCAAAACTCCTGCCGTGTCACCTTCAGATGCTCTTTCCGGAAAAGCATCACGATGGCGATGATCACCCACGCCAGCCCGAAACGGTAGAACAGAACGCTGTTGGTCTGCATTCCGGTGGCATACAACTTCAAGGCACCTAACGGATTTGTGCCATAGCAAACGGCGGCGGCAATGCCCGCCAATGTCCCTATAAACTTACGGTTCTTCAATTTTCCAAAAAATACTATTGTTGTTCAGAGGCTTAGCAGAGAACTGCTACTTGTCAATCTCCACCAACGTGTACTTCTTCGTTCCCAAGCCGATCTTCTCCGCCCAGTCGATGGTGTGGGTGCCGTGCTGCTGGTTGATGCGGGAGAGCAGGTCGGTGGGATCGTTGGTGGCGGTCACCTTCTGCTGGTTGATGATATCGACGCAGGCCTGGTCGAGGGCCACGGGGTCGGTGCTGGCGAGGATGCCGTAGTCTTCCAACTTCACGGGCTCGGGATGATCCACACAGTCGCAGTCGATGCTCATGTTGTTCATCACGCTGATGTAGATGATGCCCTCCTTCTTCTGGAAGTAGTCAGTCACGGCTTGCGCGGCCGCCGCCATACTCTCGAGGAAGCCGTCTTGGTCGCCGATGTACTCGGGGGTCCAGAGTTTCTCCATGTCAAGGACCTCCATCTTGCCGGCGGAGTGGATGTATGCCTTGCCGTTCTGGCTGGCGCAGCCGATGCTGAGGTTCTTGAGCGCGCCGCCGTAGCCGCCCATGGGATGGCCCTTGAAGTGGTTGAGCGCGATCATGAAGTCATAGTTGGCGATATGGTTGCCCACGATGTCGTACTTGATGTGCGAATCGTCTTTCACGGGAATGTGCATCTCGCCCTCCTCGTCCATGATATCGACCTTGAAGAGTGGTTTGAAGCCGTGTTGCTCGATGATCTTCCAGTGGTTGGCCGAGGTGTTGCGCTCGTCTTTGGCATCCTCGGGGGCGTTGCCGTAGGCGGTGTTGCACTCCACGATGGTGCCATCGACCAGCATCACGAGGTCTTTGATGAGTTCGGGCTTCAAGTAGTTGGGGTTGCTGCCCTCGCCGGTGGAGATCTTCACGGCCACGCGGCCCTTGGCCTCCACACCCAACGCTTTGTAGATTTTCACCAACGCCTCGGGACTGATGTCACGGGTCAAATAGACGGTCGCGCCCTCCTCGGAAGGCTGGGGTTGGTTGTTTTTGTTGCTCTGTCCGCAGGAGGCGAGCACCAAGGCGGCGATGACGATAAAGGGGATGTTTTTCATTTTGATTGATTTCTATTTACAAATAAAGATTTTCTTCTGCAAAGATACTCTTTTTATTGAAGCAATTCACCGAGTATCTTGTCCATATCCACATCGCGGGCAATGATGGCACCGGTCTCGCCGTCAATCAGCAGGACGGTCGGAATGCCAGGAAGGGTATAATCTTTCCATGCCTTGCCGTCTCGTCCGGGATGATCGTCACATACATTCACCCACGTCATACCCTTTTCTTTGATGAAGGTCTTCCAATAGTCCACATCGGTATGTACTCCGACATAGGCATCCGTACCGCGTACAGTCCAGTCGGCAATGTAATTATTACGGAAGCCAGTCAGCTTGTCATCATCAGCAGCATAACGACGGGCGTTGCTGTTCATGAAGTCAGGGCTCAGCGTCGTGGCGTCGATACGCATACGGCAGTTGAGGACCTCCTCACGCACCTGTGTGTTATAAGAGATGATGTCGTCGATGTAGTAGTAGACACCATTCTGGGCGTTCTGGTTGGAAGAGCCCGACTCCGAGGATGACAGGACCTTGGCACCGCGAACGGTGTACTTATCCTTCAGACCCTTACGGTTGATGAACAAACCGGCAGAGGGGTCACAGAAGCGCATGATACTGTGAGGCATCATGGTCTCGAAATAATCCTCAGCATCAGCCAGATTGGTCAGCCAACAGCCCTCACGCA
>ONQE01000105.1 GCA_900319925.1 uncultured Bacteroidales bacterium | reverse complement strand
ACGGCAAGGATGGTCGGCTTCTCGGTCTCCGTCCAGCGGTAGGTCACGCGCACCGTGTCCGCCTTCTGGCCGCACTGGTTCTCGTAAGTGGCGATCCACGTCAGGGACCGGCCGCAACCGTTCTTGACTGTGTCTCCGTGGGTGAGCGTGACCTCCGCAGCATTGTCGCACGGGTCGATGACGGTAAAGTCGGCAACGGTCGGGGTCGGTGGGGCAATGCAAACGTAATCTTTGTCAGTCAGCTCCGTGCGGATCTCCGGAAGAGCACTTTCCACTTTCACCTCCCCGTACGCCTCAGCAATACATCCGTTCCCGTCCGTCACTCTCACCGTATCCTTATATATAGCATTGCAGTTGCCTGAAGGAATATTCAACATGGCCGTGTCTGACAGCTGGTCTGCAGCCGTCACGGTGGACGCCGGAATCAGGTCGCCGCGCCACTCGTATGTGTAATCCGAAACAGTAGGCAATGTCACCTCTGCCGTGAGTTTCAACGTTCCGATGTTAGGACATATCCCATCCCGCGAAGCCAGCTGAACCTCCGGATTCGCGTTCACCGTCAACACCCTCGTCACAATGCTGTCGCAGCCCATCGCCGAAACCAGCGTGTCCGAATGGAGACCGGCGGCCTCAAACGTCACGGGACCCCAAGCGTAGGGCAGCAAGTTATCGCAGATGGTCTCGCGCAAGGTGTCGCGCTTGGTCTCGTGCTGCGTCAACGTAATGCTTCCCTCACTGATGCACCCTCCGTGCGGAGAAGCAACCGTCACACTATAGGTGCCGGCTTCTGACACGGTCAACGTGTGCGTGGTCGATTCTAACACTGTTTCACCCTTCATCCAAGTGTATTGAGATCCTAATGTCGAGGAAACAATCAATGTGGTCGTGCCTTCTTCACAAAGCGAGTCGCAGGAAATCGTGATATCACCGCCGGTTTCCGTCACCGTGATAGTGCCCGTCAAAACCTTGGGATCACAAGGAGGAGTTTTGGTGCTCGTGGCCGTGATGGTGTAGTGGAACGTCCCCACCTCCGTGGGAGTGCCGCTGATGTTGGGGTCTATGGGGTCATTGACAAAGCCCACTCCTGCAGGCAACCCGGAAACCTCGACATTCGAGGCAGCAAATTCAACGTGAATAAGCCGGATGGGCTCGCCTTTACAGACGGTCTGAGTGGTGTCGGTAGCCTTAAGGGTGACCGGCGGGTTCACCGTCACCGCCGCGCTGGCGGTAACAAGACAGCTGCTGGCCATATCCCCCACACTCGCTGTGAGTGTGTAACTGCCGGGAGTATTGGATATGAATGTAGTATCGCTGACAGTATAATTGAAAAGTCCCGTGGACGGATTGGATGTCCAGACAGGTGTCTCGTCTGTGCCTGTCACCACTGTGCTTAGGGTGATGGGGGAACCGGGACAGACAGCGCTCGGGTTGGCCTCCGCGGTTATCGTCGGCTTGGCTGGAATGGTCAACACAACAAACTTCGTATCTGTGTTGCCGCATGCATCGATGGCGGTCAGAGTGACCGTGATATCTTGAGCTAAGTCACCTTGATCAACTTGATAGCCGGCGAGTGGATTTTGCGTCACGGAGATATCGCCACAGCCTTCCACCGTGTATTCTATCGCCGGAATGCGATAGCGGCAGTTTCCATCAGGAATAGCTTTGGGTTCTCCCGTGATGGTCAACACGGGGTTTTCAGGCTCGATGGTGTAAACATATCTCCAATATTTCGTCTCGCCTGAACAGTCGGAGTATTGGTAGGTGTAGGTCACGGTTCCGCTACAGTCGTGAAGACCGAGATTATTGGTGCGACCTGTGAACGTCTGGGTCAGCGTGTTACCACACCCGTCGGTGACAACAGGCATCACGTCGGTGTCCAACAAGTGCGGCGGAAGGGTGTCGCTCACACAGGCAATCGTGGAGTCTCCATCCGCAGGCATATCCCACCCTTTCACAACAACATTGATGGGGAGGGTGGCATTGACGCGACAACTGTTTACGGAGTCCACGTAGAACGCTTCCACCGTGTAATTGCCTACACAAAGGCTGGTGGAAACGGTCAACGTAGTGTCTGCCGTTTCTGTATTGACAAGCAGGTTTCGATGGGTGGTGTCACCGTTGACCACCCAGTGCAATGTGTAGTCACTATCATAGATGTTTTGGTTCATAGTGGCGGTCACCGAAACGCTCTCGCCCGCACATACGCCATCGTTCGGCCCGCTGAGCGAAAGTTCGTAATTCGGAGATAGCGTGCCCACATTGATGGGCGGCAAATCGATATCTCCCAACTGGCAGTTGCCGAGAATAGGATAGACTTTATAAGAGACGGTCACCATAGTACCGCTTTCGTTTTTCAGCATGCCGGATATGTTGCTTTTCGGAACAGTGTCGTTCTTTCCTGGGGTCACAGACACGCCGGCCACGTCGGGGGTGATGATGGGGGCGTCCCACAGGTATTTCACATCGGGGTTGCTACTGGGCTGGATACTGAAGGTGGAATACCCGCAGTAGGCCATAGTGCTGCTTGTGGAAGGGGTGATCTCCGTCGGTTTGATGAAAATGGTCGTGTCCTTTTCCAACGGGCATCCTGTGGCGGTGACCACCTTCACACGGTAGCGACCAGGGGCGAGATCGGGCAATCTGACCTCATTGTCGAGAGTCGCCTCCCAAACAGGATCCTCGCTTTCCACGGCTGGAGTCTGGGTGGTATCCAGACTATATACTGTATAATGGTAACTTGCCGTTCCGCTGTTCACCTTGATGTTAAGGGCGCCTGGGTAGACACAAGTGGCACTGTCGGGAATCACCGTGAGTGTCGGAGCCACCTCCGCCCAAACGGCATAGAGATCCACCGTGTCTTTGTCTATCAAAGAGAGATTCTTCACTAATTGCTGGTCGCTGAGGGTATCCCCTGTGCCGTCACTCGTGAAAGTCCACCCGAGAAACCTGTGGCAGGGCCACACAAAGCAGTTGGGAAGGAGGTTTTTCTCCTCGTCATAGGTAAAGTCCTGATAGTCCATTTTGTCACAACCATCCTCGGACAGCTTATCAGTGTTCGGGTTGAAACGGACAGTGTAGGCAATCGGTTTCCAAACGGCATATAAGAAATGATAGGGTTGCAACTCATCGGCAGCCACACCGTGGGCGAGATGCTCAGGAGTGAACGTGCTCGCAGAATAGAACTGATTGTCTTCCGGATTGTACCAGAGGAAATTCACGTTGGTGGTGTCATTCCCAATCAAAATCTCCGGTTGGACGCCCTCCTTGCCGATTAGCGACCTATAGGGCTTGCGGTGCCATCCTTTGAATAGGTAGCCTTCGCGAGACCCGACCATCTCAATGCCCGGGATGGAGACCTCCATATTCATCAAAAGCGTGTCAGGGGAGTCATACCTGACCGTGTCGTTGCGGCCGAGCGGGTCGTCTTCGATGTTGCGGTACCACACGATGAAAGTCTTCCGAGCTTTGGAGGGTTCTATGTTTGCGCGCAAGCGGAAGGTATAGACGGCACTGTCAGGGGTTATCTGCTCGCGCCTGCAGGAGGCGAGATCCAGAATGAACGGACCGCCGGGGTATGTAAATGCGCTGTCCACATATTTGCCATCCTCGGCACTCCATCGCTGGATAATCCAATAGGTGAAAATGCTGTCGGGAGAAGAGGGGGTAGGACCAGGCATCGACACCATCTTGGATTTGTCAAGGTACAAGTTGCCGTCCTCCGGAATAGTGCTCGGCACACAACCACAACCTTCGCACACATACTCCACCATTGCGCCCTCCGCACCGTCGAACTTGTATTTCCACTGCGCGTAAAGGTCCAGCTTCTTGGTGACCCAAAAACGATCGCCGCCGTTAAAGCCGATAATATCGCTGTTGTAAGGCGCTCCATCCGGGCCATTCGGGTTTCTTTGGTCGTTGACGGTATTCTGGAGGTCTCCCCACTTGTCAATCAAGTCTGTCTTATCGGCTCCATACTTGTCGTAGTCGGCGGTGACACGATTCTCGTTCAAGGGGTTGGCTTCGGGGAAGAAAGCCGTGATGCATTCCGGCTCCGTGTACCATCCGCCGAATGTGTAAAGGTCGCGCTGTCCGAACATCGGCGGGCTGACTTTATTACCATAGCTGACGCGGAAGCTCATGGCTTGGTTATCGCTACCCCAGTTGAGGCTCGGGTCGCGGCCCGCCTGCGGGTGCAGGAACACGCGGTACTGCACTTGTCTCCATTTGGCATACACGCGCACACCGCCGAGCGGCATCGTGGTGAAAACGTAGGGCTGGGTACAGGCCTCGTCGGCATACCACCCTTCGAAAACAAAACCGTATTCTCCTTGGGGAAGGTCAGGAGTGTATGCTCCACACGAGGAAATATCAGAACCGTACGGGATGTTCGATGTGTCGCGTAATTCGTTGTGCTTCCTGTTCTGGATGGAATGCTCGTCGCCGTCCACATAGTTGCCATCCATATAGATGATGCTGAACGTTTGGGGAACGTAGTAATGACTAATGATGTATCCCTGATCTCCTTCTCCGTTATCTGTATAAGTCGTAGTGCCGTTGTACCTATAGCCTATAACAGAAGGCGCTTTAGCCTTATTATTATCGAGACTTCCATCTGATCTTGCGTAGATTATTTCATTAGGTTCGGATGGGAAATTCCCTTCTAGATCTTGGAGATATAGATGATAGTACCAGTTTTTATAGTTTCCGTATCGGGCAGTGATTAAATTGCCCGTAGAGTCGGCTAAGTTTCCTAACAACTGCTCGTCCATAACACTCACGTCACCCTTCAGCGTGTTTCCGCCTTTATCTGGTGAGACCCATGATTTCGCCCAGGGCATTAAAATCCAGCTGACGAAACCCTGCTTTCGATTACTGGACTGAGTGAGACTACATTCTATTCTATCGTAGGAGACCCATTGACTACTTATATCTTCGCCATAATAGGCCGTAATGGTGTGGTAATAATACCGATTGTTTCCGTTGATCACGTAGTTTGCAGGAGACACCCCATTTATTTTAGTGATATAATAGAGCGATTTATCCCACACTCCTAAATATTTATCTTTGCCATTACCGCCATTGTATATTTCATTTGTGTCAACTACAAGACTGTTGAAATCTGGCAATGTCTTATTGCCGGATTTGCTTCCCGTACTTGCCCCCGTGAAATCACCTGTTCCATCCAAATTGGTCCGTGTCACATAGAGTTTAAGCGTATAGCGCACGCGGTCGAAATAGATGTCCAACACCGAATGTCCTTCCGGGGTGACCACGGTGTCGATGATGGGATGGACGGTGGAGAGGGTGAAGCCCGTGAAAGGATCGGGAACATGCAAAATATTATGTGTCGCGTCCAAAGTATCTTTTCTCACATGGGCGATGCCTCCGAGGGTATCATTCCGCACTTTCACCCAGGTCAGGTCGCCGACGGTGCCGGTTAAGATGCCTGCTTGATTTTTAACACTTTGTCCCACATAGCCGGAATCGGAATAGGAGAGCGCGAGGTCGTAGTCGTCGCGCGCCAAATTCTGCTTCCAGACCATCACCGTATAGCTGGCCCTTGTATTGGGATTCCACTTGGCATAGATAATGGTGTCTTTGGTCAAATATCCCTGAAACGCAAAGGGTTGAGCGTAGTTGGAGTCGGCGTACCATCCTGCGAAGGTGTAACCAAAGCGGGTGGGGTCTTCGGGTTTGTTGTCCTCCAGCTTGTCTCCAATCTGCTGGGTGATCTGATCCGACTTCAGGAATTTCGGGGCGGTATAGGAGGCACCCTTTGCGACTTCGTCGAACGTCAGCCAGTGGCCGTGGGAGATGTCCACCATAAACACGAGGTCTCCCTTGATGAGGAGCGTGTCTTCATTTTGGTACAAATCAAGAGGATTCGCCCCATACACGATGTTAGTGTCGCCAGCCACCAACTTCCAACCGTTGAAATAATCGTCGATATCTTCCGGCACATAGTTCTCGTGGATGACGTATGGACGAACGTTTGTGGAATCCCTGGGATAGAGAATGTCATCAATACCGACCACAACCTTTGGGTTGTAAAAGCTTCGGTAATAGACATTGTGGGTGCGCAGACGCACGGAAAAGAACTTTAAGGTGTCAAGGTCGTTGAACTTGTCTGCAGTGTCAAGAAGTCTGCGATAGACGGAGTCGCGCACAATGTCAATCGTCATACGATCCTCGAGCTCAGCGGAGAAATCGGGACGGCCAGACCATCCGAAAAAACGCACGCCCGGACGCAGATAGCCAGGTCCGGGAGGATAGATGAGGGACTCGAGGATTTCGCCATTGTCCACAGTGTCGCCGCGTCTCACCATCGAGAAGACCGTGTCGGGGATGGTTATGTTTTGATGCTCTGGGGCGATCGGATTCTCATAAAAGCCACTGTTCGGATCCGCATAGGGGTTGTAGGCCCGGTAGAACATGACCACCAGTCGGTTACGTCCATCGGGGTTGCCCACCACATACACGGAGAAGTGCTTGGCGGGGAAGGTCACGGTGTTGTTCACGGAAATCACCGAAGCCACGTATTCGCGTCCCTCTGGGCCTTCGTGGAAGATGTCGAGGCTTCTGCCGTTGCCGAAGGAGGGGTCGGTGATGGTCACCGTCACGGGGTGTCCGTAGGCGGGTTGCCACTCCTGTCCGTCGGAGTCGGTGAGGGAGATGTCGTAGGCGGCGAGCATGGGGGAGCCGTCCACGTCGGTGCGCTGCACGGGGGTCGCGGACACTCGTACCTGCGCGGGTATCTCGCCCTTCACGGTCAAGTCCACCCGGGAGCTGTCACCCGTCAAGAGGTTGTGGGTGGCGGTCACCGTTCGCAAGGTTGTGTGTCCAGCGGGGAGGGCACCGTGGCGGTCGGGGGCCGCGGTGGTCACCTTGATTCCCGTTCCTAAAAGGAGCAGGCATAGAAGCCATGCCGACAGCCGGATGTTTCGGCTTTGCGCATCAGACTTCTGTCCGAAATGTTTTTTTTCACGAGCGTCAAGACTCGACAAGTTCCGTGTAAACGATCTCATTATCTAATAAACTTTACTATTACTTTTACTTATTTCGAGAAGACCCCTACGTTCCACCCCACATCATCCCTTTATCATATATCGTATATATATTTCAAAAGTTACATTTTGCACCCCTCATAACAACTTTTCTCAACGGAGTGCTCTTATAAGCGATTGAGCAATTGCAAAATTGGTCAAAAACAAATTTCCCGAGAATCACCAAAAATCCATTTGTCAATTTTACAATTCAGCCGTTCCTATCTCACACAAAAAATTCGTTTCGCATAAATCTCGTACCAGACACACGAAAAGGACATTCGCCACAAGAGTCGAAATAGCGTACAAACATACTAATATACAATCACTTATAACATTCATAAAAAACAACACAAATCCAATTTAAATAGGTCGCGAATATATGAATTAATTTTACTCCTCGTGGTATTTTGTTTCAAAACGTTTATACAACTTTTATTTAACATACGCTGCAAATAAGTCGCATGTTTCGGACAAACGGTGTAACAAAAGAAAAAAAATTTCGGCAGTGTTGCACATATCCAAAAAAAGTGTATTTTTGCCGCGTCTTTTTGAGACACCAAATGGCGGTTGTAGCTCAGTTGGTTAGAGTACCGGATTGTGGTTCCGTGGGTCGTCGGTTCGAATCCGACCTGCCGCCCGAAAGTCTCACAAAACAGCAAGTCAGCGGATAGATGTCCGCTGACTTTTTTTTGTGCTTGCAAGAGGCACGCTGCGCGTAAGAATTGGCGTAATACGCTGCGCGTATTAGTGGGGGTGCGCTTCGCGCAGAAATCTGGGAAAATCATTATAGAAAATCAGAGAAAATCTGGGTGGCAAGTACACTGGCGAGATGGGGATTCCGTTTTGCACGCCTTCTCTCGCGAGTCAATGCTCGGCCTTTTCGGTTTGTCACGCTCTTGCGAGTTAACGCATCGGTTTTCTGGCAAAACGGAATGGAGGTGCGTTTATCGTTAATCCGTACACTGGCGAGGTGGGGGTTCCGTTTTGCAGGCCTTCTCTCGCGAGTCAACGCTTGATTGTTTCGGTTTTTCTCGCTCTTGCGAGTTAACGCATCGGTTTTTTGGCAAAACGGAATGGAGGTGCGTTTATCGTTAATCACTGCAT
>ONQE01000191.1 GCA_900319925.1 uncultured Bacteroidales bacterium | reverse complement strand
GACATGCACTGCCCGCAGTACCAGATGGTTTCGGAGCGCAGGAGCTCCTCTATCACGGTCTCGTCGTTGCGCTGCACCAAGTCGCAGATACGTCGCGGGTCGTAGTCGTAGAACTCGGCGGCGGGACAGACGGCCGTGCACATCCCGCAGTTCATGCAGGCGTGCAGGGCTTCTTCATATCGCAAGTCTTTTTTTATCTGGTCGATAAGATTTCCCATATCAGTCGAATTTCACTCGGTTCAGTTTCATCAAGCGGAAAAGGAACGTCGGCAGCGGTTTAGACCGGTCGCGCTTCATAAGGTTTATGCCGATGTTGAATCGGTTGCTGATGGGGATGCGGTGGACCTCCACAAACTCGATGAGGGTGCCGTCGGGATCTTCGATATAGGTGAAATGGCCGGAGGCGAGTCCCATGTCGAAATCCTCACCGCCGGGGCAGCTGTCCACGGTGAACGGGTGGCCGTGTGCGGCGCAATGCTCTCCTAACGCCCGCATATTGACCACGTCGAAGCAGATCTGGATGTAGCCGGGGTCGCCCCACTGACGGGGTTTCTCGAAGATCTTGCGGGGGGTGCGGTCCATGGCCTGCACCAGCTCGATGGCACTCTCGCCGTAGAGATTCGCGAACGGTCCGACAAACGGCTGTGAATGGGTCAGGAGCACGCGGCGATAGCGTTGGGTGCCGCCACGCAGGGTCTGCCAGTCGCTGAAGGCACCGTTCTTGTCATAGACCACCGTGTCGTAGCCGAGAATGTCACGATAGACGGTCAGGGCCTTGTCGATGTCGGTGACGCCGATCATCGCGCCGACGACGCCGCCGGAGTAGCGGTTCTCGTCGATGAAGACATATTTGTCCTCCACGACCTGGAAAAGGTTGCCGTTAGGGTCGTAGAGATAGAAGGTAGGCATGCCGTTGGGCTCGGTATGTATCTGGGAGATGTTCTTGTATTTGGCAGCCAGTTCGGCGTGGTAGGCGGCGATGTCGTGGGTTTTGACTTTAGCGCAGAAGACCCCGAGGTCGCCGATCTGCACGTCGAAGTCGATAGGCAGGGGCTTGCGTTCGGAATACTGCCAGATCTCGAAACCGCCGCCGCCCTGCAGGTTGGCCGCGATGCAGGCGTGTCGTTTTTCAGGCTTGTTGCTCGTGTAGGGCAGCATCCGTTCGGCCACCGTGTCATCCTCCAACATCCGGATGTTCATCTGGAACATGTCGGCATACCACTTCCACGAAGCGACCATATCCTCCGTGCCTATACCAATCTGCTGAATACCAGAAAGTTGAAAGTTATCCATAATAATAGATTTTAACCTGCAAAGATAGTATTTTTATTATTTCGGTTGATGTGCCCGACATCCAAAAAATTATGTATGTTTGCGACCGTTTTTTTAGGTTCGAATCATTAAGTATAAGACATTATGAGAAAAGCGATTATCTTCCTGCTAATCCTTTGTGTTGCAGGAACTTCTGTGGCATTCGGCCAGACTGAGAAGACGTTGAAGCGCAAGGTTGCCATCGGCCGTTTCACCAACGAGACGCAATATGCGAAGGGGCTCTTCTACGACCGCGACAACGATCCCATCCGCAAGCAGGCCCTCGACATCCTTTCCGCCAAGTTGGCGGCGAGCGGCAAGTTCATCCTTCTGGAGCGCGACGGCCTTGAGGAGTTGGTCGCAGAGGCAGGTGCGGACATGCAGAAGATTGGCGCCGACTATATCATTCTGGGCTCGGTCACCAAGTTCGGGCGCAAAGTGGAGGGCGACCAGAAGGTCTTCTCCCAATCGAAGACCCAGACCGTGGAGGCCGGCGTGAGCATCCGTCTGGTGGAGGTTTCCACCGGGCTGATCATCTACTCCGACGAGGCCTCAGGCTTTGCGGAGACCACCTCCAAGCAGACCCTCGGCATCGGCGGCACAGCGGGTTATGACGCCACCCTGAGCGACAAGGCCATCTCCGCCGCGCTGTCGCAGCTCGTGGAGAACATCATCAACAAGTGCATGGACAAGCCGTGGCGCGGATACGTGCTGGCCGTGGAAGACGGCGCATACGTCATCTCGGGCGGCAAGACCCAGGGCATCGAGCCCGGCACCACCTTCACGCTCTACAAGAGAGGCAAGACCGTCACCAACCCACAGAACGGCGTCAAAATCGAGCTGCCCGGCACCAGCCTCGGCAAGCTCACGGTGACCACCTGTTTAGGCGACACCCCGGAGACTGAAATCTCCTTCTGCACCTACGAAGGCGAAGGCATCAACGCCGAGAATCTCGGTGACTATTACATCATGGAAAAATAAAGCGTTATGAAAAAGATATTCGTTATTGCAGCATGTTTCATGGCAGTCCTGTTTGCGGGCTGCGGCGTCGGCAACTATTCCGTGAGCAGCGGCAGCCCTGACGAAGGGTATGTCACGTTCGTTTCCGGATCCGCCTACACCATCGACGTGAATGTGGACGGTCAAACCTACACGTGCAAGACCGTGAAGGAGATTCCGCACAAGACACGCCGCGACATCAAGAAGACCGCCCAGAACACCATCACCTTGAAGCCCGGCACCCATACCCTCAAGGTCAGCGCTGACGGCAAGGAAATCTATTCCCAAAAAGTGTTCATCTCCGCCCAGGAGACCAAAATCATCAAGTTATGAAGAAGTTGCTGTTCCTCGTGGCTGCAGGATTCCTACTCGGTTCCTGCGGTACTACCCAGCTCTACAGCTGGGGTGGAAATTACAACAACAGCACCCGCTATGAGCAGAGCATCTACAATTTCTACGAACGTCAATCTCCGGAAAGTGTGTGCGAGCTCGTTTGCCTGTACGCGGAGATGATAGAGAAGCCGGGCGGCGTGCGCGAGGTGGTGCCACCGGGCATCTACGCCGAATACGGATACCTGCTGCTCCAACCCGAGACCGCCGAGGCCTTCGAGAAACACGCCACCGACAAGCAAAAGCGCATGTTCGGCTACACCGACTACGGCGTATCTTTCCACGAGCTGGGAATCGCCATGCTGCAGAAGGAAATCGAGCTCTATCCGGAAGCGGAGAAATTCATTG
>ONQE01000104.1 GCA_900319925.1 uncultured Bacteroidales bacterium | reverse complement strand
CCGCCGGCAAAGCAGACCGGAAAATCCGGTAAAAACCTGCTTCCGATCATTCTTGCGCTGTTGGCTCTGCTTGTGGGTGCACTGTATTTCCTGATGCGCAAAACGGCCCAGGATGATCCGAAACCGACCATTTCTGCGCCGGAGCCTACACCGTTTGTCATTTCCACCCCGGACATTCAGATTCCGACTCCGCCGGCTGATCCTCGGCCAGAATCTCCGCTGTCACTTCTTCACCCGGCTCTTCCTCATTTGCGGCCGGTTCTTCCGGCTTTTTCTCTGCGGGTTTGTTTCTGGAAAACAGTTTCATGGTTTATATTTCCTCCGTATTGTCCGCCAGAGCCTGCGCGTATTCCGGGGTAAAGTAATCGCTGGAATACAGATAGGGCGTCCCGTTGCCGGCCCGGATCGAACGGATATCCTTGTACTCCGGCAGCTTCTTCAGCATGTTCGGGAAGAGGGCGAAGAGCGTGAAGGGCACGGCGATGCCGAGGGAGAAGCCCAGCATGCCGATGACGGGTTTCAGGAAGGAGCCGCCGGCGGCATTCAATGCCACCGCGCCCGCGATGGGCAGCGTGCAGGAGAAGGAGACCAGCACGAGGGTCAGCGCCATGAAGAAGATGCCGGCCACGCTGCCTGCGTTCTGACGCTTGGCGGAACCGTTGACCCACGAACTCGGCAGGGTGATCTCGAAATAGCCTAACAGCGAGAGGGCGAAGATGAAGAAGATGACCGCGAAGAGGATGTTCGGGATCCAGTGGGTGCTCAGCACGTTGCCGAGGTCCGCGCCGAATATTAGCGACAGCACCAGACCGAACACCACGAAGATGAGGATGATGAACAGACCGTAGAGCATGGCGTTGCGCTTGCCGGTGTTGCCGTCTTTTGAGAAGTAGGAGACGGTCATCGGGATCATCGGGAAGACGCACGGCATCAGCAGGCCGACGAGGCCGCCTAAGACTGCGCCGAGGAAGTACATCAGCAGGGACTCTTCCTCTTTCTCGGCAGGAGCTTCCTCGGCGGGCGCTATCTGGGCGGTTGGCGTATCCGTTTCGGGTTCAACCGCCTCGCTGTCCGTGTTTTCGGGCTCCGCCTGGTCATCCACCACGGCGGTCATCACCGGGTGGAAATCTTTGAGGTCGAAGGAGAACTTCTCCTCGATGGGGGTGCAGCGTCCCTCGATGCAGGCCTGTCCCTCTAATTTGCCTTGCACGGTGAACGGCAGGTCGTCTTTCACTTTAACCTTTTGTTTGAACGTCACTTGCTTGGTGTAGAAGTTGGAGTGCGCGTCCATGAGGTCGTCGTATTCGCTCTGCGGGGTCGGTTCCGCGACTTTCCCGATGCGTTCATATTTGGGAGACTTCGTGAAGTGAAACACCAGCGGCAGTTCAATCTGGCCTTGGCCAGGTTTCTGGGCGTAGAGGTGCCAGTTCGGTTCGATGGTGGCGGTGAACTGCAGTTCAGCCACGGAGTCGTTGACTTTCACCGTCTTGTAGGCCCATTTCACGGGCGTGACGGACTGCGCGAAAGCGGAAAAGGTCAGACATGCCAGCAGGCAGGTCGCCAAAAGGATGCGGATATTCTTCATATCAAGGTGTTATTATCCATATAATGTTTAAGACTTCTTAATCTTGTCGGTTTGTAGGAGTGTCGCCATTTTAGCGACCTTTTTGCGGCAGTAATGCCGCAACTCCTAAGCCGCCGCAAAAATACACAAAATATGAGATGCTCGGAGTGTTAAAGCGACATAAACTTTGCGACAAGTTCTTGTAGGTAATCCACTG
Organism: uncultured Bacteroidales bacterium; assembly: GCA_900319925.1. Lineage (GTDB taxonomy): Bacteria > Bacteroidota > Bacteroidia > Bacteroidales > WCHB1-69 > F23-D06. The sequence continues at coordinate 6,373 of ONQE01000104.1, read as the reverse complement.
ATAGGTGAGAGATGCCAATTCCTGTCTCTATCCATTCACGATTATACTCGAAATAGGGCAGTGCACGGCGCGGATCGATACAGAGTCTTCCAACCTCACGTCCCCATAACATCACTTTCAGTATTCTTGTTGTCATGGCGGGTTACTTTTGGGTTTTAGGTGAAGTATGTCTGATGCGTTGCGCTTTCTTTCCATCTTTTTTTATGAGGTATGGCGATTCGGGTAGTTCGGGCATCAGCTCGTCGAGGCCGTTGATACAGCCGATGGCTTTCAGCAGCAGCAGAAAAGTGCTGAGCGACAGATTGGGCACTCTGCCGTTCTCGAATTTGTGGATGGTGTTGACGGTGATCCCCGATTGTTCCGCCACGTCCTTCTGAGTCATGTTCGACCGCATGCGGTAGTCTTTGAAACGAATGCCCAGCTCCAGCACCAGTTCTGGAATAGAATATCCATAATAATCTTTCATCTTTGTATTATCTATAAACTATATGATTAGATGATTTAACGTTTGATTTCTCCAATAAATCGTCTAATCGAATTATTTAACGCTGCAAAAATACAAAAAAAAGTCAACCGTGTTCCACATATTTTTTTGCATCTCAATTCAGTCTGCTTGAGTCGAATAGAAAACGAAAAAGCGCGGAATCCCCGAAGGTTTCCGCGCTTATCCGCATTTTCCGCTATGGTTTCCGCGATTATTTCTCCAATCGGATGCGGGCATCGACGGCGGTGACGTACCGCGGGTTGCCCAGCAGCGGGTTGAGGTCCATCTCGGCGATCTCGGGAGCGGCCTGCACCAGCGCACTCACACGGGCCACCTGGTCGGCGTAGAGGTCGAGGTTGACGGGTTCCTGGCCGCGCACGCCTTGCAGGATCTTGTAGCCGCGCAGCTTGGTGAGCATTTCCTTGGCCTCGGCCGCGGTAATCGGGGCCAACGCGCTCTGCACGTCCTTCAGCACCTCGATGAAGATGCCGCCCAAGCCGAAGAAGATCTGATGACCGAACTTCGGGTCGCGGATGGCGCCGATATAGACGTCCGTGCCGTCCAGCATCGGGTACATCTCCACGGCGTAGGTCTCGGGGATGACGATCAGACGGTCGAACTCCTTGGCCACGGTGTCCAAGTCCTTGACACCGAGGGTGACACCGCCCACGTCGCTCTTGTGCAGCGGACCCACGACCTTCATCACCAACGGGACATCCTTGCTGCAACCGACCTCCTTGGCGAACGCGAGGGCGTCCTCCTTCTTGGAGACCTCCACGCTCTTCTTGCGGGAGATGCCGGCGGCGTCGAGAAGCTCGTTGTAGTCGGCGATTTCCATGTAGCCGTCCTTGCAGCGGTCCACGGTGGCGCGGATGCGGGCCACGTCGATCTTCGGGAGCTCCACGTTCTCGGGTTGCGGCTTCGGGGTGTTATAGACCTTGCAGATGGCGTTGCCCAGGACGCACTCCTCGGGGAAGTTGATGCGGCCCTTGGCGATGAAGTCCGCGATTTCTTCCTTCACGTTGATGATGGAAGGCAGCACGGGGAAGATGGGCTTCTTGCAGGTTTTCATCTTCTCGTCGAGCAGGTCATAGACCTCCTTGTTGCTGAACAGTCCGGGGGAGCCGAAGATGACCACGGAGAAGTCGATCTCGTCGTATTCGTTCTCGACGGTGTCGATGATGTAGCCGAGTTGTTCGGCGGTGCCGGTGGCGAGGAAGTCGATGGGGTTGCCCACGGAGGAGCCGCCGAAGAGCTTGGCGAGCAATGCGGGGCTCGCGGGGTGCTCCTTCAGCGAGGGGACTTCCATGCCGCCGTTGCTGAGCACGTCGGTGAGCATCACGGCCGGACCGCCGGCGTGGGTGATGACGGCGCAGCGTTTGCCCTTGATCTCGGGATGCATGAAGACACCGCACACGGTGGTGAGCTCCTGACGGTTGTGGCAACGCACGATGCCGGCCTTCTGGAAGAGGGCATCGACGGCGGCGTCGTTGGTGGCGAGAGCGCCCGTGTGCGAAGAGGCGGCGCGGGAGCCGGCAGCGCTACCACCGCTCTTGATGGCGGCGATGTGGCAGCCCTTGTTGATGAGGCTGCGGCTGTGCTTCAGCAGACGCTGCGGGTCGCCGATTTTCTCCATATAGAGCATGATGACGTGTGAGGATTTCTCCGGGTCGAAGGTCTCGTCCAAATGTTCGAGGACATCCTCGATGCCGAGCTGGGCGCTGTTGCCCACAGCCCACACGCTGTTGAACTTCAGACCGTTGCTCATGCCGTATTCCTTGATGAAGACGGCCGTGGCACCGGAGCCTGTGATGAAATCGACGCCTTTGGGGTCGAGTTTCGGGATCGGCGTGTCGAAGCAGCCGCTGTAGTTGGTGTTGAGGAAGCCCGTGCAGTTGGGGCCGATGAGCGAACCGCCGACACTGTTGATGGTATCGACGATGTGTTTCTCGATGGCGGCACCCTCCGCGTTCTCCTCCGAGAAGCCGGCGCTGACGATGATGAAGCCGCGGCAGCCTTTCTCCTTGGCGAGCACATCGACTGTCTGGGCGCAGAACTTCGCCGCGATGCAGAGGATGGCGCAATCGACCTGCGGGAGGTCATCGACCTTGGCATAGCATTTCACGCCCTGCACTTCGGTCTCTTTCGGGTTGACGGCGTAAATCTGACCCTTGAAGGGGCTCTCCAAGAGGTTCTTCAGCGATTTGCCGCCGGGTTTGTGGATGTCACTGGACGCACCGCATATCACGATGCTTTGGGGGTTTAATAATTTGGGGTTGATCATTATTGGTTTAAGGTTTAGGGTTTAAGGGTTAAGGTTTAAGGGTTAAGGGTTAAGGGTTCTCGCCAGGGATAGCGCCAACTGCTAACTACTAACTGCTAACTGCTAACTATTCGCCGTATCCCATGCCGATTTCCCAATGGATGCCGCGTTCGAAGGTGACGTGGAGGTTGGGGTCGGTGAGGTTGAAGGCGGCGCGGATCTTGTCGCGGGCTTCGGGGTAGTCGTTGAGCCAGGCCCCAATCATCACGTGATACTCGTCCAGCTCGTCGTCGTAGAAGACACGCCCGCGGGGGGTGTATTTGTAGTCGCCGTGGAACGGGCTGTTGACGTTGTGGGCTTTGTCGTAGTTGTACTGCTTCTTCCAGAGGTACTTGTGGAGTTCCTTGCAGGTGCGCAGTCCACTGTTGCCGCTCTTGGGGGCCGTGGCCGCGTCGATGGCCACCACGCCGAAGACATCCTGAAGCTGCGGTGAGTACCAGAAAATCCCGACTTTGGGGTTCTCCTGCTCCCCGAGCGTGGCGTCCATGGCATCCATGGCGCGCTGGTAGAGCTCCTCCTTCGCGTCGCGAACGGTGTCGTACTTTCCCCGCGGCTCCTCCAGGACGTTCCCGCCCTGTTCCTGCCGCTGGAAGTACGCCTCGATCTCTTCGCGTACGATTCGCCGGATGTCTTCTTCGGTGAGGTTCACTGGATAGGGTTAAGGGTTAAGGTTTAAGGGTTAAGGGTTAAGGGTAGTTAGTAGTTAGTAATTAGTAGTCACAAGTCACAAGTCATAAGTCATAAGTCACAAGTCATAAGTCATAAGTCACAAGTCATAAGTCATAAGTCACACGTCACACGTCTAAAGTCCCAAGTCTTTTTTCAGGGCGTCGATGCGGTCGGCGAGGATGGTGTCGGCCTCTTCGAGGGGCTGGTCGGGCTCCATCGTCATGCAGACGCTGAAGTAGAACTTGATTTTGGGTTCAGTGCCGGAGGGGCGCACGGTGACCTTGCTGCCGTCAGCGGTGATGAACTGCAGCACGTTGGAGACGGGCAGCTCGATGCGGTCGTTGGTGGTGGAAACCATATTGCAGGTGTGCTGCGCCTTGTAGTCGTGGACTTTCAGCACGGTCTGGCCGCCGAGGGTACGGGGCATGTTTTCGCGCAGGTCGCTCATGCGCTGTTGGATGGCCTGCATGCCGGCCTCGCCGGGCTCCGTCAGGGAGACCATGGCCTCTTTGTAGTAGCTGTACTGGCGGTAGAGCATCTCCAACTGCTGGATGAGTGTGCGTTTGTGGACGGTCTTGTAGTAGGCGGCCATCTCGGCGATGAGACAGCAGGCCGACACGGCGTCCTTGTCGCGCACGAAGTCGCCCACGAGGTAGCCGTAGCTCTCTTCGCCGCCCACGAGGAAGGTCTTCTTGCCCTCGAACTCGCGGATCTTCTCGGCGATGTATTTGAAGCCGGTCAGCACGTTGTGGCACTCGACGTTGTAGTCGGAAGCGATTTCCTCAATCAGGTCGGTGGTGACGATGGTCTTGACCACGAAGTTGTTGTTGTCCGTCGGGTCGATTTTCGTCTGTGAGAGCACGTAGTGGAAGAGCAGCGTGGCGGTCTGGTTGCCGTTGAAGAGTTGGTATTTGCCGCCCTTGCCGCGCACGGCGATGCCCACGCGGTCGGCGTCGGGGTCGGTGGCGAGCACGATGTCGGCTTTCACCTTCTTGGCCAGCTTGACGGCCAGTTCCAGAGCGGCGGACTCCTCGGGGTTCGGTGACTTCACCGTCGGGAAGTTGCCGTCGGTCACGGCCTGCTCCTCGACGATGTGCACGTTCTTGAACCCGTAGTCGGCCAAGGCTTGCGGCACCACGGAGATGCCGGTGCCGTGCAGCGGGGTATAGACGATGCAGAGGTCCGGGTTCTCGGCCACGACCTCGGGATGCAGTGACAGTCTCTTGACGAGCGTGAGGTACACGTTGTCGATGTCTTTGCCGATGGAGCGGATGAGGTCCGGGCGGCCGTCCCACTTCACCTGGTCAACCTCCTTGATTTTGTTGACCTCGTTGATGACGTTCTTGTCGTGCGGGGGTACCAGCTGTCCGCCGTCGTTCCAATAGACTTTGTAGCCGTTGTACTCTTTGGGGTTGTGGGAGGCGGTGATCATGATGCCGGCGTTGCACTGCAGGTGGCGCACCGCGAACGAGAGTTCGGGGGTGGGGCGCAGGGAGTCGAACAGATAGACTTGGATTTCGTTGGCGGCCAGGATGTTGGCGGCGATGTTAGCGAATTCCGTGCTACCGTTGCGGGAGTCGAAGGAGATGGCCACCTTGATGTTCTCCTTGAAACAGCGGATCAGGTAGTTGGCCAATCCTTGTGTCGCGAATCCGACGGTGTACTTGTTCATGCGGTTGGTGCCGACGCCGAGGATGCCGCGCATGCCGCCTGTGCCGAACTCCAAGGTTCTGTAGAAGGCATCCGACAGTCCTGCGGGGTCCTCTTCCTGCATCCGCAGAATCTCTTTTTTTGTGTTCTGGTCGAACTTCCCGGTCAACCAGGAATCGATGTTCATTTGGGTATTATCTTTTGCCATATTGGGTGATTTTATTGTTTGCTGTGAATAGTGAATAGTGAATAGTGAGTGGTGAGTAGTGAGTGGTGAGTAGCGAAGGTGAAGGGTCAGTTAATTGTACATTGTCAATTGTACATTGTTAATTGTCCAGGGCGTGGAGGGCGAAGCAGTAGGCGCCGATGTTGGTGGCGCGGGAGGTGCCGAGTTGGGAGAGGGTGATGCCGAGGCGTCGTTGGGTGTCGATACGGATGCGGCGGCCGGTGCCGTGGACCTCGATCTCTTTGGTTTGGCCGTGGACGAACTGCTCGAACTCCTGGGGGTCTTCGAGGTTATAGACGTAGGAGGGGACGCGGGGCATGGTGCGCCCGTCGAGGGTGTGCATGTCGGCGCGGACTTCGCGGAGCAGTGCGGGCATGTAGAACTTGGCGGCCTTGCTGACGCCGCCGCCGAGCACGATGATGCCGTCGAGGATGCAGGCGGCCTGCGCGATGGCGTAGCCTGCGGCCTCGCCGAAGCGGTCGAAGGCTTTCAGGGCGGCCTCCTTGTCGCCGTCGAGGGAGCCGTCGGCGATGCGGTAGATGTCGTAGGAGTCGGTGTATTCGGCGGCCTTGGGGTCGTGGGCCAGCTCGCGGTAGTGGCGCAGCACGGCGCGGAGCGCGACGCCATCCTCGGCGATGAGCTCCTGTCCCCACTTGCTGGGCGAGCAGTAGATCTCCGAACAGCAGTTGTCGCCCATGTACATCTGGTCGTGGCTCGTGACGCCGATGCCGAAGCCGGTGCCGAGGATGAAGCCGATGAGGTTGCGGTACTCCTTCACGCCGCCGGCATTGCGGATGCGCTCGTTGAGCATGGGCAGCGCGCCGGCCAACGCCTCGCCGTAGGTGAACAGGTCGGCGTCGTTGTTGATGAAGACGGGCAGGTGGAACTGCTCTTCGAGGAACGCGCCCAAGGCCACGCCGCCCTCAAAACAGGGGAAGTTGCTCAGCCGGTCGGGGATCACGCCGTTGGGGTAGTCCGCCGGTCCGGGAAAGGCGAAGCTGATGGCCACCGGCTTCTCGGG
>ONQE01000028.1 GCA_900319925.1 uncultured Bacteroidales bacterium | reverse complement strand
CGAGGGAGGCTTTGGTGAAGCTGGTGGCCATGGAGAAGAAATAAACGATGCCGTCGTCCTTGGTGCAGAGCACGGCGGTCATCTCCTGGTCGGGGACGTTGACGCAGTTGATGGTGACGTCGGCCATCTTGCCGTCGGTGAGCTTTTCGATGAGCTCATAGACTTGCACGGGGGTCATGCCAGCGGCGGACTCGACGATGTCGCAGAAGCCGAGGTCTTTGATGCGCTGGGTGCTCTTGGGGCTGTTGGCGATGCCGATGACCTTGCCGGTGACGCCGACGCGTTTCTTGGCCTCGTAGCAGCAGAGCATACCGCTCTTGCCGCCCGCGCCGAGGATGACGACGGTCTGGCCGTACTGGCACAGCTTGGCGGTCTGTGCGGGGGCGCCGGCCACGTCTAATGCAGAAAGGGCGAGCTTCTCGGGCATGTCGGTCGGGATCTTGGCGTAGATGCCGCTCTCGAAGAGGATGGCCTTGCCCTTGATGTCCACTTGGTCGACATCGGGACGGATCTCGAGGATTTCGTCGATGCGCAGCGGGGTGAGGCTGAGGCTCACGAGGGTGGCGATGCGGTCGCCCTCCTTGAGGTCGATTTTGCCCTTCAGCGCGTCGCCGATCTTCTCGACTTTGCCGAGCAACATGCCGCCGGAACCGGTGCGGCGGTTACGGTGCTTGCCTTGCAGTTCGACGTTCAGCAGCATCTCTTTCTTCACCTCTTCCATGATTTTCTCTTCGGAGGCGCCGGGGCCGGCCTGCTCCTTGGCATAGTTGTGGATGTCGGTGAAAGAGGCGGAGTCAATGTTCAAGGTCTGGACATCGATGAGGATCTCGTTGTCCCAAATCTCGTCCATGTTGTTGTCGAGCTTGTTGGCGGGTTGCGGGAGAACACCCTTGGGTTCAATCACGCGGTGCGTACCGTATTTGTTACCTTTTTTCTGCATAATTATAAATGATTTTTAGAATGATACGATTACTTTTATGTCTCAAAAATGAGGTCGCAAAGATAGTATTTTTTGGAATACGGCCGCCCTTTTTTCGTAATTTTTTCTTCAACCCGTTGTTTGTAACTCATTTTCTGATAGTTGGGGCGCGGGGCGTCACAAATCACAAGTCACAAATCACAAGTCACAAATCACAAATCACAAGTCACAAAAAAAATGTATCTTTGCGGCGTCTTTTGATTCCGACAAATCTAACTAAAGTATTCATATTTAAATTAAGACAAAATGGGAAGAGCTTTTGAGTATCGCAAGGCAAGAATCTTCAAGAGAAACGCATATTTGGCCAAGACCTTCACCCGTCTCGGCAAGGAAATCACCATGGCGGCCAAGGCCGGCGGCCCCGACCCCGAGCAGAACACCAAACTCCGTCTGATTATCCAAACGGCCAAGAACGAGAACATGCCGAAGGACAACATCGACCGCGCCATCAAACGCGCCTTCGAGAAGGATATGTCCGACTACAAGGAGATGGTCTATGAAGGCCGCGGACCTCACGGCATCGCCATCCTCATCGAGGCGGCTACCGACAACAACCAACGCACCGTCGCCAACGTGCGCAGCTACTTCAACAAGTTCGGCGGCTCCCTCGGCACCTCCGGCATGCTCGACTTCCTCTTCGACCACAAGTGCATCTTCACCGTCGCCCGCACCCCCGAAATCGACATTGAGGAGTTCGAACTCGCGATGATGGACTTCGACGCCGAAATCGACGCCGACGACGAGGAGATCCTCGTCATGGCCGAATATAAGGCCTTCGGAGCCATCCAGAAATATCTGGACGACAATAAGTACGAGATCAAGAGCTTCAAGTTCGACCGCATCCCGAAGGAACTCAAAGCCCTCACCGAAGAACAACGCGCCGAGGTCAACCTCCTGCTCGACAAAATCAACGAGGACGAAGACGTCACCAACGTCTATCACAATATGGAGGAACCCGAAGAGGCGGAATAATAACCATTAAACCATTAACCATTATGTATTACTACAAATTCAAGGTGTTTTACGACGAGGTGGACGATTTCGTGCGCGACGTGGATGTGCTCGCGAACACGAACTTCGAAGACTTCCACCTGTTCCTGTACCAGTGCCTGGGATTGCAGGGCAATGAGTTTGCGGCCTTCTCCATCTGCGACCAGAAATGGAACAAGCAGAAGGAGATCACGCTGATGGACACGTCCGAGGAGGATGAGATGGCGGAGGCGCCGGAGTACGACGACGAGGATTCGTTCAGCACGAAGACCCGGCTGCCGAGGTTCGTGATGAAGGACGCCATCCTCAAGGACTTCATCACCGACCCGCACCAGCACATCCTCTACGAGTACGACTTCATCGACCCGAAGACCTTCTACATCGAGTTCCAGAAGGCCGCGCAGACCGACACGCCGGAGGATTTCCCGCGCTGCACCTACCAGAAGGGCACGCTGCCGGTGAAGCTCACCGCCAAGAACGTCCCGCAGCCCGACGTCGATGAGGCGCAGCTGCTGCTCGACGACCTCGAGGACGACGAGTACGACGACGGCTTCGACGACGGCTACAACGAGGAGGACTACAACGACCTCAATGAGTTCTCCGACTTTTGACGGCCCGACGCTCTACATTCTGACCGGCCCGACGGCGGTGGGCAAGACCGCCTGCACCATCGAGCTGGCACAACGCTGGCGCGCCCCGATTCTTTCGGCCGACTCGCGCCAGTTTTATCGCGAGATGCGCATCGGCACGGCTTTCCCCACCGAGGAGGAGCTGGCCGCTGCGCAACATTTTTTTGTGGGGATGCTCTCCATCCACGACTACTACAACGTCTATATGTACGAGCAGGATGTGCTCAAACTCCTCGACGAGCTCTTCCGGAAACATCCCGTGGTGATTATGACCGGCGGCAGCCCGCAATACCTCGACGCGGTGTGCCACGGGGTGGACGCGCTGCCCGACCCCGACCCGGCGACGCGGCAGTACGTCACCAACCTCTTTGAGCACAACGGCGTGGAGGCCTTGCACGCGCAGCTTCGGCTCCTCGACCCCGACTATGCCGCCACCGTCAACCCCCACGACGGCAAGCGGATGATGCGGGCCTTGGAGGTGTCGCTGCAGACCGGCAAACCCTACTCCTCGCAGTTGCACAACCGTCGCGCGGAGCGGAATTTCCGAATCGTGAAGAGGTACCTGAACCGTCCGCGGGAGGAGCTCTTCGACCGCATCAACCGTCGGGTGGACAAGATGATGGCCGACGGGCTGCTGGAGGAGGCGCGCGGACTCTACCCCTACCGCCATCTCAACGCCCTCAACACGGTAGGCTACCGCGAGCTCTTCGACCACTTCGACGGCAAGTGCACGCTGGAGCAGGCCGTCACCGACATCAAGACGCACACGCGCCGGTATGCGAAGCGGCAGCTGACGTGGTTCAAGCGGGAGTACGAAGAGGTAGCAGTTAGCAGTTAGTAGTTAGCAGTTAGTAGTTAGTAGTTAGCAGTTAGTAGTTAGAAGTTAGCAGTTAGCAGTTAATACCGAAAATGCACGTATATATTGAAACTTATTCCTTAAACAGCCCCGGAGGGGCAAAACGCGCGAAGCGCTAATAACCCCACACAAGGCGAAGCCGCAGTGTGGGGCTCATCAAAAACAAAAAGCAATATGAAAAAGATCCTCCTAATAGTCATAACCACCGTCCTGGTGGCCGCCGCCTTCGGGCAGAGCCCCGCGAAGTACTGGGTGGCCTTCACCGACAAGAAGGGCACGCCCTACAGCATTGACAAACCCGAGGCGTTCCTGTCGCCCCGCGCCATCGAGCTGCGCAAGGCGCACGGCATTGCCATCGACGAGCGCGACCTGCCCGTGAACCCCGAATACGTGCGGCAGGTGCTCGCCCTCGACACGGCAGCCCGCTGCTTCACCACCTCCAAGTGGCACAACGGCATGACCGTCTATGCCCTGCGCGAGGATATGCAAGAGGCCATCGAGCGGTTCCCCTTCGTGGATTCCGTGGAGCGCACCGATGTCCCGAAGGACACCCTGCTGCCGCCGTGGGAACCCGCTTACGTCTTCCCGGGCAGTGGCGGTCGGCCGATACATTCCTATCAGTCTGATATCCAAAAGAAAAATGACTTCGACTACGGCGAGGCGGCCAAGCAGGTGCGCGTGAACAACGTGCAGTGGTTGCACCGCATGGGCTTCCGTGGCGAAGGGATGCAGATGATGGTCCTCGACGGCGGCTTCGAGAACATCGACACCATCTCATGCTTCAGGATCTTGCGCGACGACCATCGGCTGCTCGGTGCCCGCAACTTCGTGCAACCCGAGAAAGATCCGATGCGCAGGCACACCCACGGCACGATGGTGCTCTCCTGCATCGCCTCGTATCTCCCTGGGAAGCTGGTCGGCACCGCCCCGATGGTGCAGGTCTATGTCGCCCAGACGGAAGAGTCGGGCAGCGAGGACCGTGTGGAGGAGGACAACTGGGTGGCCGGTCTGGAGTACGCCGACAGTCTGGGCTGTCAGGTGCTGAACTCCTCGTTGGGCTACACCACCTTCGACGATTCGGTGAACCAGCGCACCTACGCCGACATGACGGGCGAGGTGAGTCGCGCGTCGCGGGCCGCCACCATTGCCGCGAGCAAGGGGCTGCTGATTTGCAACAGTGCGGGCAACGAAGGCGGCAAAAAGTGGAACTACATCGGGGCGCCGGCGGATGCGAAAGACATCCTCAGCGTGGGTGCCGTCAATGTGCATGGCAAGCGGGCCTACTTCAGCTCGTTCGGGCCCACCGCCGACGGCCGCATCAAGCCCGACGCGTGCGCCGTGGGCCGCAGCACCCACCTCAGTACCCCCGCGGGCATCATCACCATCGCCGACGGCACCTCCTTCTCCTCGCCGATGCTCTCCGGCATGGTCGCCTGTCTGTGGCAGGCCTTCCCCGAGAAGAGCAACTACGAAATCATGGAGGCCGTTCGCCAGGCCGGCAGTCACAACATCAGCCTGAACGGGGAGACCATCACGGAGCCGGACAGCAACGACGGCTATGGCTACGGCATCACCGACTTTCTGAGAGCGTACAATATTTTGATGTACGGCAACGAGAACGATGTGCTGTTAGCCTCCTATTCGCATGAGATGAACATCAAGACCAGCAATCAGTTCGCGGTCATCATCAAAAGTGCAGAGAAGCAATCATACAACACCTTGAAGGTTATGGCCACGCCGCTGACCTATCATGACGGAACATTCACCGGGGGCAAAACGGCGAATGTGAAGGTGACGCAAGTAGTCTTAGAGGACGGTGTCCTTACCCACGTCATCACGCTCCCGAAACTCCCGAAGAACAAGCCCTACCAGTTCTACCGCGTCGATTTCGTCATCGACGGCAAGACGGTGAGCCGCGTGGTGGGGCTGGAGCAGCCGGTGGAATAGGAGCGTCGGCGTAGGAGCGCCAGCATCCCTGCTGGCGAAATAAAGAGCCGCAAGGATGCGGCTCGCTCCTAAGTGAAATAAAGCGCCTCAAGATGCGGCTCGCTCCTAAAAAAATTGTATCTTTGCCGCTTGTTTTTTTTAACCCCTAAATCGAAGAATTATGAATTTCATTGAGCAAATCATCGAAGAAGACATCCAGAACCGGAAGAACGATGCGAAAGTCTATACCCGTTTTCCCCCGGAGCCGAACGGCTACCTGCACATTGGACACGCCAAGTCCATCTGTCTGAACTTCGGTGTGGCTCAGAAATACGGCGGCAAGACCAACCTGCGCTTCGACGACACCAACCCCGTGAAGGAGGACACCGAGTATGTGGATTCCATCCGGGAGGACATCCAGTGGTTGGGCTTCCAGTGGGCCGAGGAGCATTACGCCTCCGACTACTTCGACCAGCTTTATGCGTGGGCCGAGCAGCTCATCCAGGACGGTCTCGCGTATGTCGATGACCAGACGCAGGAGGAGATCAGCAAGGGCAGGGGAGTGCCCACGGCACCGGGTATCGAGAGTCCCTACCGCAACCGCACGGTGGAGGAGAACCTCGACCTCTTCCGCCGGATGAAGGCGGGCGAGTTCCCCGACGGCAGCCGCGTGTTGCGCGCCAAGATCGACATGGCGTCGCCCAACATGCACTTCCGCGACCCCATCATGTACCGCATCCTGCACGCCAGCCACCACCGCACGGGCGACAAGTGGTGCATCTACCCGATGTATGACTTTGCGCACGGCCAGAGCGACTCCATCGAGGGCATCACGCACTCCATCTGCACCTTGGAGTTCGAGGTACACCGTCCGCTCTACGACTGGTTCTGCGAGGCGTTGAAAATCCATCATCCGCAGCAGATCGAGTTCGCGCGCCTGAATCTCAACTACACGATTATGAGCAAGCGCAAACTGCTGCAACTCGTCAAGGAACATTACGTGAACGGCTGGGACGACCCGCGTATGCCGACCATCTGCGGTCTGCGTCGTAGAGGCTACACGCCCGCGGCCATCCGCAACTTCGCCGAGACCGTCGGTGTGGCCAAGCGCGACAACATCATCGACGTGTCGCTGCTGGAGTTCTGCGCCCGCGAGGACCTCAACAAGACCGCCATCCGCACGATGGCCGTCCTCGACCCGGTGAAGCTCGTCATCGACAACTATCCTGAGGACCAGGTGGAGATGATGGATGCCGTCAACAATCCCGAGGACGAGACCGCCGGCACCCGCCAGATCCCGTTTGCCAAAGAGCTGTGGATCGAGCGCGCCGACTTCCGCGAGAACGCCGACAAGAAGTTCTACCGCCTCTCCATCGACCGCGAGGTGCGTTTGAAATACGCCTACATCATCAAGTGCACGCACATCGTCAAGGACGAGAACGGCGAGATCACCGAGATTCACTGCACTTACGACCCGATGACCAAGAGCGGCATGCCCGACAGCAACCGCAAGGTGAAGGCCACGATCCACTGGGTGCCCGTCAAGCACGCCAAGGCCGCCGAGGTGCGCCTCTTCGACCGTCTCTTCAGCGTGCCCGCCCCCGACGACTGCGAAGAGGGCAAGACCTTCCTCGACAATCTGAACCCCAACTCCTTGGAGGTCAAGCAGGCTTGGGTGGAAGAGGGTCTCACTTACGAGAAGGCCTCCGCCATCAAGCACTTCCAGTTCGAGCGTATCGGCTACTTCTACTGCGACCCCGACTCCGCGGAGGAGAAGTTGGTGTTCAACAAAACCGTAAGCCTGAAACAGTGAGCAGTTAGCAGTTAGTAGTTGGCCTCCTCTAACGACTAACTGCTAACGACTAACTTCTAACCAATCATGCATAGTCTTTTGGATTATGACCCCAAGGTGCTGATGGCCTTCCTGAAGAGTTTGGAGGGTGATCGGCGGTTCAGCGATTACCTGATGGACAACGGGTATCGCGAGTTGGAGGCGTTGTCGTCGGCGATACATTCCAACGAGGCCGCGTTGCAGTGGTTGTTGGACAACGGGTATCCGGAGTTCGCGGTGTTGAGCAACGCCATCGACAACGAGGATGCGGCCATTGCCTGGTTGGACAAGTACCATTGCACCTTCTTGGCCACGTTTGCCGCCGCCTGTCGCAAGGAGACGGCGGCCATCCGCTGGTTTGCCGAGAACGACCTCCGTCTCTTTATCATGATCATCAACGAGATCCATCATATCCTGCTGTACCAGTCGTGGGATGCCAGCGACTTCCACAAGTTCCGCAGGAGCTGAGGGGGTCAGAAGCGGGTGAGGTGTGACCGTACTCCGATTCCTTTTTCGATGGGGAATATCAAAAATTCGTATTTTTGCCGCCACTACTGGAACGGATGGAACCTTTGGACAAGACATGGAATGCGGACAACCTATCCCGCTCTGACGTGAACGGGGCAGGGGAGGGCTACACCATTGTGCTCGATAACCGTCAGGACGCCTCAGAGTCTGTCTCTTCCGATATCCCCTTGACGGAAGCCCGTAAGATGGCCGACAAATCGGATGTCCCGGAACGCATTCTGCAGATGATCGGCATGTACGAGTACGGTGACGGCTCTTACAAGCAGAAGTGTCTCAACTTCTACCGGCAGGGCAAGTTTATGGAGGATTACGAGGACAACGCGCCGTGGAGCGGGGAGTTCGAACGCTACTTCCCGACCTACCACGACCTGACCATCCCCAAGCTGCGGGGCTACTTCACGTGGCGCACGGAGGTCCGCAAGGGCATCTACCGTCCGATAGCCACCTCGCTCGCTTACATCTACCTCTACGAGCTGCTGAACGGTATCGGGACCTCTTCTCCCGAGGAGAGCCTTTGGAGGATGCAGGAGTTCGAGACGGAGTTCCTCGATACTGATATTGGGGATTGCTCAATGACGTTCAACCTCCACCGCTGGATGTTGGAGTTTGCGGTTATCCACCAACTGCCGAAGAAGCTGGCGCTTTCGTATGCGCTGCCTTCCCGGCTGGAACGCGACCGGAGAATCGCGGTGCTCCGCAATCCGGGACCGTATTCCGACGAGGAGGTCTTCGACACACTCTGCTATTTTGCCGTCGGGAATCTTGAAACCTCCCCGGTCGTCACCAAGAATCCGGAAGAGGGACGCCGTCTCTTCGCCGAGTCGTGGCGGCATACATTAGCGCACTATAGCGACGAAGGGAAGGACTTGATCACCGCCTGTTTCGGAGAATGGAAACAGTTCCCGTGGTATCCTCTCGCCAACTCGGTCTATCACGAGACCCGTGAGCTTGAGGATTTCGATTACGAGCTGAACGAATGCCGGATATACCAGCTTCGCAAAGGCTGTTGGTTTGTGAAGTCATACGAGGAGCTCTTTTATAACAAGAAGAAGATCAATCAGTGGATAAATGAGACCGACCGCTTGCTTCGTCTCTACCTGAAGACGGGTCATCCTTTTCGGGAGAAACCCGACAATGCGTGGGCAACCCCGTACGTGGAGGCACTCATCGAGGCGGATCGGCAGGCAAAGATCGAGGCTGCCAAACCGAAGGTCAACATCAACCTCGACAGTCTCGTCCAGATTCGCCAGGATGCGGTCATCACCCGCGAGAGTCTGCTCACCGACGAGGACAGGGCGGAGGCTGCCGTCGAGCTGGAACCCGTGGATGTCGTCGTGGCCGAGCCTGAGGCCGTTGCCGTTGAGCCGGAACCCGAGGAAGCTGTCGTTGCCGTGCCTGAGGACGACAACGAGGGAACTGTTCCGTTGGAACCGCTGCATCGTCAGCTCCTGCTCGCCCTGCTAAACGGTGATTCGGCCGACGAGTTGATTCGGACGTACCGTCTGATTCCCTCCGTGGTGGCGGATGCCCTCAACGAGGCTTTCTTCGATGAAATCGGCGACAGCATCCTCGAATGTGACGGCGACAGGATATGTTTGGTGGAGGATTATGTGGAGGAAGTGAGGGGGATGGTGTAGGGGTTATGGTTTAAGGGTTAAGGGTTAAGGTTTAAGGTTTATGGGTTTAGGATTAATGTTTAGGGATTAATAAGGGACTATAGAATAAGGAATATGAAGGAAGAGAACAGAAAAGCACCGAAGAGGATTTCCCAGACGGTACTCAACTCGTTGAAGGGTGGGGTGGTGCCGCGGATTGGGTTGCCCTATATTGCCGTGGGGCGGAAGAGCGAGATCGAGGCGTTGCTCCACGATGTTGATATCATCAGCGAGGGCGGCGCGTCGTGCCGGTTTATCGTGGGTCGCTATGGCTCTGGCAAGAGCTTCTTGCTGCAGACCATCCGCAACTACGTGATGGACCGTGGGTTCATCGTCGCGGATGCCGACCTCTCGCCCGAGCGGCGGCTGCAAGGCACGCGCGGGCAGGGCTTGGCCACCTACCGCGAGCTCATCGGCAATCTCTCTACCAAGACCAAGCCTGAGGGCGGTGCGCTGACCCTTGTCCTCGACCGTTGGATCAACAACGTGCAGTCGGAGGCTGTGCAGGAGAGCGGCCTCACCCCCGGTGACCCTGACCTCACGCAGGCGGTGGATCGGAAGATCTATGCCGTCACCGCCTCCGTCAGCGAGCTCGTCCATGGGTTCGAGTTCGCCCGTCTGCTCTCTGGATACTACCACGCATACGTGGAGGGCGATGATGTGACCAAGGCGAAGATTGTGCGTTGGTTCAGAGGGGAATACAGTCTCAAGAAGGAGGCCAAGGAGGAACTCGGGGTGAACATCATCATCACCGATGACGACTGGTACGACTATCTGAAGCTCTTCGCCACCTTCTTCCGCTTGGCCGGTTATGCAGGGTTGATGATTATGATCGACGAGTTGGTGAACATCTACAAGATTCCGAACACCATCACGCGGCAGTACAACTACGAGAAGATGTTGACGATGTACAATGACACGTTGCAGGGCAAGGCGCGCTACTTGGGCATCATTATGAGTGCGACGCCGCAAGCTTTGGAGGACAAGCGGCGGGGCATTTACAGCTACGAGGCTCTGCGTTCGCGGCTCGCGGAGGGCAAGTTTTCGCGTCCGGGTGCCCGCGACCTGCTCGCACCCGTCATCCGGTTGGAGCCTCTCACCGCCGAGGAGATGTTGGTGCTTTGCGAAAAGCTGTCGCAGATGCACGCCGACCTTTACGGCTATCCGCGCCGGCTCACCACCGACGACCTCGTGACATTCATCAAGGTGGAGTACGGTCGCATTGGCGCCGACCAGAACATCACGCCCCGCGAGGTTATCCGCGACTTCATCGAGCTGCTCGACCTGCTCTACCAGCACCCCGCGATGACTCTCGCCGCCCTGCTCGAATCCGACGAGTTCAGCTTCGCCAAATCCGAAGCCGTAAGCGACGAATCGGAAGAGGGGTTCGTGGAGTTCACGATTTAACCATACCCCTTAACCCCTAAACATTAAACATTAAACCTTAACCCTTAAACCTTTACCCTTAACCCTTAACCCTTAAACCATAACCCTTAACCCTTAAACCATATCCCCCCGCCCCATGAACGTCTTCGCCCGCTATTCCCCCTTCATCCAGGACTACATCTACCGCTCGGGATGGACCTCTTTGCGGGGCGTGCAGAACGCCGCCGGGGAGGCCATCTTCGGTACCGACGACAACGTGCTGCTCACCGCTTCCACCGCCTCTGGCAAGACGGAGGCCGCCTTCTTCCCCATCCTGACGTTGCTTGACGAAGAGCCGTCGCTGACGGTCGGGGTGCTCTACATCGCGCCGCTGAAGGCTCTCATCAACGACCAGTTCGGCCGACTTGACGAGCTGTGCGAGGAGGCGGGCATCCGTGTCACGCGCTGGCACGGCGATGCGTCGCAGTCGCGCAAGCGCAAGCTGCTCCGCCAGCCGTCGGGCATCCTGCAGATCACTCCCGAATCGTTGGAGTCGCTGCTCATCAACAAGCACGCGGAGATCACCGCCCTGTTCGGCGACCTGCGCTTCATCGTCATCGATGAGGTCCACTCGCTGTTGCGCGGCGACCGAGGGATGCAGACCTTCTGCCTCATCGAGCGGCTCTGCCGCATGGCGGGCTGCCGGCCGCGGCGCGTCGGACTCTCGGCCACCATCGGCAACCCCGAGGCGGCGGGAAAGTTCCTCGCGGCGGGCAGCGGACGCAACACCGTTATCCCCAAGTTCGACGGCGGCAAAGAGGTGTGGCGCCTCTCGATGGAACACTTTTACAATACGGGAGCACAAGCCGGCGAGGAGGCGACGCTTCCCAGCGTCGCAAAACCATCCGAAACGCTTGGAAGCGATAAACTTGAAGAAACGCTTGGAAGCGTTTCCCCCTTCGACCCTGCGCTATACTACATCTTTGAGCATACGCGGGGCAAGAAGTGCCTGATATTCACCAACTCGCGGGAGGAGTGCGAATCCGTATGCCAGCAGTTGCGGCAGTACTGCGAGGTCAAGCACGAGCCCGACCGTTTCCTCATCCACCACGGTAACCTGTCGGCTTCGTACCGCGAGAGCGCCGAGCAGGAGATGAAGGACGACGATTCGCTGATGTCGATTTGCGCTACGGCCACGTTGGAGTTGGGCATCGACGTGGGACGTTTGGAGCGGGCTTTCCACATCGACGCGCCCTTCACCGTGTCGGGATTCCTGCAGCGTATGGGCCGCACCGGTCGTCGCGGCGACCCTTCGGAGATGTGGTTCGTGATGCGCGAGGAACACGCCGAGGCGAGGACCATGCTGCCGGAAACCCTGCCGTGGTACCTGCTGCAGGGCATTGTCTTGGTGCAGCTCTACGTCGAGGACCGCTTTGTGGAGCCGCCGCGTACCGACCGGCTGCCCTTCAGCCTGCTCTACCATCAGACGATGAGCACGTTGGCTTCCTGCGGCGAGATGACCCCCGCCGAATTGGCCTCTCGCGTACTGCCGCTGTCGTGCTTTCACCGCATCACCCAAGAGGACTACCGGGTGCTGCTTCGGCATCTGCTCGAAAACGACCACATCGTCCGAACGGAAAACGGCGGCCTTATTGTCGGACTCACCGGCGAGCGTATCGTCAACAACTATAAGTTCTACGCCGTGTTTCAGGAGAATGTCGAGTACACCGTGCGCACGGGCTCCGAGCAGCTCGGCACCATCGTGAAACCACCGCCAGTGGGTGAGAAGGTTGCCATTGCGGGGCGCGTGTGGGCGGTCGATGAGGTTGACCACCAGCGACGCGAGGTTTGGTGCACGCTCGTCAAGGGACGCATCCCGGCCTACTTCGGCGACTGTGCCGGCGACATCCACACCCGCATTCTGGAGCGGATGTACGGCGTGCTGGCCGAGGATAACGTCTACCCCTACCTGAAGTCCCACGCTGTCGCCCGTCTCGCAGAGGCTCGTGACGCTTTCGGAAAGTCGGGCATGGCGCATCACCCGCTCATCAACCTGGGTGGTCAGATGTGGGCGTTGTTCCCGTGGTTGGGCAGCTACGCATTCCTCGCATTGGAGCGTTTCTTGAAGATTCGTTGTGGCAAACGGCTCGGGATCAAAGGGTTGAGTCCGTCGAGGCCCTATTTTATGCAGTTCACGATGAAGGTCGGTGAGGAGGAGTTCTACCGGATTCTGGCCGAGGAGGCCTCCGTGCCTTTCGACCCGTTGGAATTGGTTTACCCCAAAGAGAATCCGGTCTTCGAGAAGTACGACGAGTACGTGCCCGAGGAGCTTGTTCGCAAGAGTTTCGCGCTCGGTGTCCTCGACGTGGAGGGGATGCGGCGGCGTGTGCTGGGCTGGGGGCCGAGGAATGCGCTTGTGTGATTTTTTGTTGGCAAAGAAAAAATCGTATTTTTGCCGTTTCATTCATCAAAATGACGATTATGGGAAAATTGTACGCTAAAGTATGGATTATGTTGGCCGTCGTAGGTCTCTGCATCGCGCTGGCGGGCTGCAAACCGCGCATCGTGAAGGCTGACTATCAGGTCATCCCGCTGCCGAAAGAGGTGTCGGTGACCAAACACGCCCCGTTCCAGCTCACCGGGAACACCATCATTTTCCTGATAGAGAAGGACTCCCTGCAGCGTGAAGCCGAGTTCCTCAACGAATATCTCAACGACCTCCTGAAAATCAAGTTGCAGGTCAAGTCGCTGAACCAGTCCACCGCCGCCGGCATCTTCCTGATGAAGGACACGGCTGTGTGCAAGATCCCGGAGTCGTACCAGATAGACATCAGCTCCGACAAAATCGTCGTGCGCGGTGCCGATGCGGCCGGTGTCTTCTACGCCATCCAGACCTTGCGCAAGAGCATCCCGGCGGGCGTGAAGGCCAATACCGTAAAGTTTCCGGCGGGACGCATCGTTGACCATCCGCAATTCGCCTATCGCGGCATGCACCTCGATGTGAGCCGCCACTTCATCGCCCTCGATTCTGTGAAACGCTATCTCGATATGATGGCGATGCACAATATGAACAAGTTCCACTTCCATCTCACCGATGACCAGGGTTGGCGCATGGAGATCAAGCGTTATCCCGAGCTGACCTACACCGGCGCTTGGCGCAGCGGCACCGTGCTCGGACGCAATACCAACAGCTATGACTCTATCCGTCATGGCGGTTTCTACACGCAGAAGGAACTCCGCGACTTGGTGGCCTACGCCGCTGAGCGTCATATCACCATCATCCCTGAAATCGACCTGCCCGGGCATACCCAGGCTGCGTTGGCGGCATGCCCGTCGTTCGGCTGCACCGGCGGCCCATACGAGGTGTGGCGGCGCTGGGGCGTCACCGATGAGGTGATCTGCGCCGGCAACGAGTCTGCGATGCGCTTCTTAGAGGATGTCCTCAGCGAGGTGATGGATGTCTTCCCGTCCGACATCATCCACATCGGAGGCGACGAATGCCCCAAAACCCGCTGGAAAGAGTGTCCCAAATGCCAGGCGAGAATCCAGCAACTCGGCTTGCACGACGATGGTCGTTTCACGGCAGAGGACTACCTGCAGAGCTACGTGATGAACCGTATGGAGAAATTCGTGCGGGCGCGCGGCCGCCGCATCATCGGCTGGGACGAGATTCTGGAGGGCAATGTCAACAAGAGTGCGATGATTATGAGCTGGCGAGGCACCTCCGGCGGTATTACGGCGGCCAAGAAGGGGCACGATGTGGTGATGACTCCTGGAGACTACCTCTATTTCAGTCAGGGACAGTCGCTTACGCCCGAGCAGGAACCCGTTTTCGCCGACGGCTATCTGCCCGTGGCGCGTGTCTATTCCTTCCAGCCGCTGCCCGAAGAGCTCAACGAGCAGCAGCAGAAACACATCATCGGTGTGCAGGCCAACATTTGGGGAGAGTACGTGCATAGTTTCAAAGACGTGGAGTACGACGCCCTGCCGCGTATGGCCGCCCTCGCTGAACTGCAGTGGTGCGACCCGCAGCAACGTGACTATCAAGACTTTGTGAAACGCTGTTTCCGGATGGCGAAATTATACGATCTGTATGACTACAACTACGCCCGCCACATCTTCGACCTGCAGGCTGAGGTCACGCCTGACTATGAGGCGGGTTGCGTTAAGGTCGCGCTCTCCAAGTTCGGCGACGGCGAGATTCGCTACACGCTCGATGGCAGCAATCCCAAACGCGGGGAACTCTATACGGAGCCCGTGGAGATTCGCGAGGATGCTGACTTCCAGGCGGTATTGGTCCGTCCCGACGGCGCGACGTCCGAGTACAAGACGAAGTTCCACTTCACGAAGTCGTCGATGAAGCCCGTGACGTTGGCCACGCCGCCGCACGAGAACTACGCTTACGCCGGTGCGCCCACGCTCACCGACGGCCTGCGTGGCAGCACCAACTACCGCACTGGTCGCTGGATCGGCTTCTGGGGTACGCCGCTGGAGGCCACCATCGACATGCAAAAGCCCACTGAGATGCGCAAGGTGTCGTTCAACAGTATCCTCAACATCAATGATTGGATTTACAACCCGAAGAGTTTCACCGTGTTGGTGTCTGATGACGGGAAAGAATTCCGGGAGTTGGCGCACGCCGATTACGAGCTGGCAGAGTGGGGAAGTGACAGTGGTATAGAGCGTTACGAGCTTGCCTTTGAGCCCGTGACTGCCCGTTATCTGCGTGTATGCGTCGCCGGTCACCAGCTGCCGGAAGGACATACCGGCTTCGGTCATCCCGCCTGGCTTTTTGTCGATGAGATTGAAGTGGAGTAAGATTTTTGAGTGAAATTTTTTTTCACAAAGTGAATTTTTCTTGCCACAAAAAGTGACCTTTTTCGTTAGGGTGTATAAAAAGTGTAGAAATGCGATTAGGGGATTCAATATAGATATGATTATGAAGAGATTTCTTTTTGCGGTATTTATGTTTCTTACTGTCACAGTGTTGCAGGCCCAGAGCTTGACCTCACTGCAGGGACAGCATGTGGACACTATTCTCAAGCACCATGTGGAGGGTGAGGGGGTGCTCATCTCGAACGGCAAGTTCAACAACCAAACAGGCATTGTGACCTTTCCGCAGATTGCTTACTTTACCGTCAGCAATCCCTCATTTCCGATCGATACCGGCATTCTCCTGACGACTGGTACGTACAATATGTCCGGTTCTCTGTCGAATACGTATACTGAAACGGCCCTTGCTCCTTATTCTGGAGGGTATTCTCTCACGAATTGCGCCTCCTTGGAGTTCGACTTCATCGCTATGGCTGACACGTTCGCGTTCAACTACATCTTTGCTTCCCAGGAATACTGCGAGTATGTCAACTCCCAGTACAATGATGTGTTTGCTTTCCTGCTGACCGGGGGTGTTGACCCGGTGACCTACCTGCCCTGCAATAAAAACGTGGCGATAGTGCCGGGCACCATCACGGCGTCGAATCCCAACGGTGTGCCCGTGACCATCAACAACGTGAACCACGGCTACCATAGTGGTAGTACCGGTCCGGGAACCAATCCTTCCAACTCGCAATATTTCATTTGCAACGGTAACCACAACCTTGGTGTGAGCTACGATGGCTTTACCACCAAGCTGTCTGCCAACGCTGCCATTTTCGGTTGCAATACCTACCACATGAAATTGGCCGTTTGCAACGTCTCTGACCAAGCTTTGGATTCCGGCGTGTTCATTGAGGAGGGCAGTTTCTACAGCCCCCGTGTGATGGTGGAGCAGGCTTGGGAGAGCGAGCAAGGTGGCGATACCTTGATACAGAACTGCCGAAACTTGGATCTCACGTTCTCCATTGAGCATCCGTTCATCACGGCCTATACCTCCGTCATTGTCCAGACCGGCGGCGATGCGGTTTTGGGCGTGGACTACTCCCTGACCACCGAGGAGGGAATGGAACTGACGGTTGACAACAACGAGTTCGTTTACCAGCCCGGCGACACGGTGGAGCTCGTGCATGTGACGATGCTTCCCACGGTGACGTTCACCAATCCCGACCAGGTGAAAACCGCCGAGCTGTACGTTGTTACGCAAGGCTGCAACGGCTTTCCCGACCTGATGGATCTCTTCTACAAAAGAGATACGATTATCATACACCTTCAGGCCAATGACAGTGTGCGGCTCCGCGACACGGCTTTCGTCGCCTGCGATACGCTGACCTACATGGAGGTTCAGCAGGTGCGCGGTACGGAGAATCTCTCTTTCCAGTGGTCACCGGCAACGAACATCGCCGACCCGGAGAGCCTTGCCACCGCTTGCGCGATCACCCAAAGTGGCACCTACCACGTGGTGGCCTCCGACAGGTGGGAGTGCATGACCGATACCGCCACCGTGGAGGTGACCGTCGTGCCACGACCCGACATCAACATTACGTACACGCCCGACCACGGCTGCCAGCCGCTGCCCGTGACTTGGCAGGCGCAGTACAGTCCTGACTATGCCACTCTCCACTGGACCATATACAATGACAGTAGCTACACCCACGTGGATTCTGCCGTCACGCTGCATACCTCGCTTCCCGATGAGGGCTACTACTCCGCGAAGCTTGTCGTGACCAGCCAGCCCGGCTGCAGTGACTCGCTGACGTTGGAGAACGTGGTGCATGTGGCGGGCTATCCGCATGCCGATTTTCTCTTCAGCCCGTCGGAGCCCCAAAACGGCGAGGAGGTCTTCTTCTACAACCAGTCCACGGGTACGAACCTCACGGATTTTGTGTGGAACTTCGGCGACGGCCACTCCTCCTACGTGCAAGATCCCTCGCACGCCTACCATCTGCAGGAGAGCAACTTGATGACGGTGCGCCTGACCGTGACCAACAGCGACGGCTGCAGTGATGACACCATCCAGGTGGTGCCCGTGGAGGACAACTTCGCCTTCTACGTGCCGAGTGCCTTCACCCCCAACACTGACGGGGTCAACGAGGTCTTCCTGCCCAAAGTCAACGGCGTGGCGAACTATGAGTTCGTCATCTACTCCCGCGACGGCGAGCTGATTTTCTACACCAACAACCCCGAGCAGGGCTGGGACGGCACCCTCGACGGCAAACCCGCACCGCAAGGAGTGTATGTCTGGAAGATCAACTATGCCCGCATCGGCACCCCCGAAGAGATGATGGTCCGTAACGGCTCGGTGACGCTTGTGCGTTAAGGGTTAAGGGTTATGGTTTAAGGTTTAAGGGTTATGGTAGGGCTGTCATGTTGTGGCGGCCTTGCTGTTTTTTAATAACACAACATATCCAAAAAAAATTTACTTTTGCAGTTTGTTTTTGATATTTGATTTTGGAACAAATAAAATAAACCACAATGGATAAACTGTTACACATTTCCGGGTCACCGCACGTGCACAGCGACGAGTCTGTGAAGAAGATCATGTGGTCGGTGGTCCTGTCGCTGATGCCGGCGTTGCTGGTGTCGATTTACTATTTCGGGTTGCCCGTCATCATCCTGACGCTCGTCTCGGTGGGCTGCTGTGTGGGCTTGGAGTATCTCATCCAGCGCTTCATGCTGCACCAGAAGCCTTCCATCGACGACGGTTCTGCGGTGGTTACGGGTCTGCTCCTGGCCTTCAACGTGCCCTCCAACCTGCCGATTTGGATTATGGTGGTGGGTGCGATCGTCGCCATCGGCATTGCGAAGATGCCCTTCGGCGGTCTGGGCCACAACCCCTTCAACCCTGCCTTGGTGGCGCGTGTCACCCTGCTTATCGCCTTCCCGGTGCAGATGACCTCTTGGCCGGTGCCGACCCCGATCTGGGGCTTCCACTTTGCCGACGCCGTCACGGGTCCGACGACCCTCGGCCTCATCAAGGAGGGTGGCGACTTGACGCAGCTCCCAACCTACGCCAATATGCTGCTCGGACAGATGGGCGGCTTCGGTGAGGTCTCGGCCATCGCCCTGCTCATCGGCGCGGGCTTCCTGCTGTGGAAGCGCATCATCACCTGGCACATTCCCGTGTCTTTCATGGCCACCGTTTTCGTGGTCGCGGGCATCTTCCACCTGGTGAACCCGGCGGTGTACGTCAACCCGTTCATCCACCTGCTCGCCGGCGGTCTCATCCTCGGTGCCTGCTTTATGGCTACCGACATGGTGACCTCTCCGACCTCCCCGTGGGGTATGATCGTGTTCGGCTGCGGCTGCGGTCTGCTCACCATCATCATCCGCCTTTTCGGTGCCTACCCCGAGGGTGTCTCGTTCTCCATCCTGCTGATGAACGCCGTGGTGCCCTTGATCAACAAAGGTTTCAAACCCAAACAGTTCGCCAACCGTTAACCCTTAAAATCCCAGATTATGACAGCAAAGAAAGAAGCATCTATATGGCGGTTGGCGATTGTGCTGACGAGCATTGCGCTGATCGCGGCCCTGGCACTCACCGGGGTCTATGCCCTCACCAAAGGCCCCATTGAGAAGGGACAGCGTGAGAAGAAAGAGAAAGCCCTGCAGGCCGTACTGCCTGACTACAAAGGCACCGTGCGCGACACCGTGATTGTCGATGCCGACAACGAGGAAATCCCCGTCCACTTGGCTATCGGCGAGAACGGCGAGCTCTGCGGCGCGGGTATCGAGACCTACACCAAGAAAGCCTTCGCGGGCCGCTTCGACTTGATGGTCGGCTTCGACGCGGAAGGCTCCATCGTCAACACCGAGGTCATCAAGGCGGGCGAGACTCCCGGCTTGGGTGACAAAATCAACAAGGACAAGAGCGACTTTGCCCTGCAGTTCAATCACCAGAATCCGGCTGAGTTCCAGCTGGTGGTGAAGAAGGACGGCGGCGATGTGGATGCCATCACGGCGGCCACGATTTCGTCACGCGCCTACTGCGACGCGGTGCAACGCGCTTACGATGTTTTTATGAAAATAAAGGAGGATTATCATGAGTAACAGTAAGTTGAATATATTGACCAAGGGCTTCTTCAAAGAGAACCCGACCTTGATTTTGGTGTTGGGCTGCTGCCCGACGTTGGCCGTCACCACCTCGGTGGGCAATGCCCTGGGTATGGGCGCGGCCACGACCTTCGTGCTGTTGATGTCCAACATCATCATCTCAGCGCTGAAGAATGTCATCCCCGACAAGGTGCGTATCCCGAGCTATATCGTCATCATCGCCGCCAACAAGAACAGTGTGCTGGACTCCGCCTTGGACGGCCTCGGCATGGGTATCGGCTTCACCATCGCGCTGGTGCTCATCGGCGGCATCCGTGAGATCCTCGGTGCCGGTTCCTTCCTCGGCTTCCAGTTCATCCCGTCGGAATACAATATGCTGATCTTCGTGCTCGCTCCCGGTGCCTTCATCGTCTTCGGATTTGTGATGGCCGCAGTTCGGTATATCGTGAACAAGAGTGAAGAGAAGAAGAAACACAAATAATGGTTATAGGTTATTGGTTAATGGTTATTGAAGCTGTTTGACCGTATTTAATTGCGTTAAAGATTAATCTTCATCACACAAGCTACCAATCACCAATCACAATTCACTAATCACAAATAAGCAAAACAATGGAATATATCTTAATGATCATCGGAGCTGTGCTGGTCAACAACATCATCTTGGTGCAGTTCCTCGGTATATGCCCGTTCTTGGGCGTTTCCAGCAAGGTGAACACCGCCCTCGGTATGGGCGCGGCCGTCACCTTCGTCATGGCGTTGGCCACATTGGTGACCTCGCTGCTCCAGAAGTACATTCTTCTGCCGTTGGAAATCACATATTTGCAGACCATCGTTTTCATCCTGGTCATCGCCAGTTTGGTGCAGATGGTGGAGATCATCCTCAAGAAGGTCAGCCCGTCGCTGTACCGCGCCTTGGGTGTCTTCCTGCCGTTGATCACGACCAACTGCGCCGTCCTCGGTGTGGCTATCAACGTGACCCAGCAGACCATCATCCCCGGCCACGGTTTCTCTGTGATTGACAACACGCTGTATGCCGTCGCCATCGCCATCGGCTTCACCCTTGCCATCACCATCTTCGCCGGTTTGCGCGAGCAACTCGAGCTGGTGGAAATCCCCAAGGGCATGAAGGGCGTGCCGATCGCACTCATCACCGCCGGCATCCTCGCCATGGCGTTCATGGGCTTCCAGAATCTGGTGTAACAAAGGTTAATGATGAATGGTTAATGGTTATTGATGTGGAGATGCAAGGCATTGCGTCTCTGCGGTAAAGCCAGAAAGATAAAAATGGAAGAGACAAATTTCTCTGTAGAGACGGGGCGCGCCTCGTCTCTACAATCACAAAATGACATGTCCCAACAATCTCCAAAGAAGGTGCGCAAGAAGCGTTCCTTGTGGAAGTCGTGGAAACGGATGAAAGGGCGTACTAAAATCTATCTAATTGTCTTACATCTCTTTGCGTTGGTGGGCGCAGCGATTCTCGGTGCGTGGGCGTTCTTCGAGTTAGGCTTCACCAACAACAGGGGCGGTGCCGACCGGAACAACCGCTACCTTTCCGGTAGCCAGCAGTATGTCGCGCAGGCCGACTCCATCGACCGTCAGGATCAGGCGCTCAACGGCTATCGTTCGCTGTCCGTTCTGCGGCAGTTCTACCCTAAAAATGCCGACCTCATCTTCAATGCCGCACGATTCAGCGACCGCCCCACGGCCGTGCAGGAGATGGTTTACGCCGCCAACATGTATATGCAGGACGATGAACACGCACTCGCGTATAAAAAGATGGCTGCGGATGTGGAGAATGTCCTGAAGTCCAACAAGCTGCAACCTTTCGAGGGCAATGTGATACCTTGGATGAACGATTCCGCATGGCCCGCGCTGAAGGCCGCCGTCATCAAGGATACCGCCGTGATTTACGAGGCTGCGCGTCTCACAGGTGTGGAACCGCGTCTCATCGTGGGTTGCCTCATCGGAGAGCAGGTGCGCCTCTTCAACAGTAAACGCGAGATGTACAAGCGCTATCTCGGCCCGATGAAAGTGCTCTCCGTGCAGTCGCAGTTCTCGCTCGGCGTCAACGGCATCAAGGATTTCACCGCCATGCAGGTGGAACGCAACCTCACCGACACCGCCTCTATCTTCTATATGGGCAAGCCGTACGAGCATATCCTCGACTTCCAGACCGCCGACCACCAGAGCGAACGTTTCAACCGACTGACGAATTATCGGAACCACCTGTATTCTTACATCTACACCGGCTGCATCCTGCACCAGACCATGCTGCAGTGGCGGCGTTCCGGCTATGACATCGTGAACCGCCCCGACATCCTGTTCACCCTCTTTAATTTGGGATTCCAAGCCTCCAAGCCGGGTCCCGATCCTCAATGTGGCGGCTCGCATATCACTGTGCACGATGAGGTGTATACCTTCGGCGTGATTTGCAACGACTTCTACTTCTCTGGCGAGCTGGCCGAACAGTTCCCAATGAAAGCGAAACGCTTCGCCGATGAGTAAGATAGAACTTCTCCTTCCCGCCAAAGATCTGCCCACGGGCAAGACCGCCATCAATCACGGCGCGGATGCCGTCTATATCGGGGCATCGGCTTTCGGGGCGCGACAGGCGGCGGGAAACTCCCTGCAAGACATCGAAGCGTTGGTGCAATATGCGCATCTGTACGGCTCAAGAGTGCATGTTACGGTTAATACCGTGCTTTACGACAATGAGTTGGAGGGTGCCCGAAAACTGCTTTGGGACTTGTACAACATAGGTGTGGATGCCGTTTTGATTCAGGATTTGGGGCTGCTGAAACTCGACATTCCGCCCATCGCCCTGCACGCGAGCACGCAATGCCACAACTATTCTTTGGAACGTGTCCAGTTCTTCGAAAAGTTGGGCTTCACCCGTGTCGTGCTGGCCCGCGAGACCGATTTGGAGACTATTCAACAAATTCATAATCAGACAAATATCGAGCTTGAAGCGTTCGTGCACGGAGCCTTGTGCGTGTGCTACAGCGGACAGTGCTACATCAGCCGGATGATGACCGGCCGGAGCGGCAACCGGGGCGAGTGCGCCCAAATTTGCCGCACCCGTTTCGACCTTCAGGATGCCAACGGTAAAACGCTGATACACAACAAGCATTTGTTGTCGCTGAAGGATATGTGCCGCGTCGATTATCTTGAAGAGATGATGAAAGCCGGCATTGTCTCCTTCAAAGTCGAAGGACGGCTCAAAAACGAAAGCTACGTCAAGAATGTGACGGCATTTTACCGGCAGAAGTTGGATGCTATTTTGGAAGGACATCCTGAATACCAACATGTTGGCAGCGGTGTCACCCCATTCTTCTTCATACCAGACGTGCAAAAAACATTCAACCGGGAATACACTTCCTACTACATTGACGGTTATCGCGATCCCGTAGGGTCCATGTCCTCCTTCGATACCCCGAAAGCCATCGGAGAACCTATAGGTACCCTGAAACAGGTCAACGGGAAATATTACGTTGAGCCCCAATATTTAAAAACCGCTTCCTTAAGCAGCCCCGATAGGGGCAAGGATCTCGGTAGCGCGATATCTAACGGGGATGGTCTGTGTTTCATCAATGCAGACGGTGAATTGGAAGGTTTTTTGGTCAATGGCGTGGAGGGGAATCGTATCATCCCGCAGAAACCGTTGTCCCGTTTTCAAAAGGTGAAATTATACCGCAATATTGACAAGAATTTTGAGAAGATATTGTCCGGGAAGACGGCAGAGCGGAAGATTGCGGTGGATATGCTTTTTGAAGAACTCGAGGACGGTGTGTGGCTTACCATGATTGACGAGGACGGTTGTACGGTCAGGGTAGGGGAGAACGTAGAGTTGGCTCCCGCACAGCAGCCGGAGAAGATGGTGGAAACTTTGCGAACCGCATTGTCGAAGTTAGGCGGCACCCCGTTCGAGGCCCGCAGCATCAACATTCCGACGTGCACGGCTTTTCTGCGTGCCGGATTTATCAATGAGCTGAAATCCAAGGCGGTGGAGCGGCTTATGGAGGAACGTGTCCGACATTTCCGTCCTGAAGACGTACATCGGGAATACTGTCCTGAAAAGCTATTCCAGAAGGCCGACTATCTGCGGAATATCACCAACGAGGCGCACAAATCCGTATATGAGGATTTCGGCGCGACGAACATTGAGTACGGGTTGGACAAGACCGAGGATTACGCGGGCAAAGCCGTGATGACTTGCAAGTACTGCCTGCGGTACGAGTTGGGCTGGTGCCATCGTCGCATAGACGGTTCGAAGGCGCCCAATGATCCGCTGTATTTGGTATCCGGCAAGCGTCGTTTCCGGTTGGAGTTCGACTGCGGGAAGTGCGAGATGAAGGTGATGGGGTAAGGTTTCCCATTAGTCATCTTCCTCTTCCTCCTCCATCCGACAAATCTTGCGAGTTTCCTTTCTCGCCTCTTTCCAGCGCGGGAAATATCTGTCCATCAACTTGTGGAAACGTTTATTGTGGGTGGGCTCTAACAGGTGGCATAGTTCGTGCACCACGATGTGTTCCACGCACCAGTCCGGCAGCAGCAGCACGTAAGCGGAGAAACAGATGCTGCGGTCCCTCACGTTGCACACGCCCCAGCGGGAAATCATCGGCTTGTACCAGACGAATCTGGGACTCACGCCCATTATCTTGGAATGCCGTTCCACTAAGGGCTCCACCAACGCTCTCAGTCGCTGTAATGCCTCGTCGGCCTGCTCCCGAGTGCTGAGCGGCAATCTGTTGTAGAATTCGGCCCGCTGTTTCTGCCGATCGAGGGTCTTCTTCCGTGCATCCGCTATCCAGTCGCGATGTTCTTCGATGAATTTTTCCACCTCCCGTTTCGGCACCCCGATGGGCACCGAAACGTGCACATCGCCGTTCTTCACGATGCGCATCGACAGCCGGCGGGTTCGTCGGTAAGTGATTTCGATGGCCATAAAGCCTATTACTTCAAAGCTTGTTTACAGCTCCACGGCGGGCCAGCCGTAGTCCTGGTAGTATTTGACGTTGAGGTTGTGTTTCTTCACGTACTCGCGCAACTGCTCCTGACGGACGGCTTCGCGGACCTTGTCGTTGGAGTGGATATTCTGGTAGATGTCGAAATAGCTGCCGAAGATGCGTTGGGCGCTGGCCTCGTTGCCAGCGCCGTCAACGGTCTGCTCAAAGGAGACCACCTTGTACTGGCCGTCCTCCTTCTTCAGGGTCATCGTGCCCGCGTGGTTGCCGCCGGAAACGCACTTCAGCGTGTCGCCGGATTTGTCGTACCAGTACACCCAGAAATCGCCCATGAAGAGTTCGTCCTCTTCGTGTACCATGATCATCATAGGGATGCAGAGTTCGCCTTTTTGGTAGTGCTCGCCAATCTCATTCACCAGATAGTCGCTGATGGCGTTGCGCACCACCTGCTCCTTTTTGTTGATGGCGATATGGCGGATGCAGTCGGCCTTGTGCCCGTCGAAGTCGGATATCAGCCACTGGCCGTTCACCTTCTCCATATAGAGCTTATGTTCCTCTACGTCAGAGTTTTCATCGAACGAACCGTCCTCCCATTTCTGGCGCACCTTGATGGTGGCCACCGCGTGGGTGTTGTCGGTCTTTTCCACGCCGGCCACTTCAAAGTCGGCGATGGTGCCGCCGTTGCCGGTCACGAAATAGTAGAGCCATTCGTGGTCCATGGCTTCGAACTCCGGCAGCTGGTTGAACATCGTGTCCAGCACGTTGTAGAAATCCGCTGTCATATACGGTTTCGACTATAGGTCGCAGGTATTGGAACTGGCGTACAGTATTGTAGCTCTGATGGATGTGTATATCGAGGTCGCGCCACTGGTTCTGGGCAGCATACATATTGACCGGCACACCTGCCTCGCGCGAATAGTCCCAGCAGGTTGTGTCGTTCTGCACACCGCCGTTCTCATGCTGGCGAAGTCGGTTGAAACTTATGCCGGCCTGCAGCTGGTAACGAGCATCCTTCGAGTAATAGTTTGTCGTTGCGTCGAGTATGTGGTTCGTCACTTCGCTGTTGGTATAAAGGCCGTCGCGACTCACAAGGTCATACATAAACGCCACGTTCCATCTTGGCTTGATATTCTGAGTGTGTATTATCTTGATTTGATAGTCTTTGTTGAGCGAACTGCCATAGCCAAGCAGGGTGTAAGGCTTGAGTGTCTGGTAGAACCTGTCCGTGTGCAATTGTTTGCGGAATACGGGATGCACATCGTTTTGCCAATTCATTGTCAACGGCAAACCAAAGGCAGGGACATCAAAAAGCCTCTGAGTAACAATATTGTACGGATAAAGCGACAGGTGGCTTTGCCCGAGTGCACCGAGATCAATATAGTACAATCCATCCATTGAGTGGACTGGATTGAATAACTCGACACCTGTCGGGTCAAGGCTCGGATGCCCGAGACGGTATAGCTTGACCGCCCTTTGCAGATGCGGGAAACTGAACACGCTGCCAATCAGCACGGAATCCGGCTCTTCGTCCTAGTCGAACACTATGCCTTCAGGCTCTTTGTTCTGCGTGCTGTCTGGCTCGTCTAATTGCTGTGGGACGAAGTTAGGGTTGTTGTTTCGGTTGCTATTATTATTGTTATTAGTTTTGGCTCTGGCACTTATTGGCATCTGGGCCTGCATTGTAAAACACAAGCCTACCAACATCAGCAGAAAGAAAACAACCCTTCGCATTATGGATCAACTATGCAGAAATCTCTCAACGTCGATGCCCGCCACGCAGCCCTTTGCCGCGGCGACGCAGGCCTGACGATAGTTGGGGTCGCACACATCACCGGCAGCAAAAACACCAGGGATGCTTGTGGCACTGCTCGGGTTTTGCACCTTGATGTAGCCCGCCTCGTCCAGTTCCAGCTGACCTTTCAGGAAGGCTGTGTTAGGCTGATGGCCAATGGCGACAAAGAATCCTGCAATGTCTATGTGTTTGATTTCGCCAGTCTTGACATTCTTCAGATCAGCACCTACAACACCGTCCATATCGTTGCCGACAATATCCTGTGTCACGCTGTTCCATAGCACCTCAATCTTGGGATTGCTCAAAACCTTGTGCTGCATTGCTTTCGAGGCTCTCAGCTCGTCGCGGCGCACTATCTGGTAGACCTTGCGGCACAATGTTGCCAGATAGGTAGCCTCTTCGCAGGCCGTATCGCCACCGCCAACGACGGCGACATCCATATTCTTGTAGAAGAAGCCATCGCAAGTGGCGCAAGCCGACACGCCTTGGCCGTAGTATTTCTTCTCGCTGTCCAATCCCAGCCAACGTGCCGAAGCACCGGTAGCGATGATAACTGTCTCTGCTTCTATCTCTTCGCCTTTGTTGTCCTTGGCGATAAACGGGCGCTTCGATAGGTCGATATCCTCAATAGTGCCCTTGCGGATTTCCGTTCCAAATCGCTCTGCCTGCTTCCTGAGGTCGGCCATCATCGCCGTACCGGAGATTCCCTCGGGATAGCCGGGGAAATTCTCTATCTCAGTGGTTATCGTCAGCTGACCGCCAGGCTGAATGCCTTCGTAAAGTAGCGGATTGAGGTCGGCGCGACCTGTATAAATGCCTGCAGTGTAGCCTGCAGGACCTGATCCAATGATTAAGCAACGTGTATGTGTCATAATACTCTGTTTTTAATTAAAAATCAATTGTTATTCCTGCCTGAACCAGTCTGTTGAACTGTCCTTTGTTGCTGCGGGAAATGCGATATGTGCCTATGCCGTTCTCCTTGGCGATATTGAGCATAGAATTGTAGTAGCGCACATCTGTTCCAAAATGGTCGGTTATCTTATAACGTAAACTAACACATATCGGCAGCGCATCCATACGCTTATAGTTCTGCGAATGAAGTTCATCGTATACACCGTCTGTCTTAACGTTGGCACTGGCCAATATGGCAGGTGCAACACCCACTCCGGCCCTTAGTTTATTGCCATCAAACATATCGTAGGCCAGCATCAGCGGCACCTCGACATATAACAACGATATAGTGCGGTCAAGCGAGCTACTGTTAATCCTCGACCCTTTTTGCGTCAGCCCCAACTCCACCACAAAGCGCCAACTGCCGTCGTCGCTCAACGGGAAAGATGTGTTCAGACCCGCGTGGAAGCCCATCTTGTTATAGTTTCCGGAAGCGTCACCGTCAATCTGACACATATTCACACCTCCTCGCACTTCTAAATCGAACTCGCGTTGATGGCCTCTCTTTTTATGCTGGGCCTCGGCAGTGCCAATGGCGGCAACCATCAAAACGACCAATAATATGTAAGCTCTTGTTCTCATTGCTTTATCCTTTCCACCAGTCGCGTCGTAGACTCACCCGGCACAAGGCTCAGCAGTTCCAGCCGTCCGCCGTGCGCCTCCACAAAATCGGCACCGACAACGTTTGATCTGTCGTAATCGCCGCCTTTAACCAGGATGTCCGGGCAGATGTTCTCTATCAATCTCAGCGGGGTGTCTTCCTCAAATACAACCACATAGTCAACAAACTCCATTGCTGCCAACACTGCTGCACGGCTGCTTTCGTTCGATACAGGGCGGCTTTCGCCCTTCAGTCGCCTCACGGAACTGTCACTGTTCAAGCCCACAACCAGCAGGTCGCCCAAATCTCGCGCTCTGCTCAAATAGTCCACGTGTCCTCTGTGCACCAAGTCGAAGCATCCATTGGTGAAGACCACAACGGGCTTCTGTTGCCCTTGCCGCATCACACCAAGGCGTTCCGTCAGTTCGTCAAGTGTCAGAATCTTTGAATATATGTGTTCGTGGTGGTTCATACAGACTTCGCCTTTTTCTTCAACAACGAGAAATAAATGAGGTATGCCAGGCCAAGCACGATAACCACGACCTGCTGCGAACCCCACAACAGCCATCCACAGGCCAAGCCAGTCGACTCTCCAATGCCGTATATCGCCAACGCCTGCCATACCAAGACGGGGTAAGCGCCAAGTCCGCCCTGCGAAATCATCATTCCCACCGAACCGAAGAGGTATATCACAAACGCCGTCTGGAATCCGAGATGGCCTGTTTCGGCAAAGGCTTCAAGTATCACCCAGCCACCCGCGATGTACAGGAAGTAGATTATCAAGCTGTAAAGGACAAACAACACCGTCGATTTAGGGCCAAGGTGCAGTATGCTCTTCACGCCGTCCACACAGCCTCTCAACAGCTCTACAACCCTACGATAAAGGCTGAAGTTCATCAGTTTGTCGTGAAACAGCTTATAGATGACAAAAAGTGCTATCAACAATACCACGCCTGCCGCTGCTATGCCAGCCAACGTTGGCAGCGAGCTGAACTTCTCTGACAGTGCGTTATATATGAAATCCTTTACACTGCTGAACATCAGTAGGAAACCCATAAGCACAATGAGTACGAACATCAGTGTGTCGAAAAGGCGCTCGGTCACCACTGTACCCAACGACTTCTCCATAGGGATACCTTCGCTTGTCCGAAGCATTGCGCACCTCATAACCTCGCCCAGTCGCGGAAATGCCAGATTCGCCAAATAAGTCACCATCACGGCGCCAAAGGTGTTGTTGACGTTCGGGTAGTGCTCCAACGGTCTGAAAAGCAATCGCCAACGCAGGGCACGCACAAAGTGAGCCACAAGACTTGTCAGCATTACAATGCCGACCCAGCCCCATCGCGCCGACAAGAACGACTCCCATATTGCAGCCTTCTCGTCAGCGTCAAGCTTTAGCAGAAACCAATAGATGAAAAAGATTCCAATGCCGAGGAATACAACAAACTTCAGTATGTCGCCCAGCCGCTTCTTCATCTCAAGTGATTGTCTTTGGGAAAGATAACCGTAGGATGCCAATTCTTGGCCTCCTCAAAGTCCATCG
>ONQE01000103.1 GCA_900319925.1 uncultured Bacteroidales bacterium | reverse complement strand
CGACACTATGGGAGGCGATGTTGGCGCCGCGGCCGACATGGGTGATGATGTCCGCATAGTTGACGCAGTTGCGGATGGTGTCGCGACAAAAGAAGTTGAAGTCTTGATCGCGAGTGGTCAGCGACGCGCCTGCCAGGCCGGCGGTGCCGCTGATGGCGTAGTTGTTGCTGGATCTGGAGGTCTCGATATGCCCCTTGACAATGCAGTTTTCGATGGTGGCGCCATTCATCAGGGCGCAGACGGCTCCCGCCACTATGGTGGTGGAATCCGCATGAAGGTTGGTGAAGGTCAGGTCGCGCACCTCACCGCTCAGCATTCCGAAAAGACCGCCGACATTGGCATTCTTGTAGATATAAGGAGTGGCATCATCGAGACTGAGATTGTCGATGGTATGGCCGCCGCCGAGGAAATGACCCGCGAAGCGGCTGCCGCTGAAGACCGAGCCGATGGGCGCCCAAGGACTCTCGCTTTGCATGTCGAGGTCGGTGGTCAGCTTGAAGGTGACCCCATCCGCGTAGCGAGGCACTTCGTAGCTTTTGTAGGGGAAGGCTTTGCCGGTGTTGACACCGTCGCGCAGTGTCTTCAGGTCGTCGAGGTTATCAACGGTGAGGGTGTCGTTGGTCTTGGCCACGCTGCGAAGCAAGGTGACGGTCTTGATGGTGTCGCCGTTCAGGGTAGCCGCCACGGTGACGAAATCGCCGCACAAGGGCTGCAATGCCGGTTGGATGGCGTTGTTGGAGCACGCTGTGTTGGCAAGCGTCGGGTCAACGAACAAACAGTTGCCCTCGGGGGCTTTCCACACCACGCCGCTGTCGCAGCCGGTCAGCTGGATGCCGTTTTTCACATGGTGGATGTCGGTGACGGTGTCGGCCAGGATGATGGGGGTGCAGGCCACTTTGGCGATGTCGCGGGCCCAATCGCAGGTGTCGGTCCACTTGAGTCGCGGGTAACGGCCCTTCTCGTAAATCCAGTCGTCGTCGAGCGTCCACTTGGCAGAAGAGGACTTGCCGATGATTTTCGAGGTGGGGTAGAGGTTGCCGTCCTGTCCATCGACAGACATCTGGGCGTCGGAGAAACAATCTCCGATGATTATTCTGGCGATGTTGTGCGGGGAGAAAGTGTATTTGGGGTTGCGGTCATAGACGCATGCAGCATTGAGACAGAAAGCCGCCGTGTCGCGAGCCACGCCCGCCGCGCGTCCGTTTCTCTCCTCGTAGTTGTTGATTTCGCCCACGTTGAAGCAGTGCTTGGCGCTGCTGCCCACGCCGGCCACCCCCTGGTCGCCCCAGATGTTGAACTTCGGGTGCGGGTGCTTCGTCAATGTGACATTGCCGGTGTTGAAGCAGTAACGCGTCGGGGTCTTGCAGGGCGCCACCACACCGCCGAGGGAGAAGACATTGAGGCTGGAGTCGGCAACGACATGTACCGCCGGATCGTCAGAATACAACACGCACTCGCCGGTGATATTGCCGGTGTTGAAACAGTAGTCGATGGCGCATCGTGTGCTGTTGCTGATACCGGCTTCGTCGTTGAAAAAGCCGACCACGCCGCCAAGGTATCCGCAGTGGGCGGTGATGTCGCCCCTGTTGTAGCAGTAGGTGATCTCAGACGGATAGTTGGGCAAAAGGCCTCTGCCGACCACACCGGCGAAGCAGAGTTCGTCGTTTTGGAACTTGGGCCTGTAGGTGGAAGTGATGTCGCCGGTGTTGAAGCAACGGGTCACCACGTAGTGCCGCGCGTTGATGACCGCCACCACGCCGGCCACGGAGTTCTGGTCGTTTGCGTTCGATTGTTGGTATGTGGAGGTGATATGGCAACGGTTGGAACAGTTGGAAATCGTGATACTGTCAGCTTTGTAATAATCGGACAACTGACCTACCCAACCTATCAGGGCACCACAATCTTTGCCGCTGAACACCAAGTCGTTGCCCGTGACATGACAGTTGTCGATGGTGCCGCCCATCACGTAGGTGGCCAATGCCCCGCCGTCGTTAAAAGTGCCTTCGAACACGGGGTTTTCGATGATGAGGCCAGAAATATGGCCTTTGGAGTGGCAAAAGAGTGCCCGATTGTCGGCCGTAAGCGTCAAATTCATGATCTTGTGTCCACCGCCTAAGTAAGTGCCTTCGAATCCTTTGTTTTGCATGCCAATAGGAATGTTCCAATTGGCACTGTTCATGTCGATGTCGGCGGTCTGTTCGAAGTAAGTGCCCGCGCCGCCTGCCGGAATGTTGCCGTCTATATCGAAGACGAACTTGCCGTTTTCGAATGTGAAAGGCTGATTGTTGTTGATGCATTGTGCAAAAGAGATTAGGGCGCTTATGTCACCGATGGGGTAAGGGTGCTCCCGGGTGCCGTCTTGAGCGAAAGCGGCAAAATTCACAAGCATAAGCGACATCAACGCTGCAAAGTAAGGTACATATTTCTTCATATTAATTATACTTTCCAGATAATACTGTTCAAAAAAATAAGCGGCAAAAGTATAAAAAATCGTGGTACGTGTTTTAATTTTTTTTGAACACAAATCAGGACTGCCGCATTGCGACAGCCCCCACAACTATTGCAAAGTCATAAAAATTTGTCCAACAGCGAATTACAGCAATTCTACAGAACCGTTATGCTTCCCCGTTTCATCACCGGTTTCCCCGTGCTGGGCGTGTATTTCATCAGGTAATTATAGACACCGTTGGTCACAAGTTTGTCCTTGTAAGTGCCGTCCCAGACGAAATTCACGTCCGTCGTGGCGAAGAAGATCTCCCCCCAGCGATCGAAAATCATAAACTCAAAGTCCAGAATTTCCGAACGCACTGCTTCAGGAATGGAGATATAGTCGTTAAGGCCATCGGACCTCGAAGGCGTTATAACATTGGGGATATAGACCACAATCTCGCAATTTTCGATGGTGAAATTTGCCCGTCCATCGCAGAACTTGTTGCTGCCCGTCACCGAATAGAGACCAGGTTCGGTCACCTCCAAAAACGTGGTGGTGTCTCCGGTACTCCAGAGGAAATGCTCAAATTCGCTCTCCACCTCCAACACGGTTTCGTGCGTGGAACAGAATTCTGGATTGTTGGAGATGATGGCGACCGTGGGATTGATGATTTCCAGATGCAACGTCACCGTACTGTCACAACCGTCAGCTGCGGTGAGGTGTTGGTCATAGTCGCCCGTGGAGGAATAGGTGTGTCCGTTCCACGAATATTGCACACAGGCTGTGTCGGAGAATTCCGACGTGTAGCCTTTCGAAATCAGGATCACGGCGGCGGTGTCGCAACTGTTAGCGCAACAGATACGGTACAGGAGTGTGTCCTCGCCGACAAAGTCGTCGCCAAACTGGAAGTTGAAGATCTCGTGAGCGGCTCCCGTGGCGGTGACTTGCGCGTGCGATGGATATTGGATGATTTCGGGCTCAATCGGACCATCGGCGGTGCAGAACGCATCAATGGTGTCGTTGTCCAACGGATGGATGGTCTGGGTGCCGCCGATGCAGGAAATCACCGTATCTGGAAACGCGTAGAGCGGAACGAGCACCTCCACGGTCACGGAGTCAGTGCAGGTGTACATCGGCGAGAAACTGATGTCATCGAGGGCGAAATCGTTGCCGGAGTTCACGGTGTTCTGGTTGAGGATGCGGATGGTCGCCGTGGTGGAGTTGCCG
The DNA here is from genome assembly GCA_900319925.1 of uncultured Bacteroidales bacterium. Taxonomy (GTDB): domain Bacteria; phylum Bacteroidota; class Bacteroidia; order Bacteroidales; family WCHB1-69; genus F23-D06. The sequence goes on along the minus strand of ONQE01000103.1, from coordinate 4,596 downwards.
CTGTTCCAGATCTGGTAGAACTGCTGCCACTGGGCCGTGGCTGTGGGTGCCGTGAAGATATTGCCGATGGTCTGGCCGTTGATGCTGAACTGCAACCGTGCCAACTCGCTGGATGAACAGGTAGAACCCTGTCCGAGACTGGCCACCCAAGTGATGAAGATGTGATCGGTGTTGGGTTGCACATTGATAACCTGCTGCCAAACTGTGGTGTTTGCCGAGCCCGCTCCATTCACGTACATACACTTGCCGGTGCTGTTGCCGTAGGTATGGTCGTAACAGATATATGTGCCGAAATTGTTGTGCACGTTGGCCGAACTCGAGTTAATAGTGTACGTGCCCTCTTGCCCAATGATTCCCCACGTATTGGAGTTGGTGGTATAATAGCTGTAGCCGCTGGTAAAACCGGTATTTCCACTCTGGAAATCCCCGTTCGTCACAATATTGCCGTAGATGTAGCGACCCGTGACGTGATACGTGGTGGTCTCCGTCGGCGAGACTGTCTGGTTGCTGTCGTGCGGATTGGTGAACGCCGTCTCCGGCAGCCAGGTGTATTCAAACAGGTTGTGCGACTGCAGCGGCACGGACTGTCCGACGAAGATGGTGGTATCCTGCGTGATGAGCACCGAATCGCAGTGGTCGGCCTGCGCGTAAGCCGCCACAGACATCACCAATAACGCTAATATCAAAAGAGGGTTACGTGTCATACTTCGATGTGATTGAACTGTGCCCGCAAGAGGGCAACAGTTTTTTTTCTTATGCCTTGTACCTTAATACTCATCCTCGTATCCACCGCCTTTGTCCGTCAAATGGATGACGATCACGTCAAACAGCGGGTAGTCTTTGTATTCCACGAAGAAGGAGACCTCCTCTGTGAAATTTTTCGGAAATTGAACGCCTAGCCACTCCCCTTTTTTGATTCTGCTTTCGTTTCCGCTTTTCGTATTGGCGTCCGAATCTCCTTTCTCCTTGAGTTCGTAGTCGCCGTAGACATCCTTCACGCTTTTGTCTTCATTCAGAAGCACCACTCTGCAATGGAAGTTCGTGTATGAGGTCTCATTCACGACCCGGACTTGGTTATAGGATTTTTCATCGCCCTTCACCTCAAAGCTCATTATTTGTTGCTGGGCAAAAACGGCAACCGTCGCCAGCATCAATAATACTGATAAAATGGTCTTTTTCATATTGTTCTATTTTTTATACGCTTCGTTATTCTTTCATTTCTGTTTAATATCCGAAAATGGCATACGGAATCACCCTCACCGTTCGAACCACTTCAGCAGTTTCATCTTCCACTCGCCGGCCTTGCCCGTGTAGGGGTGCTCGCGCAAGGGAAGGTTGAAGATGGTGCTGCCCTTGAGGACTGTCTGGGGGTGTGTGAACTCGCGGAAACCCCACTCTCCGTGGTAGGCGCCCATACCGGAGTGGCCCACGCCGTTGAACGGCACGCCCTTCACCATCATGTGAATGCAGACCTCGTTAATGCATCCGCCGCCGAACTGTTGCGTCTGCATCACGCGATTCGCCCATTGCATATCTTTGGTAAACAGATACATAGCCAACGGATGCTCGCGGTCGGCGATGGTCTCCATCAAGGAATCAACCTCTGCATCCGGGAATGGCACAACGGGCAACAGCGGGCAGAAGAGTTCGTGCCGCACGATATGTTCGTCTTTGTTCACTGGATAGATGATGGTGGGTGCATAATGCTGCGTCTCGCGGTCGCCCTCGCCGCCGAAGAGGATGCGGTCGCGGTACTCGTCGGCCAACGCCGCGCATTTGTCGTATGCCGCGGTTGTGATCAGTTTAGGGTACTCCGGATTGGTAATCGGATGCTCGCCGACCTGTGCTGTGAAGGCCTTCTTGAGTTCTGCCAAGAAAGGTTCCGCAACCTCCTCAGCCACGGCTATCTGGTTGATGTTGATGCAGATCTGTCCAGCGTTGCATAGTTTGAAGAAGGCGATTTTGCGGGCCGCGTCCTTGAGATCGGCATCCTTGCGCACCACGCACCAGTTGCCGGTTTCGCCGCCGAGCTCCAACGCCACAGGGGTGAGGTTTTGGGCAGCCTCAGCCATCACGTGCTTGCCCACGGCGGGGGAGCCAGTGTAGAAGATCTTGTCGAACCGCTGCGCGAGGCACATATCCGCCACATCATGACCGCCATCGATGAGGGTGACGTACTCAGGCGGGAAGACCTCCGCGAAGAAGCGTTTAAGGACTTCGGTGCAGGCCGCAGACTTGCTGCTGGACTTGATCACCACGGTGTTGCCGCCGCACATCGCCGCCGCCACCACCCCGATGGTCAACAGGATCGGGAAGTTGAACGGACTAATCACCAACGACACTCCGTAGGGCATCTTATAGACTTTGGTGACGGTGCTCGGGAAGCACATCAGACCGCTGAAATGGCATTCCGGCCGTGCCCAACGACGAAGTCCGTGCAGCATCTCGTTGATTTCCACGATGATGGGTCCCACGTCGCAGAGGTAGGCCTCTACCCTACTCCGTCCGAGGTCTGCGGTCAGCGCGTCCTCGAATTCCGCGGCGTGCGCGATAACCGCCGCTTTCAGTTTCTTCAGCTGTTGTATCCGCCATTTGACGGGCAATGTAGCGCCCGTACGGAAGAATTTGCGCTGGGCCGCGACGATTTCTTGTATTTTGGTTTCGGTATATGACATAATGGAATAATACGGCGGCAAAGATACGTTTTTTTAATGGATAATTATGCTCCCTGTTTCGTCATCCATTATTCATCGATTTTCATCGTTCCTCCGTCACCCGCTCCAGCACCCGCGCGATGTCCTCGTTGCTGAACGTCATCGGGGCGGAGTAGTTGATGGAATCCTTGGCTATCATGCGGGTGAGTTCCTCATAGTCGGATGCCTTCACCGGTAGCGGCAACGTGTCGAGGCCGCAGGTGGCGACTAGGTCGCGGATGGCTCGCAGGAACTGCTCGGCGGCCACACGGTCGTCGTCGGTCTTTTCCGCGAGGTGGCAATGGCGTGCGATTCTCGCATACTTCGCCATGCAGGCCGCCCGTTGGTACTCCAGCACTGGCAGCAGCATCAGCGTGATGGCCTGTCCGTGGGGAATGTGGTACTTGGCCCCAATGCTGTGCGCGAAGGCATGCACGTAGCCCGCGAGTTGCGTGTTGATGGCGTTGCCGCCGTACATCGCGGCGCGGCACATCGCCAAGCGCGATTCGATGTTCTCCGGTTCGCGCATGACGATGGGGAGATGATGCAGAATCAGCTTCACCCCTTCCAACGACATCCGCATGTTCTCTTCCTCCTCCTCGACATCGCTGATGGCCCCCTCCACCACGTGGCTGAGGGCGTCCATCCCGCAGGCGGCGGTCACCAGCTGCGGTGCGTGAACGGTGAGTTCGCTGTCGAGGATCACATGCGTCACGTCGAGTCCAACCAATACGGTAGAGCCCTTCGTGCCGCGAGCGTTGGTCACCACGGCGCCCACCGTGATCTCCGCCCCCGTACCGGCGGTGGAGGGCACGGTAATCATCGGCAGGGTTTTGCCCGGCACAATCAGGAACTTGACGAGCAGGGCTCGGGTGCTGAGATGCGGCAGACGCGCACCCGCCACAATCATCTTGCAAGTGTCCATCACCGAGCCGCCGCCCAATGCGACCACACACTCGGTGTTGTATTTCAAGGCGATTTTGCGTCCTTTTTCAATCAGTGCGGCTGTAGGCTCGGAGTTGATGCCGTAGAAAAGCGTGTACCGCACCCCGGCCTCTTTCAGCGACTGCAGGATTTTCTGTTCGTAGCCGAGCTCACGCAAGGTCTTGTCGGTGACGACCAGGACATGTTTGTAGCCATTCTCCTTGCAAATCTCGCCAACGTGAGCCCGCGCGCCGTGGCCTTCCACGACCTGCGACTCCGGCGTCGGCACGTGGTGTATCACCTTGCCCGGCAACTTGTGAATTTGCTCACGAAATATGTATGTATCCATTAAGGTTTAAGGTTTAAGGGTTAAGAGTTATGGGTTATGGGTTAAGCTCCGAGTATGATTTGTAACTATCTATTCGCTTCATCGCCTTCAACCGAACTTCTCCGCAAACGCGCCAAGGAGAAACACCCCTAATACAACTAACAGAACAAGCAGCGTAAAAATGACCACAGAAGCGACGGTGAATTTCAAGATGGTGCGCCACCAACTAAAACCGCTGAACTGCTTGAAGGGAATTATGGTGAGGAATATGGAGAGCGCCGAAAGTGTGGAGAGGCAGAAGAAATCAAACACGATGGTATAGATGGTGTACATATTGGTGGTATATAGCAATGCGACAAAGAACTCGGGGTATCGCAGGTCGGGAATATTCGGGCTGTGCCGAAAAAAAAGATAGAGGAGTCCAGACATCAACATCAGCAAGAGCAATATGTTTATGGCTGGGTAATTTTTTGCAAATGACACCGCCTTTTCAAAGGCACCATACAGAATCTCACGAATACGATCAGATGAGGAAACATCCACTTCCTCCGCAGCCGTCGCCTCGGCATTCCCCTCCGCTTTCACCTCCTGGATGAGGCGTATCATGGCTTCTGCCTTCTCGGGGTCAGGACAGCGCACGGCATTGGTCTC
>ONQE01000041.1 GCA_900319925.1 uncultured Bacteroidales bacterium | reverse complement strand
CCTGCCACCACTCGGCACACCGTCTGCCGCGCCGACGCCCGACCGCATAGCTCATTGTCGGTGATACCGTACTTGCGCATATAGGTGTAGGAGGCGTGAGAAGGTTTCAGGACGTATCGGTTCGCCTCGGAGATTTTCACATCCTCGTTCAGGATGCGGAAACGGATGGGTTCGCCCGTCGTCACACCGTTTTCGATGCCCGACAGGAATTCCACACAGTCGGGTTCACGCCGCTTCGTGGAGAGTGCGTCACCACTCGGGGCGCGCCGGTTCAGTTCGGCAGCCACAAAGTCCATATCGACGCGTAATCCCTCGGGACAGCCCTCTATCAGGCCGTCCAGCGCCTCGCCGTGGGTGTCGCCCCAATCGGTGAGACGGTAGTATTGACCGAATGTATCCATCGTTATCGTCTCTTCGCCACGGCCGACACGTCCACGTTGCTCGCAAGCGGCTCCCATTCGGAGAGTATCTCGGCGGCGACAGTACCATCGGCGCGGGTAAGTTTGTGCATATAGGCACCGTCGGTGAGGCCGTAGAGCGTGCAGGTGAGCGTTTCTCCGAGGTAGGTCTCGTGCAGCCAGTGCACCGTGAAATGCCGCGTACGATGGGCAACGATGAACCTATCGGGCACCGTAAGCATCGCGATGTTGACGTAGCTGCGGTTGTTGACATGCCCGTTGAAGTCGAGGTCAAGCTGGTTCACCGTATGGGAGACCACTTTCAGCATCTCGCCATCCTTCGGGAAGCGCACTTTCTTGTGACTTTCGGTCATCATCTCCGGCAATACCGTGATGTAGGGTGCGACGCTGGCAGTATCCTCCAACTTGCGGGTTTCCCCGTTCATCAGGTTCCAGCAACTGGTGCCTTTGGCGATGAGCACGCCGGAGTCGGCATTGGTGACTTGGAAATCGGCATAGACCCGCAACGGCGTGATCTCGCTGACCCAGATGGTCACCTCGATGTCGTCGCCCCAAAACGTGTCCGCCTCGGTCATCTCCGCACTCATCTCGGTGATAATCCACATCCGGTGCTCCTTCGCCAGATCGAAGGCGGCCAAATGCAGGCATCCCATAAATCGGGCATAACTCTCCTGGAAGTAAAGCAACACCGCCGCCGGACTCAACCGATAGTCCTTGTTCATGTCCTGGCACGTTACGGTAAATCTATGTCTATATTTTTCCATCATCTCAAATCTAAAATCCAACGTCTCATGTTCCACGTCCTATTTCAACTTTTTCGACATCGCTTTCACCGCCTTTGTCAATTTGGCGATTTCGGCGGCATTGGCATCTTTATCTTTTTCAAGAATTTCAAGCAATTGAGCGGCCGAAGCGAGATAGTAAGGGGAGAAGTTGCCCTCCTCCACTCGTTCGCCGAACTCAACCGCTTTTCGGAGGGCTTTGAGCGCCTCCTCGTCGTTGTTGCTCTCGTAGTAAATAACGCCTTTGAGGAAATAGTTTTGGATGACATCATCCTCCACATCGGCCTTGAATTCGCTGTTGTAGAGCATCATCAGCAGGTCGTTGGACTTGTCGATGTAGTCCTGCGCGGAAGGAACCATGTCGAGCTTATAGAAGAGGGCGCCGTTATTGCGGTACTGTATCGCCGTCTTGTAGGTGAGGTTGATGTCGCCGTCTTCGTTGAGTTCCTTCATGAGGTCAATAAGCGAGTCGCGGACGTCAATGGCGCGGTAGTACCACGTCTCGGAATGAGCGGTGTCGATCTCCTCGGCCATCTGTTCGTAACAGAGTGCCAACTTGAGGTAGATTTCAGCCATGTTGCCATTGTGGGTTTGCATAGCGGTGTCGGCATACATCTGCTCGCTTACGCTGGCGCAGTCGCGGTAGAGGCCGATGGCACTCTCCACGGAATCGTTGATGACATACATACGGGCGAGGTTGAAGAGACTGCGCAGATACGCCAGCTCGACATCCCGGCCGGCTTCGCTCAGCACGACAACGCCGGTCACGATGTCCTGGGCGTATTGCAATGCCTCGTCATTCGTCACCGTTCCGCTATTCATCAACTCCTCGGCTCCCTGCACCAGTCCGACGGCATAGTCCTCGTTTGCGTCAACGTAGTTGCGATAGAAGTCGACGAGCTTCACCAAGTTGGCATAGTACTTCGCCTTCTCGTCCCCTTGCTCGTAAAACGCGCCAAGAGTCGATTTGGCCCGCTCGTAGCGAGTAAGCGGGCGGTTCATCGCGCACTTCTCATAGTTGGCTACCGAAATCTCCAGCATCTGCTTGCACTTTTTCATATCCTCCTGCTGCGCAGCCATTACCGCCTTGCCCCAATACATCTCACCCATAGAATGGTAGGCCGTGGAGTCGCCCATAGCGATGGCCTTCTTGTACCATTTCTCGGCGGCCTTGTACTCCTTTTCAGCGCGTTTGTAGTCGCCAGTCGATTTATAGACATCCCCGACGTAATAGTTCACGGAACCTTTCATCGTGGTGTATTGCGGCATCATGGAGGCAGGAATCTGCGACTCATAATCCAGAATCTTCTGATAGGTCATCACTGCCTTGTCGAACTGGTTCTGGTAGAAATGCGCGTCGCCCATCTGCAAGTAATTGGCGAGATAGGGAATCCACAGTTTCTCGTCGTTCGGGATGGCCTTCTTATACCACTCATCAGCCTGCAGGTAGTAGCCGATGGCCTCGTCGTAGCTCTCCTCTTGATAGAGGGACTCTGCGATGCCGTTGGCATACTCTGCCTTGGCCACCAAGATCTTCTGCGGGTCGTTGTCATTGCTGATGCTGATCAACCTGTCATTGAAAGAGGTTAGGGCATCGGAGAGCACCGACTGCTGAGTGCCGCCCATATAACCCTCCACCGCCGCGTTCAGCCGCTGATAGACTCCGACAAAAGCCTTGGGATAAAGGGCATTGACCACATCAAAACTCTGTTCGTACTTGTGGAAGGCGTCCATCATCTGCTCGTTATCCACCCCTTTCGCAATCTTGTCACCTAAATACTGCGAGGCAATCTGGATGTTCTGCACGGCGTAATATTCCGGCAGGACTTTCGAAAGTTCAGGTTCCAAACTCACCATCACCTCAAGGATTTCGGCATATTTCGCGGAAACGGTGTCATCCGCCTCCGAATCCACATTCTTCAGCCACTCCACGGCATTTTCCGCCAATTGCAGTTTCAGCATCAGATTGGACGTATCAGAATCGTAATTGGCCTTGGCCGCGTCGTAAACCTTGCTGTACAGTTGGTTGACCGTTGTTGCGGGAATATATGCCAAATTGAAGTTCAAGACGCCCAACAGGTTCTGATACATGGAAATAATCCGCTGATTACGGCTATATTCATCCTCCGTGAAGTAGAGGTCGAGATACTTCTGCATATAGGCCATGGCACTGTCGATAGTGCGGGTGGCGGAGACGCTGTCCCCCAACGTGGCGTACGCGAAATAGAGGTTCTTGTAGTTCCAGTAAACGTCGCCCAACATCGGCCTGCAGGGGTAGTCGCGATAACTCTTGAGCGCCGTTTCGAGGGTCTGCTCCGCAAGCGCTTTCAGCTTGGCATTGTCCTTATCCACAAAGACATACCGGAAATAGTTGGGAATCATCATAACGTCAAAGCGAGGATCTTTGTTGCCGGCTTTTTCAATCCGGATGATGGAATCCGCCTTGTCGTAAAGCTGATCGCGATTCAGGTCTTCAATGTAATTGATATAGCTGAGGGGGAGAAAGCGGTTCCGATAAATCAACACCGAATAGTCGCTGAGCAGGGCATCATCCATCGTGGAGAAGTCGAGGGAACGCGTCCAACGATAGAAATCCACCCATTCGAGGTTCCCGCGGCTGTTGTCAGCCAAATCCACATGTTCCTTGGCCATGCTCACCGCCTTGTTGACATCGCCGGAGCGCATAACCTGCAGCACTTCGGCATACTTGGGGGCGTCATACTCATAGCATCCATAACGACCGATACTATAAGCATCGGAAATGCAGGGCTTCACCAAGGGGTCCATGGACCACGTCGAGCGCAACCACTCCTGTGCGATGGGATAGGACTGGTCGGGATTTGCCGCGATGGAATCCTTATAGTACTGTGCCGTAGGGCGCACCACGGTATCATAGACAAAACGGTACAGATTGTCGAACATCGCTCGTGCATCTTTTCTATAGGCTTGTTTGTCAGCCATATAGAACTTGATAGTGTCTTTGGTTTGGTATTGTTTGCCGAACGATTCCGGCTGCCTTCCGATCGGCATATACCCCTCCTTGAGCCATTCTTCCATCGAAAGATAGGCATCTTTCTTGTCGACCGGCAGGGTTGCCACAGCCACTCCCTTGGCGTCCGTGGTGATTTTCTGCCCATATACGGTGGTTGTCGCTCCCGCGATGGGCTGCTTCGTGTCGTAGTCCACGACCTTGAACACTTGTTTGACTTGCGAACTCGCAAAGAACGGCATCAGAATCATCGCAGCCGTTGTCAAAATCCCGATAAGATGTCTGTTTTTCATAATATTGTTGATTATTGTACGATCATTTTTGTCATTATTATTGAATAGTGTCCTTTCCAACGCAATTCCGTTCCGCTGCCGAGGAGTAGAAGCAGGGGAATCCGGACTTTACTTCCTTAATTCGAAATTAGACCCCAAATAGACTTTCTTGACGACGGGGTCGGCGGCGAGCTCTTCGGCGGTGCCGGCTTTGAGGACGCGGCCCTCGAACAGGAGGTAGGCGCGGTCGGTGATGGAAAGCGTCTCATGGACGTTGTGGTCGGTGATGACGATGCCGATGTTCCACTCCTTCAGCTTTCTGACGATGTTCTGGATGTCCTCCACGGCGATGGGATCGACCCCTGCGAAAGGCTCGTCCAAGAGGATGAACTTCGGATCGGAGGCCAAACAGCGGGCAATCTCCACACGACGGCGCTCACCGCCAGAGAGATTGTTGCCCTTGTTGTGGCGCACTTTCTCGATGTTGAAATCCGAAATCAGACTCTCCAACATCTCCTTCTGTTCTGCCTTGTTCTTGCCGCTGAATTCGAGGATGGCCTTGATGTTGTCCTCCACGGTCAACTGCCGGAACACAGAGGGTTCCTGCGGCAGGTAGGCAATACCCATTTGCGCCCGTTTGTACATCGGCTCGTTGGAAATATCCTGGTCGTTGAGGAAGATGCGACCGGAGTAGGGCTTGATGAGTCCCACGATCATATAGAACGAGGTGGTCTTGCCCGCGCCGTTCGGACCGAGCAGCCCCACAATCTCGCCCTGTGTGAAGTTGATGGAAACCTCATTGACGACCGTGCGGTTCTTGTACTTCTTGACTAACTTGTCGGTGTGAATCGTGTATTCCATGCTCAGCTGTTCTCAATGGCGGTTTTCAAGTACTGCATGGCCGTGCCCATAAATTTGTCGATGGCGCCCTTGACCATGCCTTGAAGGAAAAACGGCACCTGGATGTCGGCATGCCCTTTCAGCTGACTCCCCTCCCCTGCCGGCACGATGTCGAACGCAACTTCGGCACTGACGGGTTTGTCGGTTTCCGCTTTGTAGGCCACGCGGCTGTAGGGCACCTGCTCGGTAAGGGTGAGCTGGCAGCTGATCTGGTCCTGCACACTGAACTTGCAACCGTCCGACAACGGTTCGAAATTGGTCAGACCTGGGATCCGGCTCAGATCCTGGTGCATGAACTGGGTCAGCACCTGATACACTTTCTCAGGGCTGGCTGCCACGGTCTCTTCGTTACTGTTGATGTGTAGCATAATACTCTATGTTTGAACTTGCAAAAGTACAATTTTTTCTGTATTGCGTGACACTTCAAACTTCCGCCGGTTATTCTCGAACCGGGCAAGACCGCCTACTTGAAACTCAGCGTCACGCTCACTCCGTATGACGGCGAAGTATTAATCGGGTTCGGCAGCAACATTGGGCTCCAGTAGAGCGACAGATCGTCAGAGACATCGAAATAGTAGAGGTGCGCGTCGACCATGGCGTCAATGAAGCCGAGCGTATAGATGATGGCTGTGGCCGCGATGCAAATCTCCATATTTCGTTGCGAAGTCTGCTTCAATGCGAGGATGTTCTCGTCGGGTTTGTCGGCGAGACTGGGAATCAGCTGGTCGATGTGACCGTCGCGGCGATTGATGAACTCGCGACGATAAAGCATCATGTCGGTGGCATACTTAGTGAGAAAGTAGCCCGAAGCCTCCAAAAGGCCATAGACGATAGGCACTTTCCAGTATTTTTTGTTGTAGAACTGACCACCGCCGGGGATGATGGACCACAGGATAGCGGCGGTTGGGCTGTGTTTGGAGACCTTCACGGAATCCTGTGCCTTCACACGGGAAGCATTCGGAGTCTTAATCTCCTGAGAATACGCAAACAGACTCATACAGAGCACTATCACTACCGTAAGAATCTGTTTCGTATACTTCATAACCATAAAAGATAATAGGCTGTTAACGGAAGTAACACCGTATTATTGCAGCAGGTCCAAAATATGTTTCAGTTCTTCGTCGGAGCTGAACGGAATCTGGATGCGGCCTTTGCCGGAAATATCCTTCGAGATGCCGATTTTGGTGCCTAATTTCTGGGAAATGGCCGTCTGGGCGGAGCGAACCTCGTCGGAAAGGGTGATTTTCACCTTCGATTTCTTGTTGCGCGCGCCTTCGAGGGTCTTCTTGACCAACGTCTCAGTCTGCCGCACAGAAAGCTGCTCGTCCACGATCTGGCGCACAAGCTTGGCCTGCACAGCCTCGTCTTCCACGGGCACGAGAGCGCGGGCATGACCCATAGAGATCTGCCCGTCACGCACGGCCACCTGAACGAGCGTGGAAAGTTTGAGCAAGCGGAGGTAGTTGGAGATGGTGGTGTTGGTCTTGCCCACCTTGGCACCAAGTTCTTCCTGCGTGAGATGACACTCGTCGATGAGCATCTGGTAGCTCATGGCGATTTCAATGGCGTTGAGGTCGGCACGCTGGATATTCTCCACGAGAGCCATCTGGATGGAGAGCGCGTCATCAACAGTGCGCACGAAAGCGGGGATCTCGGTCAGGCCGGCCAGCTGGGCGGCGCGGAAACGGCGTTCGCCCGAAATAAGCTGGTACTTGCCGTTGCCCACCGGGCGAACGGTCACCGGCTGAATCAGTCCGTAGGTCTTGATGGACTGTGCCAATTCTTCCAGCGCGGCTTGGTCGAACTGGGTTCTCGGCTGATAGGGGTTCGCCTCTATCGAGTCGATATGGATATTGGTATTGCCGCTCACCACCTGGGTGTTCTCCTTGCGCACGGGAATCTCGATGTTCCCGAGCATCGCCTCCAATCCACGGCGGGCGGGTTTCTCGTTCTTGTTCATTTTGTTGTCGTTTGTTATTATTATCCCAGGGCTCACTTCGTTCACCCTGGGTTGACATTACCACCCCGTCCTACGGACACCCCTCCAAAGGAGGGGAAAGGTCCTTCGACTGAAGCAGTTTCGTTTAACTACTAACTACTAACTACTAACTACTAACTATACCGTGTATCCGTTTTTCAGCAGGAACTCCTTGGCGAGGTTCATGTAGTTGACATGGCCGACAGACTTGATGTCATAGACGGCGATGGGCACACCGTAACTTGGTGCTTCGCTGAGTCTTACGGTACGGTTGATGACCGTGTCGAACACGATGTCGCGACAGTGGAAGCGCACGTCCTCATAAACGGCGTTGGCCGACTTGTAGCGGTTGGTGTACATCGTCATCAGGATTCCCTCGATGGAGAGGTCCGGATTCATGTTGGACTGCACGATGCGGACCGTGTTCAGCAGCTTGCCGAGGCCTTCCAAGGCGAAATACTCGCACTGCACGGGAATGATGACCGAATCGGAAGCCACCAAGGCGTTGAGGGTCACCAGGCCGAGTGATGGGGCGCAGTCGATGAAGAGGAAGTCGTAGTCGTTCTTCACATCGGCGAGGGCGTCCTTCATGCGGTATTCGCGGCGGTCGTAGGCGATCATCTCGATTTCGGCGCCCACGAGGTGGATGGTGGCGGGCAGCAGGAAGAGGTTGGGGGTCTTGGTCTCCACCACGGCCTCCGACGCCATTTTGCCGTTCACGATACAGTCGTATATGCTCAGGGTGTCATCGTCGGGATAAACACCCACGCCGCTCGACGCGTTGCCCTGCGGGTCGGCGTCGATGAGCAGCACGCGGAAGTCGAGCAAGGCCAACGAGGCCGCGAGGTTCACAGCCGTCGTCGTCTTACCCACCCCACCCTTCTGGTTTACGATGGATACGATTTTCCCCATTATAATGACAAGTCTATGTCGTCGAAAGAAATTCCGAGGTCCTCATCCATTTCACCCTGCTTGTCGAAACCGTCGGTCTCGAAGAAGTTGTCCTCCGCAGGCACAGTGCCGTTCTCAATGAACCCAATCACGCCGGAAAGTGCGTTCTGGAACTTTTCGAAGTCCTCCGGATAGAGGAAAATCTTGTGTTTTTCGTAGAAGAAGTTGCCGTTGTCGGCGTTGAATTTGCGCTTGCTTTCCGTGATGGTGAGGTACATCTCCTCATTGCGGCTCTTTTTCACATCGAAGAAGTAGGTTCTTTTTCCAGCCTTGACCGCTCTGGAGAGCACTTCGTTTCTGTCTTGATTTTCCATAATAGCTATTACTTTTATTGATTCAAATTCGACCGCAAAAGTACGAAATTTCCCACACGCGGCCCAAATTTTCTAAAATTATTTTCTTTTTTGTTGCTGTTGCTGTTGTTTAAGCATCTGCTGTTGCTGCTTTTGGAGTTCTTCCATCTTCATCTCCCAACGCGATTTCTTGACCGGTTTCTTCATCGTCTCCTGCATCTGCGCGCGGAGCTTGTCCTCGTTGACGGCCACGCGGAAGATGAACATCTGCAGGAAGGTGGCGAGGTTGAAGAGCAGGTAGTAGTAGGTAAGACCGGAAGCGAAATTGTTGAACATGAACAGGAACATGACCGGCATCATATACATCATAATGTTCATCATGCGCTGCTGGTCCTTGTTGCCCTGCGTGGGTGCCATCAACTTCTGGTTCAGCCAAGTATAGATAATCGTGGCGATAGTCATCAAGATGGTGAACAAGCTGAGGTGGTCGCCGAGCAAAGGAACATTGCGGCCGAAATCCCAGATGGAGTCATACGTGGAGAGGTCCTCGGCCCAGAGGAACGGCTGTTGGCGCAGTTCGTAGGAGGCCGGGAAGAAACGGTACATGGCGATGAGGATGGGCATCTGCAACAACATCGGCACGCATCCGCCGGCAGGTTTCACGCCCGCACTCCGGTAGAGTGCCATCGTGGCCTGCTGCTTCTTCATCATGTCCTCATCCTTCGGATACTTCGCGTTGATAGCCTCGATCTCGGGTTTCAGCACGCGCATCTTGGCCGACGACATATAGGTCTTGTAACTTACCGGCAACACCACAATCTTGATGAAGATGGTGAGTATCAAGATGATAATGCCATAACTCAAGCCGTAAGCCTCCAACCAGTTGAAGATCGGGATGATAATGAAACGGTTGATCCATTGCAACAGGAAGAACCCCCAGCCCAGCGGAACTTGACGCTCCAACTTGACATCGTAGTCCTTGAGCAGACGATACTGGTTCGGACCCACAAACATGTACATTCCAAAATGGCCGTCATTGAGGTCCGCCACCTCGAAGTCCAAATCGGCGGCGCAGTTCTTGAGCACGCTCTTCTCGCTCTTGTCCGGCAGCTGCACGGAGAGCGTGCCGGAGGTGAACGGCTTGTCAGTCGTCACCAAGCAGGTGGTGAAGAACTGCTGTTTGAAGGATACCCACTTCAACGGAGAGGTGAAGTCGCGATGGTCAGCCTTGCGCTCGTCGAGGTTATCGACCTCGTCACCATTGTCCATATAATATATAGAGGTGATGTTCTTCTCATAGTCGTAGTTTTTCTCCACGCACTTGGGCTGCGCATCCCACAACATCGTGAAGGTGCGGCGGTTCGGGTAGAGATACGGCTCCATATTGACGAAATTGATCTGATAGTCAAACTTATAGTCGTCATTGGAGAACGTGTAGAGATATTCGATATAGGATTTCTGATTAAGGGTCTGGCAACCCGCGCTGTCGTTCGGGGTGTTGGGGTAAAGTCTGAGCGACAGCTTGTTATGTTGGGCGTCAATCACAAGGTCATCCGCATCGGCCACAAAGTAGCAATCTGCGGTGGAGATTTCGGTCTGGTCACGGAGCATCAGCTTCATGGCCATGCTGTTGGAGCCGCCCTCATAGATGACGAGGGGTTCCTTGTCGGCGCCCTTAGGAGTGTAGCGATAGACATCCTTGAGCTGGATTTCGCGAAGATAACCACCCTTCTTACTGAAGCGGTAGTACGCCTTGGCGGTCTCCACGGTATAATCGCCTTCCCCAACCTGGGCGTTGGAGAATCGCTGAGCGGGAGCCATGGCCGTGGCGGCGGGCTCCGCCGTCTTGTTCGTATCCGACTGGGCGTCAAGGGAGAGCGTGTTGGCCGTCTCCTCCGCCTTTTTCGCCATCTCCTCCGTCATCTGCGCCTCTTGTTCGGTCTGACGTTTCTTCACCTGCGAGGTCTGATAGAAGCTGAAGCCTAAAAACAGGGCGAAAATCAGCAATAGACCAATAACTGTATTTTTATCCATTTTCCAATTTTAAAACGGCGGCAAAGATACAAAAAAAGTGTTTATGGTTACAAATATGGATGGAAGTTCTTCACAAAGCTTGTGAAAGAGGCCTTATAGACGCTCCTACAGCTCTTTAGCTAAATATTCAGCCGTGAAACCGACACCTTGACGGACAATTTCCTCGGGCGTGCCGGTGGCCACAACTTCGCCGCCATTGCGACCGCCCTCGGGTCCCATGTCGATGATCCAGTCCGCCATCTTGATGACGTCCATATTGTGCTCGATCACGATGACCGTGTTGCCCTTCTCCACCAAACGGTCCAGCACATCGAGCAGAATCGCAATGTCCTGGAAGTGCAATCCCGTGGTGGGCTCGTCAAGGATGTAGAGCGTGCTTCCGGTGTCCTTCTTCGACAATTCCGCCGCCAACTTGATGCGCTGCGCCTCACCGCCGGAGAGCGTCGTGGAGGGCTGGCCCAACTTCAGGTAGCCGAGTCCGACGTCATCCATCGTCTTGAGCTCGCGCACGATGGCCGGTATGTTCTCGAAAAACTCAATGGCCGTGTGGATGTCCATCTCCAAAACATCGTTGATGGACTTGCCCTTGTAGCGAATCTCCAGGGTCTCGTCGTTGTAGCGCTTGCCGCCGCATTTGTCGCAGGTGACATAGACATCGGGGAGGAAGTTCATCTCGATGGTCTTCACGCCCGCACCCTTGCACTCTTCGCAGCGGCCGCCCGACACATTGAAGGAGAACCGTCCGGGCTTGTACCCCCGAATCTTGGCCTCGGGCATCTGGGTGAAGAGTTTGCGGATGTCGTCGAACACGCCCACGTACGTCGCAGGATTCGACCTCGGCGTGCGCCCGATGGGTTGCTGGTTGATGTCGATAATCTTGTTGAGATGCTCCAACCCCGCCACGTCCTTGTAGGGCAACGGCTTTTTCTCGGAGCGGTAGATGTACTGGTTCAGAATGGGATAGAGCGTCTCGTTGATGAGCGTGGATTTGCCGCTGCCGGACACTCCCGTAACGCAGATGAGCGTGCCCAACGGGAACTCCACCGTCACATTCTTGAGGTTGTTACCGGTCGCGCCGATCACGGAGAGCCACTCCCCGTTTCCTTTCCGGCGGACTTTCGGCACCTTGATTTTCTTCTTTCCCTTGAGATAAGCCGCTGTCAATGAGCTGCTTTTGAGGATTTCCTTGTACGTGCCCGCCGCCACGATCTCACCGCCGTACTCACCCGCCGCAGGTCCCACATCGACGATATAGTCAGCGGCCTTCATCATGTCGCGGTCGTGCTCGACCACGATAACAGAGTTGCCCATATCGCGCAGACTGCGCAGTGAATCGATGAGGAAGTGGTTGTCACGCTGGTGCAAGCCGATGCTCGGCTCGTCGAGAATGTACATCACGTTGACCAACTGCGAACTGATCTGCGTGGCAAGTCGGATGCGCTGGGCCTCGCCGCCGGAAAGCGACGCTGAAGAGCGGTCGAGCGACAGGTATTGCACACCCACATTGCATAGAAATTCGAGACGGAAGGTAATCTCCCGAAGAATCTCGCTGGCGATATGGCGTTTCGCAGGGTCGAGATGCACCGGCAGTTTCCGGCACCACTCCAACAGTTCGGCCATATCCATGTGGGCGAGTTGGGCGATGTTCTTGTCCTGGATGCGGAAATGCAGCGATTCGGTGCGGAGCCGCGCGCCGTGACAGTGAGGGCAGGGAATCGTATTCACGAACTGCGAAATCCACTTCTTGAACGACGCCGGCATGCTCTCCTCGTTAAGATTGCCGAGAAAGTTGACCACGCCTTCGAAAGTCTTGCGCATCGGGGAGAGACCCGCGACCTCACGCTTCACGTGCAAGATTTCCGTGGTACCGTACAAAACGGCATTCAGCTGCTGCTCCGAAAGTTTCTTGATGGGGTCGGACATAGAGAATCCGTATTTCTCCGCCAACGCATCCAACGTTCTGAACAACAACGTGTTCTTGTATTCTCCGATAATGGCGATACCGCCCGCTTTGATAGACTTGTTCTTGTCGGGGATGACCTTGTCGATATCCACCTCCGTGATGCTGCCCAATCCGTTGCAGTACTCACATGCTCCGTAGGGAGAGTTGAACGAGAAGGTGTTCGGTTCAGGCTCCGGATAGGAGATGCCCGTGGTGGGGCACATCAGGAACTTGCTGTAGTTTTTCACCTCCTTGGTCTCGTTGTCGAGAATCATCAGGGCGCCCTTGCCGTATTTCATCGCAATCTGCACGCTGTTTGTCAGCCGTTTTTGCGAATAGTCCGACACCGTGAGGTTGTCGATGGAGAGTTCGATGTCGTGGATTTTGTAGCGGTCCACCTGCATCCCCATCATCAGCGGTTTCATCACGCCGTCCACACGCACACGGGTGAAGCCCTGCTTGCGGATGTTCTCGAAGAGCTCGCGATAGTGTCCCTTGCGGCGTTTCACCACGGGGGCGAGAAGGGTGATGGATTTGCCTTTGTAGCGTTCCAGAATCAGGTCGATGAGTTCCTTCTCGGAATAGTGGACCATCTTCTCCTCGGTGTTGTAGGAGTAGGCGTCGGCCACACGGGCGTAGAGTAGTCGGAGGAAATCGTACACTTCCGTGACCGTGCCCACGGTGGAGCGCGGGTTCTTGTTCACGGTCTTCTGCTCAATGGAGATAACAGGGTTGAGGCCGGAGATCTTATCGACGTCGGGGTGCTCCATGCTGCCGATGAAGCGGCGGGCGTAAGCCGAGTAGGTCTCCATATAGCGGCGCTGTCCCTCGGCATAGATGGTGTCGAAGGCCAACGACGACTTGCCGCTCCCGCTCAGTCCGGTGATGACCACCAGCCGCTGCTGCGGGATTGTAAGGGACACGTTTTTGAGATTGTTCTCGCGCGCGCCTGTGACCACTAAGGTGTCCTCTGCCTGTACGTTATTCTCCATAAAAAGTAAAATCCACCCTGTTTTTTGAGGGCGGCAAAGATACGATTTTTTCGGATAGTAACCGACGCTTCCAAGCGTTGGCTACTACACGCACACAGGTGCGGGCATCAGCTTGGAGCAGCGGTTGATGATGTCGTTGGCGTATTCGAAGCCGGAATCACAGACTTTCTTTCCCTGCAGGCCATCGTAGCCCATACACAAATGCATGGTGTCATACCCGGCGTTCATGAGCCCCAACAACATGCGGTCGCGCTTGCCGGCAGCTTCCTTGTACTTCGCAATGGAGGGGCGTCCCTTGCCCGTGCGGACGTGCAGGAGTGCTTCCAAGGCGACAAGGCAGCCGTTCCACAGGATGTTGCCGGCCGTCTTTATATACTTGTTGTCCAAATACGACCTCGTCTCGGGGTCATATTCAGCTTTCTTGATGATTTCTTCCGCGTTGGCCACGTACTAGCGGGCCTCTTCTATGGGATCCTTCTTTTGCATAATATCTTGCTTTGTTTATGATATAAAATAACGCCGCAAAAATACAACAAAAAACGTCCCGTGTCAAGAGTTTCGGAAATTTTTTATTTCATTGAAATACAATATATTGCAATATTGACACTTGAAAAATTAACAATTAATTGTTAAATTTATTTTTCGTTTTCGCGTTATTTTCGAAATTGTCGTAAATTTTCGCAAAACAACAGATTGTTGATGCGGAAAGGTGCGGAAACTGCGGAAACGGATGCGGGAAAACTAAGGACGCAAGCCGGATATCCCCTCCTTGAACTTTGCAAATCGAGTAGGAGGAAAACGAAGTAGTTTTCTTCCTACTTCGTTTTCCGACCTCTCACACCACCGTACATGCGGTTCCGCATACGGCGGTTCTTCGTTTACGATACCAACACGTAGTAATCCATCAAGCATCGGTAGCCTGCACGGTATAGATTGCGATTGCTCATGGCTCGGGTGCAATCTGGCATACCTGCGGTTCGCCAGTAGCCTTTTATCCACCCATGCCTCTGCGCTTGCCATTTTGGCACGCCGCATTTGATGAGGTTGGCTATCCTCGTCCTTGGATTCTTCCATCTTTTCCATATACACATACGGAGCCTGTATCTGTCTTGTCGCGGTTCACTTTTAGGAAAAGTTTGCCCTCGATAAACTTCGATATGCTCTCCAGTATGCGCCCTGCGGCTCGCTCGCTCCTGCAGAATATCATGCAGTCGTCAGCATACCGCACAAAGGGGTGGCCTCGCTTCGTCAGTTCCTTGTCCAGCTCGTTGAGCATGATATTACTCAACATCGGCGAGAGTATATGGGTCAGTAAGTCTCCCTCTACGTTTGGTACTTCCACAAGGTTGTTTTCAGCTATCCCCATGCAGGTCTGCACTCCATGCGTGCATCGGGATTCCGTCCCCGTCTCCGCATGGCAGCCTTTTCTCGTTGTCTGCATTTCTTCCTTTTGCCACCTCATCTACGACCTTCTGCCTTTCATGTGGTTTCTGTCCGTCAGGCCAGATGTTTGCCTCGGGCTTCCTTCAGATTCCGCCTCGCGACGGACACCCTTGCCTCCGGCTGTACGCTTCCCGCTATAAGGGGGCGCTCGGGACTTCCACCCGTTAGATTATGCCCATGTCGGGCGAACCAAAAAGGGCATAACCGTGTCGATTATGCCCTTTCCATTGCTCAGTTTCCACCCTGTGACTAATCTTGAATGCAGCGGACAGAAAGCCCGTATGTGGGACTGTACATGTTATTTCTGTTCACACCGATTCCCCCATTGTACAGGTAAAAATTATAGCCTGCGCTTCCGTCTCCAAGCGTTGAAGTCCAGAAATAGGCATTGGACCCAAACATGGCATACAGCCCGTTGGTTCCATTATAACGTCCGGCAGGCAGAGCACCGAAACCCGATGCGTTGTTTGCGGACAAATCATTGCCTATCGCACAGTCGGATGTGCTGGAAGCCCAACCTTCCGTGGCTGCGAGAGCCTTACCAATATAAGCACTGTTATTGCCGCACAAGTATTCGCTTTGGGTGCCCATGTAGTCGCATAATTGCAGCCATTCGGGCTGGCTCGGAACATGCCAACCGGCGGGACAAACGCCCTGCACCCCAGAGGGTATCGCATGGCTGGTTGACACCCCGTTCATCAAAGCAGACCGGTTGTAAAGGTATCCGTAGGTCGCCACATTGGCCGAATCATCGTTCGGGTAATAGCGATAGGGGACCGTGCCGCTGGTCGCCGTTCCCAGTGCGATAACGGTGCCGTCAGAATAGTGCGTGGAGCGGATATTCTCTTTTATCCAACATTGTTGGCCTATCTGCACGGTGTGATAGACATTGCCGTCGTAATCAGACACTGTGGTTTCCCCGTGGCACGGCAACGTGTCGGAAGGAGTGACAGATGTCGTGTCAGGAACTGTTTCATCGGCAGCCGTGCCTCGGACGCACCGGACAGACTTTCCCGAATATTTGACACTGGTGGAACGCATATCAAGGGAGAGGTTGTGTCTCAACTCTTCATAGGCTGCGCTTTCATAGCCATTGTCGGTGGCACTCCAAAATTGCGCACGTTGTCCGAAGTAGTGGTTGGAATAGTAGCCGTTATAGTAACCGGCGGGAAGGGCGGAGAAACCGGTGGCGTTTGTGGTGGCGGGATAACCGCCGACATCGCAGCCACTGCTCGTGTTCCACCCGCTCGGGGCGGCCAGAGCCGCTGCTACCCCGTCACAATCGTAATCAGACTGGCTGGCCACATAATCCGTGAGTTGAACCCACTCGGAATTGCTCGGCACATGCCATCCGCTGGGACAGATACCCTGGACATCCGAAGGATTTGCGGCACTGGAGTTGGCATTCCTCATCACCGCTTTCCAGTTGTAAAGGTAACCATAAACGGCCACATAGGAAGAATCGTTGTTGGGATTATACCGATACGCTTCCGTGTTGCTGGTTCCGAATGCTTCATCTATGGCAGTGCCGTCGGCATAGTGTTTGGTGCGCAGATTTTCCTTCAT
>ONQE01000024.1 GCA_900319925.1 uncultured Bacteroidales bacterium | reverse complement strand
TATGCTACCGTACTCATCGGCGCGCAATGCTGGATGAAAGAAAATCTTCGAACCAAACACTTCCCCGACGGCATCTCCATCCCTGTCACTGCAAACGACTCAATTTTCATGTCCTCCTGTTACTACGACTACACCTCCTCCAGCATCCCGTTGGCGAAACGCGGACTTCTTTACAACTGGCCTGCGGCGATGTATGGCGCATCCTCCAGCAACGCCAACCCCAGCGGTGTTCAAGGTGTCTGTCCCAACGGCTGGCACGTGCCGAGTGATGCGGAATGGACGCAACTCACGGACTATGTAAGTAGTCAAAGCACATATAGATGTGGTACAGGTGACAATGCCGATAATATTGCCAGTGCATTGGCCTCCAAAACAACGGACTGGTACTCGTCGGATATTTTATGTGCAGTGGGACACAATCCGGAAAGTAATAATGAAACGGGTTTCGATGCTTTTCCAGCGGGTTTCTACTTTAGCGAAGGCTACACCAACAGCCGCGCCAGCGCCTTATTCATTAGTGCTACGGAGACCTCTACCGAGAAGGTCTGGGGCCGTATCTTGGGCTACTTTTACGGCAATGTGAACAGAACCAACAACGAAAAGCTCCGCGGATATTCTGTCCGCTGCCTCCGCGATTAAACAAAGGAAATGTAGTATGAAGAATATGGGCGTGGCTGGTGCAGTCGCGCCCTTTCTGGTGTAACCTATCCGGCCGCGTTCCGTATTATAAACAAAATAAAAAAATATTTTGTTGCGCATATAAAGAAAAAATGTATCTTTGCGCCTTGGAATATAATGTAAAATAGTATAGATATGAAAAGTAACTTTTCCGCAATGAAATTCGTGGCCGTAGCTTTGTTAATGGCTTGTTTCACAATGGGTTATGCTCAGTGTGACCAGGGCAACATCTATGGTCAGCGCGGCCAGAAGACCGGTTTCGCCATCGTGTTCGCCGACTCCAACGGACAGCATGTTGCGCCTACCGCCGCCCTTTCCCTCCCCACTTTCAAGGGTGGAAACAAGGCGATGTGCCGCTACATCAACAAAACCAAAAAGTATCCGGTCAACTTGAAGAACCAGAAAATCTCCGGCACCACGACGGTGCAGGCCAAGGTTCTGAAGGACAGCACCCTGACGGACATCGAGGTGATCAGCAGCTCCGGCTATCCGGAGTTTGACGAAGAGGCTCTTCGCGTGGTGAAATCCTTCCCCAAGATGATTCCCGCCGCCCAGAGCTGCGAGCCGCAGGATATGGTCATCCAAATCCCCGTGACCTTCATCTATGAGGAGGAAGTCGCCGCCGAGAAGAAGAAAGCCGAGATGGAAGCCATCAAGAAGGATCTGATGAAACCCATCACCCTCTATTTCGAGAATGACCGTCCGGATCCCCGCACCAAGCAGGAGACCACCAACACGGAGTATATGGGTCTGTACAACAACTACATGGCTGCCAAGAGCAACTATGTGACCAGCGCGGGCAAGGGCCTTGCCGGTGCACAGAAGACCAATGCCGAGAATGCTGTGGAGTCCTTCTTCAACGACTCTATCCAGACCGGCTATGACCGTCTTGTGAAGATGACCAACTTCATCGTGGAAGCCCTTAAGGACGGCCACCAGGTTGAGTTCACCATCAGCGGCTTCGCCAGCCCGCTGAGCAGCAGCGACTACAACAAGCACCTCTCCGCCCGTCGTATTGAGAGCGTTCTCAACTACATGTCGCAGGCGCACGGCGGTTTCTTGGCACCGTACATCAACGGTTCCAAGTCCGGCCTCACCATCCACAAGGTCCCCGAGGGCCAGGTCAACCACAGCTTCTCCACCACCGCTGTCCGCGAGACCGTCTATGGCCTCCAGGCTGCGAAGGACAGAAAGATTGTCATCGACCGCATCAGCGTGAGATAGTCCCTGCTTATTGTGAGATAGTCCCTACTTATATAGTATAGCTATAGAAAAGGGAGTCCGTTTGGGCTCTCTTTTCGTTGTTTAAGGTTTAGGGGTTAAGGTTTAAGGGTTAGGGTTTAGGGGTTAAGGCACTGCTGTCCCGTTAAAAACAAGGATTACATAAAAAACTAATTGACTTACAATATTTTATAGCAAAAATCAGAGTCAACGGATTTGAATTGTTTAATATTCTGAACCACAAGAGATTGTCTAAAAAATGCTCTCTTTTTAAGGCGATGCCGACACTCTCGTTCGCATACTAATTCCAGTCACGGCACGCCGTGCCGGCGCGGGCAAATTCCCCTTCTATTTTAGAAGGGGTGCCCGAAGGGCGGGGTAGTAATATGGATATCATAATTCCTTGTGAAACAACATACGGTTTCGGGTGAAAGCAACGGCCTTACGGCCTTTGCAGAGGCCCCTACCCCGGCCTACGGCCACCCCTTCCCCAAGGAAGGGGAATTGTCCTTCGGCCGCAGCTGTCCGCTGTGGCCAGAACTTTCTTCACATTTTTGTTTTTTCTTCTTGTTTTTATTAACATACGAAACTTCAATCCGTATATTATCAGATTTTAACGGGACACTAATGGGGTTAAGGTTTAAGGTTTAAGGGTTAAGGTTTAGGGGTTAAGGTTTAAGGGTTATGGGGTTATTGTGTTAATTGTCAGATAATCAAGTTGTTGTATTGATTATATTGATATTTGGCAAAAAAATATCACCACCGCATTGTGGATAAAGAAAAAAGTGTATTTTTGCAGGCTTTTTGAAGTGGAATGCGCAGGCGGGTGGAAAAGCAGGGTATGAACCGCGTAACTGTTTGATTTCACGGACTGTATGAACATAGAGTGGGATAGTGGCGAATGGGTTTTTATGGTTTCGTTTTATCAGAATAGTTGCATTTTTCTTCCAAAAATGGGCTATTTTTTTTTGGATATATAGTAATAAAATAAATTTCGAAGGGAATGAAAAAGATTAAAATCACACAAGTCAGAAGCGCGGTTGACAGACCCGCACGTCAGAAAAGATCTTTGGAGGCATTAGGAATCCGCAAGATGCACCAAACTGTTGAACATGAGGCGACCCCGCAAATCATGGGCATCGTCAATGCTGTCAAACACTTAGTCAGCGTGGAAGAATTATAATTTATTAACCGATTGAATATCAAAGAGATGGATTTACACAATTTAAAACCTGCAAACGGATCGACACACAGACAACGCAGAATCGGCAGAGGCCAGGGTTCCGGCAAAGGCGGCACCTCCACACGTGGCCACAAGGGCGCTCAGTCCCGTTCCGGCTACAGCCGCAAGATCGGTTTCGAGGGCGGCCAGATGCCTATCTACAGAATATTGCCCAAGAGAGGTTTCAAGAACATCAACCGCGTGGAATACAACGCCATCAACGTGAGCACGTTGCAGAAGCTCGCCGAGAACCAGAATATTGAGCGTATCGACCGTGAGGTGCTCGTGAACAACGGCCTGGCCAAGAAGAACGGCCTCATCGCTATTTTGGCCAAGGGTGAGCTCACCGCCAAGGTCCACGTCGTGGCCGACAAGTTCTCCGCGAAGGCGAAGACCATGATCGAGCAGTGTGGCGGCACGGCCGAGCTCGTGAACGCCCCCGCAGCTGAATAATTACCATTAAATCTTCATCGCAATGAAAAAGTTCATCGAAACGATAAAGAACATATTCAGGATTGAAGACCTGCGCAAGCGCATCCTTTACACGCTCTTCATCATCCTGATTTACCGCTTCGGCGCGCACGTGGTGCTTCCGGGCATCAACCCCGGCGCCCTTTCCGCGTTCAGCAAGGCGGCCAGCGAGGGTCTGCTCGGCATGCTTGACCTTTTCTCCGGCGGCGCATTCTCCAACGCCTCCATCTTCGCGTTGGGTATCATGCCCTACATCACGGCATCCATCGTGGTGCAGCTCTTCACCCTGGCGGTGCCCTACTTCCAGCGCCTCGCCAAGGAAGGTGAAAGCGGCCGTACCAAGATCAACCAGATCACCCGTTATCTGACCGTCGCGGTTCTCGCCGTGCAGGCTCCCGCCTACATCGCGCAGCTGACCGGCCAGTTCCCTGGCGCCATCGCCCCCTCCATGCTCGAGACCCGCATCCTCGGATTCTCGGCTTTCGGCATCACCGCTTTCATCCTGCTCATCTCCGCCACCCTGTTCATCATGTGGCTGGGTGAGCGTATCACCGACAACGGCATCGGCAACGGTATCTCCATGATCATCATGATCGGTATCATCGCCCGTCTGCCTTTCGCCCTGAAAGCGGAGTTCACTGCCCGTATCACCGAGATGAACGGCGGCCCCATCATCTTCATCATCGAGATCATCCTCATGATGCTCATCATCGGCCTCTGTATCATGCTCGTCCAGGGTACCCGCCGTATCCCCGTCCAATACGCCAAGCGCGTGGTCGGTAACAAGCAGTATGGCGGCGTCCGTAACTATCTGCCCCTGAAAGTCAATGCCGCCGGCGTGATGCCCATCATCTTCGCCCAGGCTCTGATGTTCATCCCCCTCACTTTCGTGAACATCTCCCAACAGACCACCACGGGCTTCTGGAGCAGCTTCATTGATTACAACCGTCTGGGTTACAACATCGTGTTCTTCCTGATGATCATCGCCTT
Source organism: uncultured Bacteroidales bacterium (assembly GCA_900319925.1). Classification (GTDB taxonomy): domain Bacteria; phylum Bacteroidota; class Bacteroidia; order Bacteroidales; family WCHB1-69; genus F23-D06. The sequence continues at coordinate 17,772 of ONQE01000024.1, read as the reverse complement.
CACCTACTTCTACACGGCTATCACCATCAATCCGCAGCAGATTGCGGAAGACCTTAAGAAGAACAACGGCTTTATCCCCGGCGTGAAACCCGGCAAGCAGACCGCGGAGTACATCGACAAGATCATGTCCCGCATCACCCTGCCCGGTTCTATCTTCCTCGGCATTGTCGCTGTGCTGCCCGCCATCGTGCGTCAGTTCGGTGTCAACCAGCAGTTTGCACAGTTCTTCGGCGGCACCTCCCTGCTGATTATGGTCGGTGTCGTGCTCGATACCCTGCAACAGATTGAAAGCCATCTGCTCATGCGCCACTACGACGGTCTTACCAAGTCCGGTCGTATCAAGGGCCGTACCGGCGGTGGCATCTACGGTACGCACTAATCGAATAGTAATACGATAATACGATGTTCAGAAGAGTGAAATACAAGTCGGTGGCCGAGTTCGAGAAGCTCAAAGCGAGCGCGAACGTGGTGGCGATTACCCTGGCCGAGGTGGCCAAGGTGATTAAGCCGGGCGTGCCGCTCACCTATCTCGACCAGATCGGCGAGCAGTGCATCCGCGACCATCACGCCGTGCCTTCCTTCAAGGGCTACGAGGGCTATCCGGCTTCACTCTGTCTGTCGGTCAACGATGTGGTGGTGCACGGCATCCCGTATCCTAACCAGTATCTGCGCGACGGCGACATCATCTCCGTTGACTGCGGTGCCATTTTGGACGGCTACAACGGTGATTTCTGCTATACGTTCGAGGTCGGCGAGGTTTCCCCTGCGGTGCACAAACTGTGCGAGCGCACGAAGGAATCGCTCTACAAGGCCATTGAGGTGGCCAAGGCGGGCAACACCGTCGGCGACATCGGTCACACGGTGGAGCAGTATGTCAGCCAGTTCGGCTACGGCGTGGTCAGGGAACTTTGCGGTCACGGCATTGGCAAGGACATGCACGAGAAACCCGACATCCCGAACTACGGGACCAAAGGTCAGGGCATGCATCTGGCGCCGGGTATGTGCATCTGCATCGAACCCATGATCAACATGGGCAGTCACAAGATTGTGATGGAGAACGACGGATGGACCATTCGTACGCGCGACCACAAGCCGTCTGCGCACTACGAACATCAGTTGATTATCACGGAAACCGGCACGGAGGTCATCTCCACCTACAAGCTGCTGGGCGAAGTCATTGGAACGGAAGAATTATATTAAAAGACAAAGATATGGCAAAACAAGCAGCAGTTGAAGTTGACGGAGAGGTCGTCGAGGCCCTGGGTAACGGTCTGTACCGTGTCCGCCTCGAAAGCGGCCACGAGATTCTGGCCCATCTCTCGGGGAAGATGCGGATGCACTACATCAAGATCATCCCCGGCGATCGCGTCCAGGTGGCCATCACCCCCTACGACCTGACGAAAGGCAGGATCACGTACCGGCACAAGAATTAGACGTGAGACGATAGAACAAGGAAGAAAGATTCAAGATTATTAACAATTAAAAAAGCATAAAAATGAAAGTCAGAGCATCTGTAAAGAAAAGATCCGAAGATTGCATCGTGGTGAGACGTCACGGTGTGGTGTATGTGATTAACAAGAAGAACCCGAAATTCAAACAGCGTCAGGGTTAATCGAGAAATTAAATTATTATTCATCATAAAAAACAATTAGAAGCAATATGGCTAGAATAGCAGGTATTGATTTACCGAAAAACAAACACGGCGAAATCGGCTTGACCTATATTTACGGAATCGGCAGGAGCACGGCTCAACGGATTCTGACCAAGGCCGGCATCAGCTGGGACAAGAAGGTAAATGAATGGAACGACGACGAGTTGGCATTGATCCGCGGATTGGTGAATGAGTTGAAGGTGGAAGGACCGCTGAGATCAGAGGAGCAGATGAACATCAAGCGTTTGATGGATATCGGTTGCTACAGAGGCATTCGTCACCGTCTGGGTTTACCGGTACGTGGACAGAGCACCAAGAACAACGCCCGTACGCGCAAGGGCCGCAAGAAAACTGTCGCCAACAAGAAGAAAGCGACCAAGTAGTAATTAACCGTAGAATAGTAACAGTATGGCAAAAAATACAAAATCAACGAAGAAGAGAGTCGTTCGAATCGAGGCTTCCGGTAAGGCGTTTATCTATGCCTCCTTCAACAACGTCATCGTTTCCCTCACCAACAACGATGGTCAGGTGATTTCCTGGTCTTCCGCCGGTAAGATGGGATACAGAGGTTCCAAGAAAAACACTCCCTACGCGGCCCAGATGGTGGCCCAGGATTGCGCGAAGGTTGCCTACGACCTCGGTCTGCGCAGAGTGAAGGTTTACGTTAAAGGTCCGGGACAAGGCCGTGAGTCGGCTATCCGTTCCATCAACACCACGGGCATCATCGTGGAGGAGATCACGGATGTCACCCCGCTGCCGCACAATGGCTGCCGTCCTCCCAAACACAGAAGAGTATAATTTATCATTCATCATCGAAAAAACATAGAATATGGCAAGATATACAGGACCCAAAACGAAAATCGCGAGAAAGTTTAAGGAACCCATCTACGGTCCCGACAAATATTTCGAGAGAAAGAACTATGCCCCGGGTCAGCATGGTCAGTCTCGCAGACGCTCCAAACTGTCCGAGTATGGTATGCAGCTGCAGGAGAAACAGAAAGCGAAATACACCTACGGCATCCTTGAGCGCCAGTTCCGCAAACTGTTCGACATGGCATCCCGTCGTAAAGGTGTGACCGGTCAGAACTTGATGCAGCTCATCGAGAGCCGTCTCGACAATGTGGTTTACCGCCTCGGCATCGCCCCCACCCGTAACGGCGCCCGCCAGCTGGTCAGCCACCGTCACATCACCGTGAACGGCCAGATTTGCAACATCCCGTCTATGCTGCTCCGTCCGGGTGACATCGTGGAGGTTCGCGAACGCTCCAAATCCCTGGAGGTCATCGAGAACTCCCTCAGCGGCAAGGCTATGAACTACGGTTGGCTCGAATGGGACGGCAACATGAAGGTGGGTAAATTCATGCAGTATCCCACCCGTGAGGAGATCCCTGAGACCATCAACGAACAGGCCATCGTTGAGCTTTACTCCAAGTAAGGTTTAAGGTTTAAGGTTTAGGGTTTAAGGTTTAAGGCAACCTGATAACCATAAACCATAAACCATAAACATTAAACATTAAACCAACAGATAATTAAAACAGACAAAAATGGCAATATTAACATTTCAGAAACCCGACAAGGTCATCATGAATGAGGCCGACGATTTTCACGGCATATTTGAATTTCGTCCCCTGCAGCAAGGCTTCGGCGTCACCATCGGTAACGCCCTCCGCCGCGTTCTGCTCTCTTCATTGGAAGGCTATGCCATTACCTCCGTCAAAATCGAAGGCGTTGCGCAGGAGTTCTCGTCAATTCCCGGCGTGATGGAGGATGTGCTCGACATCGTGCTCAACCTCAAGCAAGTGCGCCTCAAAAATAAAGTCGAAGGATTCACCTCCGAAAAGGTCTCCGTCGTCATCAGCGGTCAGGACACCTTCACGGCCGGCGATATGAACCGTTTCCTCAACTACTTCCAGGTGCTGAACCCGGAACTGTTGATTTGCCGTATGGAACCCACCGTCCGCTTGAACATGGAAATCACCATCGACAAGGGTCGCGGCTATGTGCCCGTGGAGGACAACCGCCAGATCCACGACGGTATCGATGTGATTGCCGTGGATTCCACCCACACGCCCATCAAGAATGTGAAATACACGATTGAGCCTTTCCGTGTGGAGCAGAAGACCGACTACGAGAAGCTGATCATCGAGGTGCAGACCGATGGTTCCATCCATCCCAAGGATGCCATCCAGGAGGCCGCGAAGATTCTGATCCAGCATTTTGTCCTGCTTTCCGACGAGAACCTCGCCCTTGACACCCAGGAGCAACCCGACAGCCCCGAAGTGTCTGAGGACAACGAGAAGAATATCCGTCAGATGCTCCAAGCCAAGCTGATTGATATGGACCTCTCCGTCAGAGCACTGAACTGTCTGAAATCCGCCGAGTTGGAGACTTTGGGCGATCTGGTGGCTTTCCACAAGGCCGACCTGCTCAAATTCCGCAACTTCGGTAAGAAATCCCTCGCCGAGTTGGAGGAACTTGTCCACAACAAAGGTCTGGAATTTGGTATGAATGTAGAAAAGTATAATACAGATAACGAATAAAACAATGAGACACGCTAAGAAAATCAACCATTTAGGAAGAACAGATGCCCACAGAAAGGCTATGTTGTCGAATATGGCGACTTCTCTGATCATGCATAAGCGTATCAGCACGACCCTGGCGAAGGCGAAAGCGTTAAGAATGTTTGTGGAACCCATCGTGACCCGTTCCAAGAATGACACGACCCACTCCCGCCGCGAGGTGTTCTCCCAGTTGCAGAACAAATACGCCGTCACGGAGCTGTTCAGAGAGATTTCCCCGAAGATTGCCGACCGTCCGGGCGGTTACACCCGCATCCTGAAGACCGGCTTCCGCAAGGGCGACAATGCCGAGATGTGCATCATCGAGTTTGTGGACTACAACGAGACCTATACCGTTGACAAGTCCAAGAAGAAAGCCACCCGCACGCGTCGTAGCAGCAAGAAATCTGCCGCTCCCGCCGAGAACGTGGCCGCCGAAGCCCCGGTTGCTGAAGTCGAAGCTCCCGCAGCCGAGTAATCGAGAATTTACATTAAAATTAGCAAATAGCGGTGTCAATTACGATGCCGCTTTTGTTGTATATAATAAGAAAATCAGACATTTATGGTTATATTAGACAGACCCTTCGTGTCGGACATGATGGCGGACACGTTGCAAAAAAACAATATCCCCGTGCTGCGGAATGCCGTGTCAGAACTCCGCGTCTCGAATGGCAAACTGCTGAACGATAACGAATTCAGCGAAGAGTACAAGACGGCGGGCAAAATCTACACCGTCTCCGAAAACGCTCTCGGTTGGATTTACGAGCATATCGATGACAAACGTTTCATCGACAGTATCTCCCTCGTGAAAGACAAACACGCATTCCGTCGCATCTGCCGCGACATCTATCCCGACTTCTTCTTCAAGGAGGTGAATATCAACGAGATGGCTGACTTGGATACCGACACGCTCGTATTCCCTTGCGTGATTAAACCCTCGGTGGGATTCCTGAGCAAGGGGGTATTCGTGGCTCGTGACGCCGACGATTATCGGAAAGCCGTAGCCTCACTGCAACAGGATTTCGCGACGGCAGGGGCAGGATTCCCCGAGTTCGTGGTCGGCCGGAGCCGCTTCCTCATCGAGGAATATATCCGGGGTGAGGAGTATGCGGTCGATACCTATTTCGACGAAAACGAGAAGCCGGCCATCCTCAATATTTTCCATCACAAGTTCATGGACGAGTCCGACACCTCCGACCGGTTGTATATGACCAGCCGTCGCTTGTTCGACCTTTACGAAGAGGCGTTCACCCGTTTCCTCACCACCCTCAACGCGACGCTGCATCTGCGTAATTTCCCGATGCACATCGAATTCCGCTATGATGGTCGCAAGGCTGTGCCGATTGAGATTAACCCGCTGCGTTTCACGGGCTTCTGCCTCAACGAGCTGCAGGTGTTTATCAGCGGCAAGCACCCGATGGTCTCTTACTTGAACGGCACGCATGTCACCAAGGAGGAGATGTGGGCTGGCAAGGAGAACCTCACCTACGCTTTCACCGTGCTGGATCTTCCGCAGGGTTGTGAGGACAAGACGTTCGACGAGGAGAAGTTCCGTGCGGACTTCCCCGGCGTTATTGATGTGCGCCTCGTGCCGGACAAGACCTCCGGTGTGGCAGCCACGGTCTTCTTGTGCACGGAAACGGCGAACGAAGCCGCTTTCGACCCGATTATGGGGTTGGATATGCGGGAATATATGCGTTAGTCTTTGATGCTACCCGACGGCTGATGTGGGCATCAGAACTTGAATGTCCACATCAGCGACGGGATGATGGGGAAAAGACTCATTTGGTAGGCGTGGTTCTGCATGGTGAAGCTTGTGATGTCGCCGTTGTTAGTGTTCACGGAAGTCTCGAAGAAGACCAAGAACGGGTTCTGGCGGTTGTACACGTTGTAAACGGACAGGTTCAGGCCCGTCTCGAACTTGCTCGTCTTCTTGATGGTCCAGTCGATGGAGAGGTCGAGTCTGTGGTAGGGTTTCACGCGGTATGCGTTGCGGTCGCTCCACTCGGTCACCACCGATCCCATATAGAGGTAGTAGCCCAGCGGTACCGTCATGGTGTTGCCCGATTGGAAGACCCACAAAGCCGACACTCTCAGCTTGTTGCGCAGAATTTCGTACGACAGGCTGATGGAGACGTCGTGTCTTCGGTCGTATTTCGCCCAGAAGGGTTTCCCGCCGTTGAGGTCGTCGAACTGCCGCCGTGTGAAGCCTAACGTGTAGCCGATGAAACCCGTCCAGCGGCCTTTGGCTTTCTTGACGAAGAATTCCGCGCCGGCTGCCCAACCCTTGCCGAAGACGTACTGCTGGTCGGGATTCTGGGTAAGGCTGCTGAAGTCCAACCCGTCGCGATACTCGGCCAGATTGTACATCTGTTTGTAGTACAGGTCGATATACGTCTCAAACATATTCTGGTGGAAGTTTTTGAACGCGCCGAGCGAGAACTGCAGCACGGTCTGCGGTTTGAGAAGGTCGGTGGAGGGCATCCAGACATCCGTCGGCAATGAAATGGTGGCGATGGAAATCTGGTGCATAAACTGGTAATTCAGTGTTGCTGAAGCTTTTATAGATGTCGTGGAGTCGATGAGCCAACGCAGCGAAAGTCGCGGCTCGACTCGGTTGTACTGCGCGATGACTTGTCCTGGACGGTAAACGATGGAGTCCACCACGTGTCCGAAATCGTCGAGCACGGCGCGCGTGAAGGGGCCGAGATGGAGGAAGTTGGTGTAGCGCACGCCGGCGTTGAGTTTCCAATGCTTGGAGATGTCCCATTCGTCGTGTGCGTAGATGGCCAGTTCGTTGCCGAAGTAATGCTGCTGCGACGGCAAGTCGAAGTTGCCGCCTTCGCCCGCCTGCACGTCGAATTTCCCCGGCAGGCAGTGGTGCAGCACGTTGTGGACGCCGAATCTGACGTTGTGTTGCGGGGTGGGAATCCAAGTGAGCTCGCTCTTGAGACTGTAGTCGCGCACACCCGAAGTGAGCTTGAAGGAGTATGGGTCAACGCGCATTTCGGTTCCGAAATCGTAATAGCTGAACGTGGCCGACGTGTTGAGGAACAGGCGGTTGGCTATGAGGTAGTTCCATCGTGCCGAAGCGGCTGCATTGCTCCAGCGGAACGACATTTTGGTCTGTTGGCTCTTCGACTTGAAACCATAGACGTCGCTGCCGTAGTAGGCTCCGAAATAGAGTCGGTGCCGTGGGTTGATGACAATGTTGAACTTCGCGTTGATGTCGTAGAAGTAGAAATTGGTGCCCTTCATGGGGCTGTCCTTTTTTAGGAAAGGTTGCATAATGACATCGGCGTAGGTGCGGCGTGCGGAGATGAGGAACGAGGCGCGGTTTTTCTTGATGGGGCCCTGCACGGTGAGGTGCGAGAAGATAAGGCCCAAGCCGCCATCGACTTCGTATTTTTTGAGGTTGCCTTCTTTTTGGTAGATGTTGAGGATTGAGGCCGCGCGCCCGCCGAAATAGGCCGGCATGCCCGACTTGATAAGGTCGATGCTCTTCACGGCGTCGGCGTTGAAGATGGAGAAGAAGCCGAAAAGGTGGTCGGGATTGTAGATGGTGGCCTCGTCAAGGAGGACAAGGTTTTGGTCGGTGCCGCTGCCGCGCACGTAGAAGCCGGAATTGCCTTCGCCGCCCGATTGCACACCTGGCAGCAGCTGGATGGATTTGATGATGTCGGCCTCTCCCATAAGCGCGGGCAACGCCTTGATAGTCTGGATGCTCATCTCCATGCGCCCCACGTCGCCGCCGGTCACATTCACGTCGCCTTTCTCGCCTTGGATCACCACCTCTTCGCCTTCGATGGCCATCCGTTCGAGCTCGAAACGTCGGGACAAGTTTTTATTCAGCATCAACGTATCCTCTATCGACTTGTATCCCATGAAGTTGACGGACAGTTTGTATTTTCCTGGCAGTACCGACACGGAATAGTAACCTGCTTGGTTGGTGATGCATCCTTGCACGTTGGAGGCGTCCGTCAAATCGGTGAGGATGACGTAAACGCCCATCATGGATTCTCCGTTGGAGGCATCCGTCACAGTGCCTGACAGCGACACTCGGGCGGTTTGTGCCTGCGCAAAGGTTGCACAGATAATGGTGAGTATCAGTATGTATATTCTTTTCATCATATTCGTTACTTGCCTGGCGTTGCTTTGAGTTTTACTGTCATTTGGCTGAAGGTGACGCCGATGACGATAACCAGGATTCCCCAAAACTTCATCTGGGTGAAGGTTTCCTGTCCAATGGAAGCGGCGGCAAGAAGTGTGACGATGGGGATGAGGTTTGTAAAGATGCAAGTCTTGGTCACGGTCAGCTGTTTGACAGAGTAGGAGTAGAGCATGTATGCGCCCGCTGAGCAGAGTATGGCCAGACAGAGCAGGCTGAGAATTGTGCTGGAGTCCCATATCATCGCAGGCCATTGCTTGATGTCGAAGATTAGGATAAAGGGGATGTAGAACGGAATGGCGATGAAGTTCTGCCAAGTGGTGACGGTGGCGGGACTGTACTTTTTTAGCAGGCGGGTAAGCAGCACGCTGTAGCCAGAGGCGGACAGCACCGCGATACTGAGCAGCATAGTACCTTTCAAACTGAAGGACATTTGTCCGTTCGGTCCCAAGGTCAGCATCAACACCCCGACCACCGAGACCAGTGTTCCGACCACAAATTCCCAGCGGATAGGGGCTTTTTCGGCGAAATACATGGTGATGGAGATGACAATCGGGATGAGGGCGATGATCACGGCTGCGTAGCTGGCATCCACATATTTCAGACCGAAATCTTCTCCGATGAAGTAGAGGAAGGGCTCGAAGAAAGCCAAAAGGAGAAAATCCTTGTAGTCGGCGCGTTCCACCCGTTGCAGCTTTTTTCGCAAAGATAGCAGCGTGATGAACACAGCCGATGCAATCAGCAACCGGATGGCCACGATGGTGAACACTGGGAAATGGTTGTTTAAGAGATGTTTAATCCATACAAAACTGAGGCCCCAAAAGAGCATTGCGAACATAATCGCCAGGTAACCTAAACCTTCTTTCTTATAGTCATTTTTCATGGCGGCAAAAATCCGATTTTTTTTTCAATTGTGCAATATAATAAGGTATTTATCGTTATGGAAACGTCAATTTTTTTCTATGAAGAAGTACATTTACTTAATAGTCAGTGTTTTATCGATAATGTTGCTGCTCGGTTCCTGCAAGGAAAACGACCTTACGCCGGTGTACATACACGTAACGGAAAAAACGTTCGAGGATTGTATCGATGTGAGCGATTTCAATGAGACACACGAACAGAACTTCGACCAGGAGCAGTTGGAGGCGCTCAAGCGTCATAAGTTCACCCATGTGAATGTCTATGTAAACAACAAGAACTTGGGCTGTTGGCAAATCCCCTGCAAGGTCCCGGTTTTGGGTATCAGCGGAGCGGACACGAGCACGCTGGTGTTGCTTCCGGCGTTCCCGATTTCGGGCATGTCCAACACGATTTGGAGTTACCCCTTCCTGAACATCTGTCGCCAGAAAGTGGTGCTGCAGAAGGGCACGACTTACGAGACGGAACAGAACCCGCCGAGGTACGTCTATAGCGAATACGCCCGATTCCCCTTCTTCCAGACCTTTTCCAACAGCACTCCGTTTATGCCCAGCGACACCTCCAGGAGCAAGCTGAACCTGCTGCCGGTCTCGTACGACGGCAAAAATGTCGGGGAGCTCGTGATGTCGGATTCCACCGCGCAGAGTTTCGACATCTACTCGCCGCAAATCCCCATGCCGGTGGGCAATTACCGCGTGTTGCTGGAAATCCGCTACAAAACCGAATGTCCGGTGGATATCTCTATGAAGATGTCCACGGCCATCAATCCTCACATGGCTTATCCCATCGGTGGTTTCTACGCCTCGCCCAACGAGTGGAAGACCATCCATTTCGACCTGACCAACACGATCAACAACAACCACAACGCGGCGGGAACCGCGACTTTGGGAACTTTGATCTTCTCCGGCGCGGGGGAAAAGGGCAAGGTTTCCCACGTGCGTATTGATGACGTCAAAGTGGTTTACATCCGTACCGCATAGCGCTTATGAACAAGACCAGACTGACCTGTGTTTACTTGCTTTTGGATTTCGTAGCCGCCCTTATCACGTGGGTCTCGCTATATATGTACCGCAAGCATATCGGTGAAGCGGCGAGTTTGGACGCCATCTTCGCGGCCATGCGCGTGGACTCCAAATTCTGGCTCGGACTGGCCTTGTATCCCGTTTACTGGGTCTTTATCCACGCCTTTTTCGGCTATTACAACAAGATTTATCGGAAATCGAGGCTTGATGAGTTGGTGACCACCATTGGCGTGACGCTTTTCGGCTGCCTCATCTTCTTCTTCGTCTTCATTCTCGATGACATCGTCACGTCGCCCAACGACTACGTGAAATACCTGCTCTTCCTCTGCTTTTGGCAATTCATGCTGACCTACATTCCCCGTTTGTTGGTCACTTCTCATATCAACAAACGCATCCACAACGGACAAATCGGTTTCAACACGATCATTGTGGGGCACGACGAGATGGCGGTCAAGGCGTACGAGACGGTGCTGAAACAGCATCTGCGCTCCGGCCACTTTTTCGTCGGCTATATCCGCGTTGATGACACGCACCCCGACATGATGGAGGGGAAACTGCCGTGTGTCGGCACCGTGTCGGATATGAGCCGGGTGGTGGAAGAACAGCACGTGGAGGAGATTGTCGTGGCGTTGCACAACGGCCAGCGGAAATACGTGCAGCAGGTCCTCGCCCTCGTGCGCCGCAACCACAATCTGACGGTGAGCATGGTGCCGCAGGAACATGACGTGTTATTGGGTACCGTGAGGACCTCCTCCGTCCTCGACGAACCGCTGATTTCAGTCACGCCGGAGTATCTGCCCACGTGGCAGCGTTTCGTGAAGCGTGGCTGCGACATCGTTCTCTCGCTCATCGCCATTATATTGTTGCTGCCGGTGTATGTCTTTCTCGCCATCGGGGTGAAGCGGTCGTCACCGGGTCCTGTGTTTTATTTGCAGGAACGTATCGGTTATCTCGGTAAACCGTTCAATATCATCAAGTTCCGTTCTATGTGCGCGGATGCTGAGAACAACGGGCCGATGCTCTCCTCCGAGAGCGATCCCCGCATCACGGCGTTCGGGAAGTTTATGCGGCAGTATCGCCTTGACGAGACCCCGCAGTTCTTCAACGTGTTGCGCGGTGATATGTCTTTGGTCGGTTATCGTCCTGAAAGACAGTATTATATCGACAAAATAATGGAATGTGCCCCTTACTATCACCTGCTGCTCGGCATCAAACCCGGCATCACTTCTTGGGGGCAGGTGCGCTTCGGATATGCCGAAAGTGTGGAAGAGATGGTGGAGCGTCTCCGCTGGGACATCCTCTACATTGAGAACATGTCACTCCTGATGGATGTCAAGATTCTCATCTACACGGTGCTGATTATCCTCAAACGCGAGGGAAAATAGCGAGACGACTGCGCCAACCGTTGACGCGTTTTCGCTGTTGTGTCCTCCATAACCAAAAAAATGTATCTTTGCAACTTTATTTTGAAAACGTAAAAACGGCCTATGATTGAATACAATACCAAGCGTAATAAGCTTATAATCAGGGAATACGGAAGAAATATCCAGAAGCTTGTCGAGGAATGTGTGAAAATTGAGGATAGGGAGAAGCGCACGCAGACCGCGTATGCGATTGTGCGCATCATGAGCGATGTGGTCAATTCCAAGGAGAACAGCACTGAGGTCGGTCGGAATAACGACGACTTCTGGAACAAGCTTTGGGACCATCTCTATATTATGTCCGAATATCAGTTGGACGTGGACTCCCCCTATCCGAAGCCAGTGCCCGACACTTCCGAGCGGAAGATGGAGAAACCCTCCTACAACAACAAGAACAGGGTGAGGTTCCGCACCTACGGGGTGAATCTTCAGAATATGATTCGCAAAATTGCCGAATATCCGGAAGACGTGCGTGCGCAGTATGCCCCGATGCTCGCCAACCATCTGAAAATGATGTATTTGACGTATAACCGTAATTCAGTCAACGACCAACTCATCCGCCACCAGCTGTCGGAAATTTCCGAAGACCGGATCACGCTTCCCGATGACTTCACGTTCGCCAATACCAAGGAGTTGCTTAACATCGCCAACTCCAACCAGGCGTTCTACGTGACACCTCAGCCGGGCAAGAAGAAGAAAAAGAAGAAAAAGAAGAAAAACAGTAATCCTGCTGTATGAATATAATTGATGTTCAGGAAGTTACTAAACGTTACGGGGATTTTACGGCCCTAGACAGCGTCTCACTTTCCGTGCCTCAAGGTTGCGTTTTCGGGCTGTTGGGACCCAACGGTGCCGGCAAGACATCCTTGATTCGCATCCTTATGCGCATTTCCGCCCCTGAAAAAGGGCAGATTTTCTTCAAAGGGCATCCTCTTGCCGATGATGATGTCTTTGATATGGGTTATCTTCCCGAGGAGCGCGGACTCTACAAGAAGATGAAGGTCGGTGAGCAGGGAATGTATCTGGCTCGCTTGAAAGGTCTCGACCGGCAAGAGGCTTATAAGCGTCTGCGTGAGAAGTTCGAGCAGTTCGGCATGATGGAATGGTGGAACAAGCCCGTGGAGGAACTCTCAAAGGGTATGCAACAGAAGGTGCAGTTCATCACCACCATTCTGCACAAGCCCTCCTTCCTGATTCTCGACGAGCCTTTCAGCGGTTTCGACCCCATCAATGCCAATATGCTGAAGGAGGAGGTCAAAAAGCTGAAGGATGAAGGCACGACTATCGTGCTCTCCACCCACAATATGGCCTCCGTGGAGGAAATCTGCGACCATATCGCCCTCATCAACCGCTCGCGCAAAATCCTGGAGGGGGACATTTTCGAGGTGAAGAATCGGTTCAAGAAGAACCTGTACTCCATCGAGACCACCCGTCTTCCCGAAGTCCTGCTTCAACAGCTTGAAGAGCAGAAGTATGGAATTTGTTCACAATTCTCGAATGACTACTACACCCGTTTGGAAGTCAAGATTCCCGAGGGGCGTACCGCCAACAATCTGTTGCAATTGATTATGCAACATACGGATATACACGCTTTTAATGAGATAATGCCCACCATGAGCGAGATTTTTATCGAGCAGGTGGAACTGGCCAACCAACAACCCGACCATGAAGAATAAGACCCTCCTGATTATTTCGCGCGAATATTTGACGCGCATCCAGAAGAAATCGTTCATCATCATCACCATCTTGATGCCGGTGTTGTTGGTGGCTATGATTGTGCTGCCGGTGCTGTTCATGACGCTCAGCGAAAAAAGGCAGTTCTCGAGGATTCTCGTGGTGGACGAGAGCGAGGTCTTCATCAACAACTTCCAAGATAACGAGCACTACGAGTTTTGTTACCGCTCCGGCGACATTGAGCAGATCAAGCGCGAGGCGTTCGATCAGGATTTCGATGTGGTGCTGCAGATCCTGTCGAACTCGCAGGGCGTGAAGTCCAATATCTACTATAAGAAGAACTTGCCTACGGGTCTGCAGTCGGAGGTGGAAAGCCAGATGGACGACATCTTTTTCAACCAGCTGTTGAAGGATTCCCTGAGCATTGACCCTCAGCGTTTTGAGAATATGCAGACCTTGGCGAAGTCCGAGGCCGCCACTATCCAAATCGACGACAGGGGAGGGGAGAAGGAGCACGATTCCGAGGTGAACCAGATTTTCGGCATGATGTGCGGATTGATTATCTACTTCATTATCATCATGTTCGCCAGCTTGGTCTTGCGCGGAGTGTTGGAGGAGAAGTCGAACCGTATTGTGGAGGTGCTGCTCTCGTCGGTGAAGCCCGCCCAGCTGCTTGTCGGCAAGATTGTGGGTATCGCCTTGGTGGGGTTGACGCAGTTGGTGATATGGGCCGCGTTGTCGGGTGCCATCCTCTTGGGCATCCAGCTTGCCGCTCCCGACCTCTTCAGCTCCGATGCGGTGGAGACGGTAGCCACTACGGCCACTTCCGGAGAAATGCTGTCCAACGGTGCGGAGCTCGCGGCCGATCCCGGCAACATCTTCTCCATGATCCAGAACTACTTTCCCGTCTCTTTCGGCGTCATCATCTTCTGTTTTGTCTTCTACTTTGTTGTGGGTTACCTGATTTACTCGACGCTCTATGCGGCCACGGGTTCCGTGGTGGACAACGAGAGCGATTCGCAGCAATATACGATGCCCATCACGATTCCGCTGATTCTGGCCATTGTGTTTGTGCCGAGCATCTCCACCAATCCCGACGGCTCGTTGGCGATGTGGCTTTCGATGATCCCGCTCACCTCGCCCATCGCGATGATGGTGCGGCTGCCCTCCGGCGTGCCCGCGTGGGAACTGCTGCTGTCGATGGGTATCGCGCTCGCCTTCCTCGTCTTCTGCATCTGGTTCGCGGCCAAAGTCTACCGCATCGGCATCATGACCTACGGCAAGAAACCCTCGTGGCGCACGATTTTCAGGTGGCTGCGGCAGTGACTTGTGACTTGTGACTTGTGATTTGTGATTTGTGACGTGTGATGTGTGATTTGTGATTTGTGAGGGCTCTAGTAATCTTCAAAGTCTTAAGGCGAAAGACAAAGAGATGAATAAAATGGAATAAAGCAACTTTTGTAAAGAACTAACGTAATATCCTAACGACTTACGTCTATCGTCTAACAAATCAATCGAACAATAAAGAACAACGACAATGGCTAACGAAACGAGAGGCTTCACCTCGAACATTGGAGCAATATTGGCCGCGGCCGGCGGTGCCGTGGGTTTGGGCAACATTTGGCGCTATCCTTATATGCTGGGACAGAACGGCGGCGGGGCTTTCCTGCTCGTCAATATGTTCTTCGTGCTGATGATCGGCATCCCGCTGATGATGTCGGAATTCGTCATCGGACGCCGCACGCAGAGCAATGTTGTGGGTGCTTACCGCAAGATGTCGCCCGACCATAAAGGGTGGACGGTGCTGGGCTATTTCGGCATTATAGCCGCTGTGTTGATATACGCTTTCTACAGCGTGGTGGCGGGCTGGACACTGAACTACATCGTGATGGCCAGTACGGGCCATCTTTCCGGGCTTGAACCCGCGGAAGTGTCCGAAGCTTTCTCCGCTTTTACATCGCACTCTTTTTGGCCGGTGCTCTGTCAGCTCTTGTTTCTGGCTCTCACCGCGCTGGTCATCACCTTCGGAGTCCAGAAGGGTATCGAGAAGGTTTCCAAAATCCTGATGCCGGTTTTGTTCATCCTGCTGTTGCTCATGTGCGTTCGCTCGCTCACCCTTCCGGCAGCCAGCGAGGGGTTGTCGTTCCTCTTCCGCCCCGATTTCAGCAAACTTACGGGCCAAGGAGTGTTGGGGGCACTTGGGCAGTCGTTCTTCTCCCTGAGTCTTGGCATGGGCGCGATGGTGACATACGGTTCTTACATTCGCAAAGAGGACTCTCTCTTCAAGACCAGCTTGTGGATTTCCATTTGTGATCTTATGGTGGCGATTCTGGCGGGTGTGGTCATCTTTCCGGCGGTTTTCTCGTTTGGCATGGATCCCGCTGGCGGCCCGCAGCTCGTCTATGTGGTATTGCCCAACGTTTTCAACAGTATGCCGATGGGCGGTGTCTTTGCCGCCATCTTCTTCCTGCTGTTGGGTATCGCCGCACTCACCTCCACCATCTCGCTGCAAGAGATTGTGGTGGCCTTTACCGTTGAAGAACTGCATTGGAGTCGTCGCAAGAGCTCTATAATCAGCATGTTGGTGGTTTTCTTCATTGGTGTGTTTTGCGCGCTTTCGTTTGGAGTGCTGAAAGATGCGACGATTTTCGGACACACGGTCTTCGAGTTCTTCGACATGATTACGGCTTCCTATCTGATGCCCATCGGTGCCTTGGCGATGACCATCTTCCTCGGCTGGTTCTTCCCGAAAGTCGAAATCAAAGACGAAATCACCAACGGCGGCACGCTGAAAGGCAAACTGTTCGAACTCTATTATTTCATCTTGCGGTATGTCGCCCCGTTGGCGTTGCTGGTTATTCTGATTTCAGGAATTGTGGGATGATTTGAAAAAATGTATCTTTGCCGATTGATTTTTGCCGAATGGAAAAAGTTTACTTCACCGATTTTGTGAATGCCGACAAGGCCAATGTGCCGGAGTCGTTGCGCGAGTGGCAGCGCAAGTGGCCCGCGTCGCCGCTTCTCAATATGTTCTGTCTGAAGGACCCCGCCGCTAAAGTTTCGGGCCGACAACGTCTGCGGATGCTGCTCACCCTTCCCGACAAGCTGCGGTTCGACACGCTTCCGTTGGAGACTGCCCCGGTGGTGGAGGTGCGTGAGAAACCCCAGCTCAAGATCGTGGAAACCAGGGCGAAGCGTCCCAATGACCTCAACCCGATCTTCGTGAAGCATCCTGCCCCCGACCACGACAACCGGCAGGCCCTCATCGACCAGCTGATTGAAAAATTCTCCAAGGATGCTCCCAAAATCATCTACTCCCCCGACACGCATGACGCGGAAGCCGATTACGGACAGGAGAGTTCCATAGAGGATCAAAGTATCGTAAGTGTGTCATTAGCAGAGATTTATGCCAACCAAGGATACTATGACAGGGCTATCCAGATGTTTGAAATATTGAAGTTGCATTTTCCCGAAAAAAATGCTATCTTTGCCGCCCGAATTGAAGAACTGCAAAAAATGATGTCGGAGGGATGATTTTGGCATTGTTTTTGCAAAAGAAAACCGGATTTAGAAAGAAAGATTAAGTAACAGATTCATAAACTAAAAAAGTAAAGAGATGTTTACATTGTGTGTAGTTTTAATCATTTTGGCAAGTATCGTACTGGCTTTCGTGGTGCTCATCCAGAACTCCAAAGGCGGCGGCCTCGCTTCCAACTTCGCCTCTTCCAACCAGGTGATGGGTGTGCGCAAAACCGCTGACGTGCTGGAGAAAACCACCTGGGGTCTCGCCGCCGGCATTATGCTGCTCTGCTTCGTCTGCGCTTTTATGTCCAAGAGCGAGTACAACAGCATCCACGGCTCCACCAACACCCAAGTCGAGCAGACCACCGATGCAGCTGAGGAATAATCGATTTTAAGGATATAGAGTTGAACATGCAGCGCCAAAGGTGTTGCGTGTTCTTTTTGTTTGTAAAATAAACTGTTGAATAAATGAACATTAAGCACGAAAACGTTCCCGGCCAGCTCCAGGAACTCACCATCGAAATCCAGAAAGAAGACTACGCCGAGAATGTGGACAAGGCGTTAAAGAAACAACGCCGCGAGATTGCCGTCCCTGGATTCCGCAAAGGTAACGCCCCCATGGGCATCGTACAAAAAATGTACGGCAAAAACATCCTCGTGATGGAAATCGACAAGCTCGTCAACGAGCAGATCGAAAAATTCTTCAAGGACAACGACATCAAGTTCATTTTCGAACCCATGCCCGTGGAAGGCAAATCGCAGGTGGACTTCGATAACCCCGACAACTTCTCGTTCGTTTACGAGTACGTCGTCCGTCCGGAGGTGAATATCGACCTCA
>ONQE01000102.1 GCA_900319925.1 uncultured Bacteroidales bacterium | reverse complement strand
GGGCACGTGCCCCTACTGCGAGTCGGAGGTGCGCTACCTCGAACGCGAACTGTCGAAACGCCGCGCCCTCGGCAAGGCCGTCGCAGTGGCGGGCATCGCCCTCTCGGCGGTGTCGATGACCGGTTGCGCCAGTTCCGAACCCGTGACGTCCACCGCCACTGACAAATCCTGCAAAGCATCCGGTCGGCACGTCATGGAGACGCAGACCACGATGGGAGTCGTGCCAGTGGAAAACGTTACCGAACCGAATACCGACAAAAACGGCATTGACACGGTTAGAAATGACACCTTCACCACGGTGGGTATCATAATCCCTTTTGATCCAATGGATTCCGAAGACCAGGATCCGGCATCGGAGTATATTCCAGGATTCCATTCCGCTATTTTCAAAGAAGGGGATTTCGAGGAATGGCTGGGCAGTCAGCTTCTAATGTTCCGGTCTTATATGCAGAATCAACGGCTCAACTCGGTCGAAATCCGCTTTTTCGTGGAGGAAGATGGTTCGGTGTCGTCGGTGAATATTCTGAACATGCCGGATGTTTACAAGCCGGAAGACGAGGCGTTTCATGCGAAAGTGGTTGCGGTGATTAGCGGCTCCGAATGGGCTCCCGCCACCGTTTCCGATGGCAAGCCCGTTTCCTCCATCGTCATCGTTCGCCTGCAGGATCTGCGGTGAACGGTGATTTTCACAAATGATACGAACCTGTTGAATAATTTCCTATCTTTGCGGGTTCTATTCAGACAATGTATTTTTAATAAAAACAGATAATTATGAGAAAAGAAAAACTCTTCAACGGCAAAACCCTGGCGATTCTTTCCGGCGGCGGCGACACCCCGGCCATCAATTCCAGCATCGAGGCGGTTCGCAACCGTGCCTCCATGCTCGGCTTCCGCGTCTATGGCGTGCTGCGTGGCTGGAAGGGCCTGCTCGGCGACGGCGACATCGTCGATTTGACCAATATCCCCTACAACGGCCTCTACGGTGGCACCGCGCTGCTCTCCTCCCGCACCAACCCCTTCCCGAGCAAGAAGAGCCCCGAGGATCGTTCCCAGCAGATTCTCCGCAATATCGAACGCTACAAGATCGACGTTTTGGTGACCATCGGCGGTGACGACACCAACGGCGCGGCCAAGAAGATGTACGAGAAATACGGCATCCCGGTCATCGGCTTCCCGAAGACCATAGACAACGACCTCCGCACCCACACCTACCACCACTACAATGGTCAGCAGCACGAGACGGTGCTCTGTCCGGGTTTCCCGTCCGGTGCCATGGCCATCAAGAAGTTGACCGCCAAGCTGCACACCACCAACGAGTCGCACCAGCGCATCATGGTGCTTGAGGTGATGGGCCGCGACGCGGGTTGGCTCACCGGCACGGCCTCCTTCGGCGGCGCCCAGCTGGCCCTCGTCCCCGAGGTGGAGATGACCAAAGAACGCAAGGAGTTCTTCTTCGAGACGGTCAAGGAGATGTACATGCGTTCCCCGAAGCACAGCCTCATCATTGCCGCCTCCGAGGGGGTGCGCTGGTGGGACGACGAGAAGCAGGAACTCGGCATGGTGTACGCCAGCTCCGATCTCGACGAGTACGGTCACCCGCGCTTCGGCGGCGTGAGCGGCGTCATCGCGTCGGAAATCAACAAGAAGCTCGGCATCGAGGCCCGCGGCCAGATCTCCGGCTACATCCCGCGCTCCGGCAAGTGCTACGAGTACGACCGCCGGCTGACCTCCACGCTGGCCGACAAGGTCGTCGATCTGCTGCTCCGCGAGGACTACGGCAAGATGCCCGTGCTGCGCGACATCGTGCCCTACGACGAGCTTGAGGAGTTCCACACCGACGCCATCGAGATGGGCAACGTCGGCAACTTCCCGCTGCCCGCCGCCTACTACGACCCCAACAATTTCAAATTCACGGACCAATACACCGACTTCCTGACCAACATCATCGGCGCACCCTACCGCATGGAGTTCACGCAGAATTTCCCGATTGTAATCCCGGAATAATGGCAGAATTTATAATCCAAGGAGGTCACAAACTGCACGGCGAGATCACCCCGCAGGGCGCGAAGA
This sequence comes from uncultured Bacteroidales bacterium, assembly GCA_900319925.1. Lineage (GTDB taxonomy): Bacteria > Bacteroidota > Bacteroidia > Bacteroidales > WCHB1-69 > F23-D06. The sequence continues at coordinate 6,232 of ONQE01000102.1, read as the reverse complement.
ACGAGGCCCTGCAGGTGCTCTCGGCCGTCTTGCTGACCCGTGAGCCCGTCACCATTTCCAATATCCCCGACATCCTCGACACGCGGCGTTACATGGACATCCTGAAGCTGATGGGGGTGAAAGTGACCTGCATTGACGCGCACACGTTCACTTTCCAGGCCGAGGACGTCGATTTCGAGCAGCTGCACACGGAGGAATTTGTGCGGCTGTCGGCCAAGATCCGTGCCTCCATCATGGTGCTCGGCCCGCTGTTGGGCCGATACGGCAAGGCCTACTCCGGCAAGCCCGGCGGCGACCAGATCGGGCGCCGCCCGCTGACCACCCACTTCGAGGGCTTGGAGAAGTTAGGCGCAGTGATTTCCACTTCGCCCGACGAGAAGTTCTTCGAGTTGGAGGCCAAGCAATTGAAAGGCTGCTATATGCAGCTGAACGAGCCCTCCGTGACGGGCACCGCCAACATTGTGATGGCGGCGGTGCTGGCGGAAGGGGAGACCACCATCTTCAACGCCGCCTGCGAACCCTATCTCTACCAGCTTTGCACCATGCTCAACAAGATGGGCGCGAGGATTGAAGGTATCGGTTCTAATCTGCTCAAAATAAAGGGCGTCAAGGAGTTGCATGGATGCACGCACCGCATCTTCCCCGACATGATCGAGGTGGGCAGCTTCATCGGCATGGCGGCCATGACCCAGTCGGAGCTGACCATCAAGGACTGTGCCTGCGACCATCTCGGGCTGATTCCCTACACGTTCGGCAAGATGGGCATCCGCATGGAACGCAAGGGCGATGACCTGACCGTCTATGGACAGGAACCGTACAAGATTTACTCCGACCCGAGGGAAGCCTCCATCCTGACCATCGCCGACGCGCCCTGGCCGGGATTCACCCCCGACCTCATCAGCATCGCCCTCGTGACGGCCATCCAGGCCAAGGGCAGCGTGCTGATTCACCAGAAGATGTTCGAGAGCCGTCTCTTCTTCGTCGATATGCTGCAGTCGATGGGGGCTCAGATCGTGCTTTGCGACCCTCACCGCGCCATCGTGGTGGGACTGGCCCGCGAGAAACGGCTGAGGGCCACCAAGATGTCCTCCCCCGACATCCGTGCCGGTATCGCCTTGCTGATCGCGGCTATGAGTGCCGAAGGTAAGAGCGTGATCCAGAACGTCGAGCAGATCGACCGCGGCTACGAGCACATCGTGGAACGGCTGAACGCGCTGGGCGCGAAGATAGAAAGGTTATAGGTTATGGGTTATGGGTTATTGAAGCGGAGCCGTTTTGGTAACAGATATGCTACTTTTATTCTGTCACTTCTGCTTTTCGGCGGTTGCGGCTCTAATTACCATGCCGAAACATATACCCTAAACACTTCCCAGTGCGAACTTGTCCGCAAAGTTGACTCTTTCAAAAACAAACATCCGGAATACAGACATTTTATCCATTATAACGGGGAACTTTCTGAAGATGACGGTCCGGACTATCCGTACGGCTATTCGATGGGCGACTCTTCGATTGTCAGGTATGACATCGCCTTTCATGTCGCTTCCGAGAACATGATATTCCGCTGTAACATTATGAATTACGACTCCACCGACCGTTCGATTCCGATTTATTTACACTTTTATGCTGTCACTGATACCGATGTTCGAAACGCCTATACTATCAACACCAAGGATTTAAGTCGAAAAGACAACAATCGTTACAAGAGAACCTTCGAACGAGAAATTCTCGACAATTTGGGTGTCGAATGGCATCACAAAACCCTTAAAGAATACTGGGAACAATAACTTCACCGGAGCGGGCTGTTTCGCGTATAAATCGGCCTCCCATATCCGCACACGGTAGAGATAATTCCCGATTCTACTTGAAAAAGCACGTATTGCAAAAAATAAACAAGCGAAACTTGAATATCTTGATAACCCCACACTAAGCAACGAAGTTGCGCAGTGTAGGGTTATTAGAATTGCGTGCTTAAGATTGGCTGCGATTTGGTCACCAAGTCTGCTGCGGCTCCAGCCTTCTTCGACCACTTTGTTGATATAGAACAAGGCTTCATCAAGACTTGACAAGACTTACACAAGATTTACACAATGGTCGAGGTGGATGATTGATGCGGTTGCCCTGATTCTGAAGATTCGTCTCGAGGCAACCCTAAATTTTGTACTTTTGCCGCCCGAAATTTCAGGCGATGCCACAAACAATAAAGCTTTCCGACCATTTCACCTACGGGAAACTCCTGCGGTTCACCCTGCCCTCGATGGGCATGATGATCTTCACCTCCGTGTACAGCGTGGTGGACGGCCTGTTCGTGTCGAATTTCGCCGGTAAGACTCCGTTCGCTGCCCTCAACCTGATCTTTCCCTTTCTGATGTTCCTCAGCATCGTGGGCTTTATGTTCGGCACGGGCGGTAGCGCGCTGATAGCCAAAACAATGGGGGAGGGGAAACCCCTGACAGCCAACCGTATCTTCTCTATGCTGGTGTGTGTCGGTTTCCTCTCCGGCCTGCTGTTCGCAGCTGTCGGGTGGCCGCTGTTGGACAATATCTCCCGCCTTCTCGGAGCCGACGAATCCATGGTGAGCGATTGCGTGATGTACGGGCGAATCCTCCTCATCGGCTTGCCGTTCTTCATCCTTCAAATCATGTTCCAAAGCCTGCTGGTGACGGCGGAAAAACCGCGCCTCGGATTCCGGGTGACCATCATCTCGGGAGTGCTGAACATGTTGTTGGATGTACTGTTGGTCGGTGTTCTCGGCTTCGGGCTGAAAGGGGCGGCGTGGGCCACAACCCTCTCGCAGATGTGCGGCGGGTTGGTTCCCTTGGTCTATTTCCTTTCCCCGAACAGCTCGCGCCTGCACTTCGTGCGGTTCAAATTCGATGGGTCCGCGTTGCGCCAGACCTGTTTCAACGGTATGAGCGAGTTCTTCTCCAATATCTCCGGCACGGTCGTGTCAATGCTCTATAACTACCAGCTGATGAAGTATATAGGCGAAGACGGTGTCGCCGCTTACGGCATTATCATGTACCTGGCATTCGTGTTCATGGCCATTATGATTGGCTACGGCATGGGCTCTGCGCCGATTGTCAGTTTCCATTACGGGGCTGACAACCGAGAGGAGTTGAAAAACGTCTTCTCCAAGAGCATGACGCTGATCGCCGCCATCGGTGTACTGCAATTCATTCTGGCACAGATTCTTGCACAACCGTTGGCGCAGATATTCGCAGGCTACGATTCGGGACTCCATAACCTCACCTGCTGTGCAATGCGCATCTACAGCGTCTCGTTCCTGCTGATGGGCATCAACGGCTATACCTCGGCCTTCTTCACCGCACTGAACAACGGTGTGGTCTCGGCAGTGCTCTCCACCTACCGCACGCTCGTGTGCGAGACCTCGGCCGTGCTGCTGCTGCCCGCCATCTTCGGGGTGAACGGCATCTGGTATGCCATCATCTTCGCGGAATCCGCCGCACTGATTCTCACGGTGGCGATGCTGCTCAAACACCGAAAACGTTACGGATATGCATAAAGAAGTTGCTCCGTTTCTGAAAAAAAAGTATTTTCGCGCTGTGAAAAAGACCCCTAACTCTCAACCCTTAACCCCTAACCCTTAAACCTTAACTCTTAACTCTTAACTCTTATCTCTTAACCCCTAACCCTTAACCCTTAACCCTTAAACCTTAAACCTTAACCCCTAAACCTCACCTCCCAACGTGATCACCGGCATCATCACCACCCTGAACGAATCGAAGAACATCGAGGCCTGCATACGCTCGCTGCAGCGCGTGTGCGACGAGGTCATCGTCACCGACTCCTGCAGCAAGGACAACACCGTCGAGCTGGCAGAGAAGGCTGGCGCGCGCGTATTCGTGCACCCCTACATCGGCGACGGCCCACAGAAGAACCTACCCTTGGAGCACGCCCAGAACGACTGGGTGCTCAGTCTCGATGCTGACGAGCGGCTCACCGACGAGCTCGTGGCGGCCATCCAGCAGCTGGATCTGGAGCACACTCCTTACGACGGTTTCGCCATCCGCCGGCGCAACTACATCGGCGATCGGTGGGTGAAAGCCTGCAACTGGTACCCCGACTGGCTCGTGCGGCTCTATCGCAAGGACAAGCTGCGCTTCCTCGACCGCAAGCAGCACGCCTTCGTGCCCGAGAAGAACACGAAACGCCTCAAGGCCGACATCATCCACTATCGCTACAAGAACTACGACAGCCTCTTCTCGAAGCCCGAACGCAACTACAGCTCTCGGGGCGCGAAAATCCTCTACCTGCAGGGCAAGAAGGCCAATGCCTTCTCACCGTTCTTCCACGGATTGGCGGCCTTCATCAGCAACTACTTCTTCCGCGGTGGCATCCTCGGCGGCCTCGACGGCTACGTGCTCTCCCGCGCAGTCGCCCATAACAGCTTCCTGAAGTACGCCAAACTGCTGGAGTTCCAACGTGACAAGTCGGTGAGAGACGCCGAAGACTGGGATTCCGTGTGGTAGTTAGCAGTTAGCAGTTAGCAGTTAGTAGTGGTGTCGGAAACGCTTTATTCTTTCGAATCAGTCCACAAACTTCCAAACACAATTCACCAATCACAAATCACAAGTCACTAATCACAAGTCACTAATCACAAGTCACAAGTCACAAGTCACAAGTCACAAATCACAAATCACTAATATGACAAGAAAACTCATAATCATATCCGTTCTGATCGGCATGCTCACCGCCGTATTCGCGCAGGAAAAGGAAAGCACCGACGTTTCCCGCTTTTACGGTGGCGTGCGGGTGGGCTTCACCGCCTCGCAGATCTCCGGCGACGATCTGACAGGCTTTCACAAAGTCGGGGCGCATGCCGGCGGGTTCGTCAACCACGCCATAGTCCCCTCAGGAAGACTGAAACTGCAGTTGGAACTCGACTTTACGATGAAAGGCAGCCACTCGCATACGCCCAAGAACGTCATCGCCGACAACTTCTATTCACTCACCTTGGGTTATATGGAGGTGCCGCTGATGTTGGTCTGGACGGCCGGGAAGTGGCAACTTTGGGGGCAGAAGTTCAACTTTGAACTGGAAATTGGTCCCGCGTTCGGGGTACACGTCTTCACACGCGAGCGCGAGGCAAACGGACTGATTGTCGGGCGGCCACCGTTCCGATGGTACGAGTTTTCAGGGCTCGCAGGCATCTCCCTTATGGTCGCCGACCACCACAGCGTGAATTTCCGCTTCGAAAACTCCATCATACCCGTGCGCATCCCCACCTGGGTCTATGACCGCGTGGTGTACAAACAGTTCAACACCCTGTTGACATTCAGCTACTGTTACCAGTTTTAAGGATATACGACTAAAAAAGCAGCCCCACAACCGCACAAACACTCGTCAAATATTAGTAATTATCAATTGCTAACTGCTAACTGCTAACTACTAACTACTAACTGCTAACTACTAACTACAAACTGCTAATTGTAAAGGTTTCTTCGCTGTCCCAATAAGCGCGGATGTTGATGCTTGTCGGGAAGTTGTACACGGTCTCCGGCTGTAATTTCTTACGATAATCGCCCGGATCCCAACGCCCGTTCCGGTTCTCGTCACAGAAAACGGAGACACGGAAAGTCCCGGGAGACAGCAAAGGGTACGTGATGGTTTTGGAGGCGGTAAGGATATTCTCCTGCAGGATTTTATCGTTGCTCCACAGGGTCGCCACATACTGTTTCCCGTCGTCGGGAAGTTGGTAGTTCATAATCAGCGTGCCGTAGTCCTTCTCCGATTTGGTGGTGAACTGCGTCCGCAGCGTGTCGTTCGTAAGACCGTTGTAGCCCCAGAAAACGGAGTCCGGAATCATCACCGAATAGCTTTTCTTGTCCGTAACACTCATGGGCAAAGGAAGTTGCATGGTAAAAGTGTCGGGGACGGCATATCGATAGACAGTCGTGTCCTTATGGTCTTTCTGTTGCGAATAGACCCACACGTTGAAAGTGTCGGTGGTCCTCACCGGGTAGGCGAAGGTGAGCGTCAACGGCTTGCCGTATTCGCCGGCGTTTGCAAATCCTACCGACAGCTTCGGAGCCGCCTGTTGACTGCGGCCGCGCCCCCCGGACTGCTTTTCCTTATAAGGCACAATCCTAACGGTATCTGTCTGACCATCAGCACGGAAAAGATATTGAGCGGTGTCGCTCAACGGCGTTTTGAGATACCAGGTGATCGTATCTCGGGTGGCGTTGATCTGTTCGAAATAGTCGAGGCTTGC
>ONQE01000101.1 GCA_900319925.1 uncultured Bacteroidales bacterium | reverse complement strand
ATCTGCGTGATTGTGCCGACGTACAATAACGAGAAGACCATCGTGGACGTGTTGCAGCGCATCCAGGCCTACACCCACAACATCATCGTGGTGAATGACGGCAGTACCCCCGAGACGTTGGCCGCCATTCGGACTTTGACGGAACTTCCTGACATCGTGGATTATGCACCGAATCGCGGTAAGGGCTACGCGCTTATCCAGGGCTTCCGGCGGGCGCTGGAGCTCGGTTATCGCTATGCCGTCACCATCGATTCTGACGGGCAGCACTTCCCAGAGGATATTCCCGTAATAATCGATTGTCATTTAGCGAATAAGGATGCCCTGGTGGTCGGTTCCCGCAACCTCACAGCCGACAACATGCCTTCGAGAAACACTTTCGCGAACAAGTTCTCCAACTTTTGGTTCCGTCTGCAGACAGGCATCCCCTTGGAAGATACGCAGAGCGGCTTCCGTCTTTATCCCTTGGAAGCCATTAACTTACGATGGCCCATCACCCCGCGCTACGAGGCCGAATTGGAATTGTTGGTGTTCTCGGCGTGGCGCGGCGTGCCGGTGGTCTCCGTGCCTGTGCGTGTCTATTACCCGCCCGAAGGTGAACGCGTGAGCCATTTCCGCCCCTTCTGGGACTTCTTCCGCATCACCGTGCTGAACTCCGTGCTCACCATTGTCTCCCTGTTCTCGTTTATCCCGGCGAGGATTTTGCGCAAAATATCTAAATCGTGAATAAGGTCAAAGTCAAAAAAAATGTATCTTTGCCGATTGTAGAATTTTAATCCGATGGAGAATAAGAAACCCGACCAACATACTGTGAAAGAGATGAAAAGCATCAAGGTGGCGTTGTTTGTCATCGCCGCCGCGCTCATTTTCTACCTCGGTTCCGTGTTCTTAAAAGGAATTAATGTGTTCGGCAAGAAAAACTACTATTACGCTGTGTTTGAGAATATTGGCGCGCTTCATGAGAGTACCAATGTGACGCTGAACGGCTATGAAATCGGCAAAGTGACGGATATTGAGTTGCTGAGTTCGAACCCCGTCCGCATCTGTGCCGAGATTCTCGTCACCGAAAAACTCGACATCCCCGAGGATTCGCAGTTTGAGGTCGCACAGAAGGATGTGTTGGGCGGTATGGTCGTGAATCTCCACCTCGGTCAGTCTGCACGGATGGCCCAACGCGGTGACACCCTCGGCTGCTACCTGGCCGGCGGCATGCTCGACGGGGTGGGGGATCTGGTGGCACAGCTCAAGAGCGTCGTCGCCTCGGTCGATACGATTGGTCAGAACCTCAAGCTGGCCTTCCGTACTGAGGATTCCCTCAACGGCGGCACGATGATCAAGAACACATTGGAGAATCTCGAACATACCACTGCGGATCTCTCCAAGTTGCTGGCTGACAACGGCGGCAAGGTCAACAGCGTAGTGACACAGCTCGATGCGCTGTCGAAGACTCTCGGCCAAGCCGCCCCGAAAATCGACGCCATCATCGCCAATGTCGATAATATTACCGATTCGTTGGCGCAGGCAAACATCCGCACGCTCGTCAACAACGCCCAAAGCACTGTGGATAACGTCAACGCCCTTATCGCCGGCGTGAAGAACGGACAGGGCACGGTCGGCCAGCTCATGCAAAACGACTCGCTCTTCAAGAGTCTGAACAACACCATAGAAAGCTTGGATTTGTTGGTCAAGGACATCAAGGCGAATCCTTCGAAGTACATTAACGTCACTGTTTTTGGTAAAAAAGAGAAAAAAGACAAAAATAATAAGGAATAGATATGGAAATTACAGGAAAATTGATTCAGAAACTGCCCGTGCAGTCGGGTGTCAGCAGTTCAGGAAATAGTTGGTCTAAGGCTGAGTTTGTCATCGAGACCGTTGAGCAGTACCCCAAGAAGGTCTGTTCTAACCTTTGGGGTGAACGTGCCAAAGCGTTGGACCAGTTCCAGTTAGGCGATTTGATGACGGTCTCGTTCGACTTGGAGTCGCGCGAGTATAACGGCCGTTGGTACACCGACGTGAAGGCCTGGAAGGTGGAACCCGCCACTCCCGGCGTGGTTGCCGGCGCCCCTGCTCCTGGCTACGGTCAGCCGCAATACGCCCCGCAAGGTTATCCGCAACCCCAGCAGCCGGTCTATCAGCAACCGCAGGGTTACGGCCAACCGCAACAGCCTGTTTATCAGCAGCAGCCGGGCTATGGAATGCCGCAGCAGCCGGCCTACCCGCCGCAACCGCAGTATGCGCCCGCCGCTCCTGCCCAACCCCAGACCTACGCCCCCGCCGCACCGCAACCCTCCAATCCCGTGGTCCAGCCGCAACCTGACATGAGCAATATGCCGCCGATGCCCCCGGAGACCTTCACCGACAACGGCGACACCGACGACCTGCCGTTCTAAGGTTTAAGGGTTAAGGTTTAAGGATTAAGGGTTAAGGCTTAAGGTTTAAGGTTTAAGGGTTAAAGCAACTCTATTGACTGTGGACAGCCAATAGCCAACATCAATAGCAATATGATGAACTCAGGAATTTGCCATTTGACGGTAATCCCCATGCGGGCGGAACCGTCGCATTGTTCAGAGATGGTGAGCCAGCTGCTGTTCGGTGAAACGTACGCTGTGCTGGAGACTTTGGATGAATGGGTGCGCGTGAGGTGCCACCACGATGATTACGAAGGCTGGATCCAACGGAAACAGTGTTTCGAACTGACCGATAGTGTCTTGCAAGATTACCTGAGGGTTAACAAGTTACGCCTGAGCGTCCCGTTTGTCGCAAGTGGCGTGCGTGTGCCGAATATGCTGTCTATGGGAGCCCTGATGGTGACGGAACCAGAACGAAGCCCGTTCCCGGAGCACGCCCCGATTCCGAATGCGGAAAGCTGGTGGCCTGCGGAGGGCGTCCCGGATATCTCCCGGGTGCAGCGTATGGAACTCCTTCAGAAATTGGCCCTTTCCCTGCTTGGAACCCCGTATCTTTGGGGCGGCCGTACCCCGCTCGGCATCGACTGCTCGGGTTTTGTGCAGCTGATTTATTCGTTGGTGGGAGTGCAACTCCCCCGCGATGCTTCCCAGCAAGTCCTGTGCGGGGAGCCACTTGATTTTGTGCAGGAAGCCCGACTCGGCGACCTCGCCTTCTTCCACAATGAGGAGGGCAGGGTGGTGCATGTGGGATTGGTGCTCGGCGACGGCAAAATCATCCATTCCAGCGGACAAGTGCGCATTGATCGCCTCGACGAAACCGGCATCTTCAACGAAGAATTGCATCGCTACTCGCATCAGTTAAGGGTGATTGTCCGAATTTAGGTGCGCAACCGCTGAACAAAGGAGACCGTTATGAACAAAAAAAGTATCATTATAGCCGTGATTTTGGGCATTTGCCTGTTGGCCGGTGCCGTAGGAGTATGGTTCTACCGTACGTTTATGTCAGAGAATGTTCAGAACCGCGAGGTTACTGTAGTGGTGCCACCGAATGCAACCTTCGAACAAGTGCTCGACACACTGCGCAAATATGAGGTCCTTAAGTCTGAGAAAACCTTCCGGAAAACTGCCGACGCGTTGAAGTACAAGACGATGCGAGTCGGTAAGTACGACATCTCCGATTGTCGCACCAATCTTGACCTCGTCCGGTTGCTCCGACGCGGGCAACATTATCCCGTGAAGTTCACATTCAACAACATCCGTACTGTTGACCAATTTGTCGAGAAAGTCGGCGACAAGTTCTTCTTCGAACCGGAGGAACTGAGTGCGTTGTTGCACGACGGAACCTATATGCAAAAGTTTGGTCTGTCCGACACAACTGCGGTATGTCTCTTTATCCCAAATACATACGAGATTTACTATGACATCACGGCGGAGGATTTCCTCGACCGGATGAACGACTTCTATGGACAATTCTGGGATGAAAATCGGAAAGAAACGGCCAAGGAAATCGGTTTGACGCCGGTGCAAGTGGCTACGCTCGCCTCGATTGTCGAGGAGGAAAATATGCGCCCGTCGGAGAAGGCGGTTATCGCCGGCCTCTACATGAACCGTCTGAACAAGGGAATGTTGCTGCAATCGGATCCGACAGTGAAGTTTGCCCTCGGTGATTTCGCGCGGCAACGTATCCTCAATGCCGACCTGCAGGTGGATTCTCCCTACAATACGTATAAATACGCTGGTCTTCCGCCTGGCCCGATCCGCATTCCCGAAGCCTCCACGATGGATTCCGTGCTACACTATCGGCATCATAACTACCTGTATATGTGTGCGAAGGAGGACTTTTCCGGCTACCACAACTTCACGGCTAATGCAGCCGAACATGCCCGTAACGCCGCCCGTTATCGTGCCGCGCTGAATGCGAGGAATATCAAACGATAATAGCTCCCTTCCTTATTTCGCGGCGATGGCGTCGTCAAGCAGCGACAGCTTGTACAGATCCATGGCCCGTAGGATGCTCCAATTGCACATCAGGCTTTTAAGGAGCCCGCGTGTGGCGCGAAGGGTGCCGAACAGCAGGGGCGCATAAAAACGGGTGCGAAGTTTCTCCCAGGTACGCAGCAGCTTGCTTTGAGCGCGGAAGCGGTCGTCCACGCGCCCGTCATGGAAAAGTCTGGCAAGATTGTCCACGCTGCACCCGATTTTCCGCAGGAATTCGCGATTGTCGTCTAACCCGTCATGGTATAGCTCGTTGTCGATATGCCGGAGCGGAATCCCCTGCGTTTCAAGGTCCAGACCAAAGAAGGTGTCCTCGTAGCCGTAATCGGTGAGACTCTCGTCGAAACGGCAGATGTCGAACACGGATTTGGAAATCAACAGATTGAACGGTGTGAAGTGTTGGTACGGGTGGCGATTCCGGATCGCGGAAGGCCGCACCTCCCGGCAAATGCCGTAAATGTAGCGCAACTGCTGCTCCTTGGGTGGGAGAGCGTGGCGGTATGCCAGTCCGCCGGAGACGGCAAACGCCTGGCTCTTTTGCTCGTGGGTCTGAATGTAGTTCAGATATTTGGCAATATAGTTGCTGCTCTTGACCCGCGCGTCGCAATCCATGAAAAGCAGGTATGGGTACCTGGCAGTGTCGGCAAGTTGGTTTCGTGTCTTGGACCTCCCGAGATTCTCCGAATGCTCTATATAGGTGATGTTCTCCATCTCCCCCAAGAGCGAATTATGGTGACGGATGGTCAAATCTGACGACGCATCATCTTCAATGATGATCTCGTACTCGATTTGGCAGTCCTTGAGTTGCGTCTGGAGTTCCGAGATGAGCGGATGTAAGTTTGTATTGTATGTCGGAATTAAAACGGATATCATCTCTTTGCACATTTAGTAGGACGCAAGATTTTGCGTCTCTGCAATCCAACCTTGTAACCGTGTAACCCTTACACCAACGAATCAATCAGTTTTCCATCCTCGATGCAGATGGCGCGGGACGGGAACTTGTCGATAAGGGAGAAATTGTGGGTAGCCATGAACACCGTGGTACCGCTCTGGTTGATGTGGTGGAAGACCTGAAAGATTTCCTCGGCGGTGATGGGGTCGAGGTTGCCGGTGGGCTCGTCGGCGAGGATGAGATCGGGACTGTTGAGCAGGGCTCGGGCGATGCAGACGCGTTGCTGTTCGCCGCCGGAGAGTTGTGACGGCAACTTGAAGTCTTTGGTCTCCAACCCGACCAAGGTGAGCACCTCCTCGCAGCGATTGAGCATGGCGTGCTTGTCCTTCCACTGGGTGGCGCGGAGCACAAACATCAGGTTGTCGATGACTGTACGGTCCTTGAGCAGCTGATAATCCTGAAACACCACCCCGATTTTCTTGCGCAGCTCGGGAATCTGTTTCTTCTTCATCTGCAGCAGGTCGTAGCCGATCATCATGGCCTCTTCGCCCTCGGGCTTCAGCTCGCCGATGAGGGTCTTCAGGATGGAAGACTTGCCGGAGCCGGTCTTGCCGATCAGATAGACGAACTCGCCCTGCTTGATGGAGAAGCTGATGTCCGTCAGTACCCGCAGCTTCCGGTGCGAGATATTCACATGCTTGAAGGAGATGACATCGGCAGGAACAGTCGGTTGCTCCTGTACGGGCCGCTCGGTTTTCTGTTCGGTGTTGTCTGCCGTGATGACTTCGGGTTCGTTGTTGATGTTTGCTTCGGGTTCTTCCATAACTACTAACTGCTAACTACAAACTACTAACTAGACTACGCGTCGATATTGGCGTAGGTGGCGTTCTGTTCGATGAATTCGCGGCGCGGCGGAACCTCGTCGCCCATAAGCATGGAGAAGATGCGGTCGGCTTCGGCAGCATTCTCGATGGTGACTTGGCGGAGCAGGCGCTGGGCAGGGTCCATAGTGGTGTCCCACAGCTGGTCGTCCTTCATCTCACCGAGACCTTTGTAGCGCTGCACGTGCACCTTGCGGCCGCCGGCGGAGGCTTCGGCCGTGAGACGGTCGCGCTGTTCGTCGGTCCAGGCGTACTGCAACTTGTCGCCCTTCTTCACACCGTACAACGGCGGGGTGGCCAGATAGACGTGGCCCTGCTCGATGAGCTCGCGCATGTAGCGGAAGAAGAAGGTGAGGATCAGGGCGGCGATGTGGCTGCCATCGACATCAGCATCGGTCATGATGATGACCTTGTGGTAACGCAGCTTGGACATATTCAGGGCCTTGCTGTCGTCTTCCGTGCCGATGGTGACGCCTAAGGCGGTGTAGATGTTCTTGATTTCCTCGCTCTCGAAGACGCGGTGCTGCATGGCTTTCTCCACATTCAGGATCTTACCGCGCAAGGGCAGGATGGCCTGGAAGTGGCTGTCGCGGCCCTGCTTGGCGGTGCCGCCTGCAGAGTCACCCTCCACGAGGAAGAGCTCGCACTTTGTCGCGTCCTTGGAGGAGCAGTCGGCGAGCTTGCCAGGCAGTCCGGAACCGCTGAAGGCGGTCTTGCGCTGCACGAGCTCGCGGGCTTTGCGGGCGGCGTGGCGTGCCTGGGCGGCCAGCACCACCTTGTCGACGATGGACTTCGCGTCTTTCGGGTTCTCCTCCAGATAGTTGGTCAGCATTTCGCCCACCATCTGGTTCACCACACCGGCAATCTCGCTGTTGCCGAGCTTGGTCTTGGTCTGGCCTTCGAACTGCGGCTCGGCCACCTTCACGGAGATGATGGCGGTGAGACCCTCGCGGAAGTCGTCGCCGGAAATCTCGATCTTGCTCTTCTCGAGTTTGTCGAGCAGCTTGTTGTCGTCGGCGTATTTCTTGAGGGTGCGAGTGAGCGCCTGACGGAAACCCGTGAGGTGCGTGCCGCCCTCGATGGTGTTGATGTTGTTGACGTAGGAGTGGATGTTCTCGGTGAAGGAGTCGTTGTACTGCATGGCGACTTCCACGGGCACGCCCTGCTTCTCACCCTCGATGTAGATGGGTTGCGACGTGATCTTGGTGCGGCCCTCGTCGAGGTGCATGATGAAATCGCGGAGACCGTTCTCGGAATAGTAGATCTCCTTGGGGTGGCTGCCGTCTTCGTTGGTCCTGCGCAGGTCCTCGATGGAGATGTGGATGCCCTTGTTCAGGTAGGCAAGCTCTTTGAGACGGTGCGCGAGACGGTCGAACTCATAGACGGTGGTGTGGAAAATCGTGTCGTCGGGCAGGAAGGTGATTTTGGTGCCGCGGTAGTCGCTCGAGCCGAGCACTTTCACGGGGTAGAGGGGCTTGCCGTAGGCGTATTCCTGGATGAAGTGGAGTCCGTCACGGAAGACCTCGGCGGTGAGGTGCTTGGAGAGGGCGTTCACGCAGGAGACGCCGACGCCGTGCAGACCGCCGGAGACCTTGTAGGAGTCCTTGTTGAACTTGCCGCCGGCGTGCAGGACGGTCATGACGACCTCCAGGGCGGAGCGCTTCTCCTTGGGATGCATGTCGGTGGGGATGCCGCGCCCGTCGTCGAGCACGCTGATGGCGTTGCCTTCCAGTATTTTGACTTCGATGTTGTTGCAGAATCCGGCGAGGGCCTCGTCGATGGAGTTATCGACCACCTCGTTGACTAAATGGTGCAGACCACGGTCGCTGACGTCGCCGATGTACATGGCGGGACGTTTCCGCACGGCCTCAAGCCCTTCCAGAACCTGGATATTACCTGCACCGTAGGTTTCTTCTTTCTCAATCGTATTTTCTAACTCGCTCATTATTAATGGTTTTACTTTTTCTCAAAAAACCTGCAAATATACGAAAAATTTCGGTAGGTTGGGCGAGAAATTATGCAGGACCAGGGCTTACGCATCAACTTTTTTTATTTGGACGAATCGGTGCTTAGGAGCCGACGCTTCCAAGCGTCGCATATACACATCCCGTATTCACCGCCGCAGCTGCATCCTCGGCAACATCACCGCCGACTCCACGGTGTCGTTCTCGCCGCGCCAGGCTGCCACAAAGGCCACCTCCGCAGCATAGACTGTGAATCCTTGCCGATAGAGCTCCTGCAGTTCGTTGCGCTTTTTCGCAGACAGAACTCCCACGCAGTCGCCCGCCGCCGAATAGAAACCGTTGTCCTTGAACCATAACGGCTGCCCGCTTCGCAACGAGAGAATCTTTTCCTTCTTGTCTTTGAAAAAGTCCAGATAGACGTCCCTGTGCGTTAA